>JAYTDA010000125.1:0-2950 GCA_043736155.1 Paracoccaceae bacterium | reverse complement strand
GCCTTTGGACGCGCATCCGCGACGACGGTTTGCGCTGTAAAATAACCTCCGCCGCTGACGCCAAAAAGCGCGACATCCGCAGCCTGTTCACCTATTTCTGCGTGCAGCCAATCGAGAACTGCGGAAATGGCGACATGGGAGTCAGCCCTGAAATACAGACCTCGCTCGGGCGTCTTGCCCTGACCAGGCAAATCAACCATCAAGACATTGTAGTCTCGCTTCCAGCCAGCATAGCCTGCGAAGCTGAACAGGTCTTCACGGAATGTATCGCCGCCTCCGACTATGACGACGGTGGGTCGGGGCCGGTCGTCGATTTGCAGGAAATAACCTGGCAGCGACGTCGCTTCGAACGGCACCTCCACGGCTTTGATCGGAATCCGCAGATCCCGCACTGCGTTCTGGAAGGATTGCTCCATCGCTTCCAATGCCGTCTTGAATTCGTCTTCACGCGGATCACAGTACTGCAACGCCGCCCGGAAGGCAAAGCACGCGCCAAATTGCGCTTGGCCCGCCGATGCCAAATTACCGAGTGACCGGGCAGTGGCCGCTCTGACAAGTAGATGTTGGCCCTCCTTTCGAAATTCCTTGCGCCAGCTCGCAGGGTTTCCGTCTTTGATCCGGCTCGCGACGAACATGACCTCGCCATGCGACCAACCGAACAAGTCAGAGACCCCCAATATCCAGGTGAGATTGAAATCCATGTCTACGTTGCGGAACCGGATCCGGTTCGCGGCGCGGGTCATGATCTTGGGTTCGCCCATCAGAGACTGTCCCGTTGCGAATTGTTCCGAAATTTAAGTTGCCCAATATCAGCGCTTTGTGCTGGGCGCGATCCCCGCGCCCGTGTCTGACAGCAGGCCAACAACGGCTTGAGGCACGGCCCAAACGCAAGCTTGGTCGGCGAATTGTCAGACATCGGGGGGTTCCTGTGCCGGGGATACTTTCGGACCATAGGCCCTGACACTCAGAATGACGCCGATGGCGCCAATCGCAGCCAGGACCACGTAGGTGAGCCCATTTTCTGGCGCTTGTGGCGCATCGGGTGCCGCCATGCGCCAAAGGCCGCCAATCATGGCGACCCAGCCGGTCAGCGTTATGATGACGGGCCAGTACCAAGTCCAAAGATTGTGTGCGCGAACGATGGCGAGGCCGACAACAAAAAGAATTGCGCCGTTGAGATAAACCACAGGCGCAATCTGGTTCGCGAAGGCGTCGATGTTTATGGCTTCAGTGACGCCAATTGCGACCATGGTCGGGCCGATCAATCCTGCGAGTTGCCGTGGGTCCGTCATCATTATTTCCTTGGGGGGCAAGTCTTTTGGCAGAAGTCCTCCGGGAATGTTGGCGTCAATGCGCGAGCAGCACCGGCAGTTTCAGATCGCGCAGAATGCCGGCAGTGGCCCCGCCCATCACGAAATCGCGGATCCGGGAATGGCCAAAGGCCCCCATGACCATCATGTCGGCGCCGATTTCCAGCGCATGGTCCTGCAATGCGCGCGCGATCGGCCGCCCTTTGGCCTGCACCAGTGCAACTGCCGCATTGATCGTGTGCCGGTCGAGGTAATCGATCAGTTTCAGGCCCGGATCTTCATCGGGCAGGGCCTTTTCGTCGGTCACAACCGCAATCGTCACGGTTTTCGCAAGCCGCAGAAATTCGCGCGCATCGGCCACGGCACGGGTGGCAACGCGGCTGCCATCCCATGCGATCATGACATGCTGAAACTGCGACGGGGCTGCGTCTTGCGGCACCAGAAGGGTCGGGCGTCCTGATCCGAACACAACAGTTTCGGCGGTCGCCTCCATCGACACATCGTTGGCACTTAAGCCAACCACGATCAGATCGTGGTAACGGGCATAGGTCTCGGCGGCACCGCCGATGGTTCCCAAAGTGCAATCCAACTGGGTGCTGCGGAAATTAATGCCAGTCGGTTCCAGTTCAGCCTGCATTGCCTTCACCAGCGCCGCCCCCTTGATGTGGCACTTGGCGGTCACCTCGCGCACCATGCTGTCGACATTGATCAGCATGGTGCCCATGATCGAAGAGGCGGGCGGAAAGGTGGCGTTCAAAACCAAACCATGGACATCGGCCCGAAGATGCCTTGCCACTGTGCCGACATGGCCCGCGATGGCGGCGGAATTTCCGTCAGGGTAGGTGTGCAGCGGCACGAGAATCTGAAGGGTCATGGACTACCTTTCTTTTACAGGCGGGGTGGGGTTCGGCAAGGGATCTGCCCGAACGAACCATTGTACCTTGAGCAGCATTGCCCTCCACAGAAAGGGCATGGTCAACAACAGGGCTCAACCCAGACTCTAGGGCCGCTTGTGGGTCGGGACGTTGATCTGGATCAAGGCGGGGCAGGGTGACGGGTTGGAAGATAACGCCCACCTTTCCAATTGGTGGATCTCCAGACGCTGCACCGGGTGCCATGACAGGCGGACATGTCTTTGGTTGCCCGAAAAACCTCAGCCGAACCCCACATACGCGGCACCCGCAGCCGCCAGGGCCACCGTACTGGCCAGCCACACGCGCAGGCCGACCGCCAGCCCGCCGACCCAGGCGGCCATCGTGGCTTTTGACGCGGTGTTGACCGCCACTGCCAGCAAGATCGCCTGGGTGGCAAGGCGCACCGGCGTTTCCATCCGCGCCATCGACAGGGTGATCGCATCGACATCGGCGATGCCCGACACGGCCGCCACCGCCAGCACACCCGCATCGCCCCAGACCCGTTGCACCAGCGTGGCCGCCAGCATCACCACCACGATAAAGCCCGCCAGCTTGAGCGCGGTGCCCACCTCCAGCGGGTTCGCGATGGCCAGCCGGGGTGTCGGATGATCCGCAGGGTTGCCCCGGATGCCGAACACGAACACCACCGCGAGCGCCCCCAGCGTGACCGACCCGGTGACCAGCGGCAGCGCCAGCGGCCCCAGCAGCGCCGGGTTCAGCGCCGCC
>JAYTDA010000124.1:0-27246 GCA_043736155.1 Paracoccaceae bacterium | reverse complement strand
CGGCGCAGAGTGCCGTCGGCGTTTTCAATGTCAACCGCGATAATGCGGCGGTCAGCCAATGCGGCCTTGCACCATTGCTTGCCCTCGTCCGGGGCCAGCAGGCCCCAGAAAGAGACCAATTCACCCGACGTGGCAAAACCCAAACGGTCCAGCGCAGCCGAACAGGCCCAGTCCACCGTCTCAGCCGGATGATGCCGCGCGTTCAGATGCTGTGCCGGGATCACCCGTTCGGTCAGGTCATAGACCTTTTGAAAGCCGTCGCGCCGTGTCACCGCCAGCGCCCCGGTGCGCCACAGCCATTCCAGCGCGGTTTTCGACGGGTGCCAGTCCCACCAGCCGCCTTTGCCCCTTGCCTCTCCCTCGCCCACATCGGTCGAGGTCACCGGGCCGTGGTCGATGACATGGCGCAGGATGGTGTCGAACTTGTCCTCATAGCCATCGCGAAACCAGCTGCGCCAGTTGGCCTGCAACCGTACCGCGTCGCGTTCGAACCGGTGCCGCCAATGGCCGTAATGCTCGACCGGAATCACCGAGGCGTCATGGGTCCAATGTTCAAACAGGGCGCGGTCCTGTTCCAGCAGCCGCTTCAGCGCTGGGGGCCGGTAGCTTTGCCGCCGCGACCACAGGATCATGTGGTGGGCGCGCTCGACCGTGTTGATGGAGTCCAGCTGCACAAAGCCGATGCGGTGGATCAGGTCGGCCAGGTCTGCACCGGTGGCGGGGCCGGTCGGGAGGTCCCCCAAGCCATGCAGGTGCAGAAACAGGCGGCGCGCAGGTTGGTTGCGCAGGATGGGTGGGGTCATTGGCGTTCCGTGACAGGACAGACGGGCCGTGACCTTGGCCTGCCCGCTGCCGAAATGCTAGAGTTACTGGCCCAACCCGGCCTCCGCCGCTATCTCTGCCCGGCTTTTCCGTGCCCGTTCAGTCGCCGATTTCAACTGGCCACAGGCCGCCATGATGTCTTCGCCGCGCGGGGTGCGGATCGGGCTGGCGTAACCGGCCTTGTAGATGATGTCGGCAAAGGCTTCGATGCGGTCACGGTCAGAGCGTTCATAGGGCGCACCGGGCCATTCGTTGAACGGGATCAGGTTGATTTTCGCTGGGATCCCTGCGATCAATTTGACCAGCCGCTTGGCGTCGGCATCCGAATCATTCACCCCTTTCAGCATCACATATTCAAAGGTGATGCGTTCCGAGTTCGACAGCCGCGGGTATTCCCGCAGGGTATCCAGCAGGGTCTTGATGTTCCATTTCTTGTTGATCGGCACCAGCCGGTCGCGCACCTCATCGGTGGTGGCGTGGAAGCTGACCGCCAGCAAACAGCCGATCTCGGTGGCGGCGCGGGCAATTTCCGGCACCACACCAGAGGTCGACAGGGTGATGCGGCGGCGGCTGAGCGACAGGCCGTCGCCATCCATCACGATCCTCATCGCATCGCGGACGGCATCGAAGTTATACAGCGGTTCGCCCATCCCCATCAGCACGATGTTGGACAGCAGGCGGGTTTCATCTTTTTGCGCACCGGGCACCGGCCATTCGCCCAGATCATCGCGGGCCAGCATCACCTGGCCGACAATCTCGCCCGCTGTCAGGTTGCGCACCAGCTTTTGCGTGCCGGTGTGGCAAAACGAACAGGTCAGGGTGCAGCCGACCTGCGACGAGATGCACAGGGTGCCGCGCCCCGGTTCGGGGATATAGACCACCTCGACCTCATGCCCGCCGGTGATGCGCACCAGATATTTGCGGGTGCCGTCGGTCGAGACCTGCCGGGTGACCACTTCTGGCAGTTCAATGGTGAAATGCTCCGCCAGCAGCGCGCGGTAATCCTTGGCCAGATTGGTCATCCGGGCGAAATCGCGCACGCCGCGTTCGTAAATCCAGGCCCAGACCTGCCCGACCCGCATCTTGACCTGCCGCTCCGGTGTGCCAGCCGCCAGCAGCGTTTCACGCAACTGGTCGCGGGTCAGGCCGACGAGGTTGGTCTTGCCGGCTGCGGGCAGCCTGCGCGGGATGGTATGGACATCTGGGGTAATCGGGGCGGTGGCGTCGGTCATGGCGGGTCCTGTGGTCAAGGGGCTGCAATACAGGATTTGGCCGGGGAACGGAACAGGTTGCGTTGCCTGCGCCGCGCCCCTGCGCTAGACCGCTGGGCGGTAGGGAGAGGGCACATGACCATTCTTGTGATCGGAACCGGGTCGATCGGCACCCGTCATGCCGCCAATCTGGCGACACTGGGCATAAAGGTGAAATCCGTGTCGATGCGCGCCGTGGGGCTGGAAGGCGCGTTGGCGCAGATCCGGGCCGGGCTGCGGGGGGCGGTGATCGCTACGGAAACCCAAGTGCGGTTGCCGCTGATTGCCGCCTGTGTAGCTGCGGATGTTCCGATGTATGTCGAAAAACCGCTGGCGTATGACCCGGTGGAGCTTGCGGAAATTTTCCAGGTGGCGGCTCCCATCGCGGCGCGCAGCCTTGTCGGCTTCATGATGCGCTATCATCCGACGTTCCGCGATCTGGCCACCGCCGATCTGTCCGACACCTACCGCTTCAGTTTCGACATCGGCCACGATGTCACCCAATGGCGGCAAAACTGGCGGTTTTCCGATAGTTACGCGGCGCGGCCTGCGGGTGGCGGAGTGCTGCTGGACCTGTGCCACGAGCTGGATATGGCAAACTGCCTGTTTCCCATGGCAGAGATCGGCGCAGTGGACTGTATCGGGCACAGCGCCTATCCCGGGGTCGACATGGCAACCCGGATCACGCTGGACAGTACAGCGCTGGGGAGCGTTTCGATGGACTATTTGTCGCCGGTATCAACCCGAAAGATCGACATTGCCGGGACAAGGGCGCGGCGCAGCATCGACCTGCTGTCGGTCGCCTTTGTCCGCAACGAGATGTTTCTGGCGGCGATGCGCGACTGGCTGGCGCTGATCGACGGCCGCGTGGTGAGTGGTGTTGAGCATCTGCCCCGGCTTGATCTGGTACAGGCAAGTTGTACCCGGATTGCCAGCGCCTGGCAGGCGCGGCGCTTTGTGGGGCAACTGACCGGAGGCAAACCATGATCCTGGGCCACATCGGGGTGCGCAAAGGCTCCAAGGGCGTGCCGGGCAAGAATTTTCGCGCCATGTGCGGCAAGAGGCTGATCGACTGGTCGCTGGATCAGCTTTTGGCGCATCCCGGCGTGGATAAGGTGGTGGTTTCGACCGATTCCCCCGAGATTTACGCCCATGCCCTGGCCAAAGGCTGTCTGCCCATCGGCCTGCGCCCCGACCATCTGGCAACCGATACCGCCGGAAAATGGGGGGTGTGGCAACATGCGCTGCTGGTATCGGAGGCGATCACCGGCCCGGTTGATGCATTCCTCGATCTCGACGCCACCTCGCCGCTGCGCCTGCCGCTAGACATCACCGACGCGCTGGCCTTGTTCACCGCTCAGCGCCCCGACATGGTGATGAGCTGCTGCGAGGCGCGGAAAAACCCCTATTTCAATCTGGTGGAGCCTGATGCCAGCGGTGCCCTGCATGTGTCAAAACCGCTGCCCGGTGGCGTGGTGGCGCGGCAGCAGGCACCCACGGTCTATGAGCACGCGGCATCGACCTATGTGGTGGACCCCACCTATCTGAAGCGGGCGACCAAGCTGTTTGAAGGCCGGGTGATCCCCTATCTGATGCCGCCCGAACGCTGCATCGACATCGATACCGAGTTTGATTTCAAACTGGTGGAATTTCTGTTGAAAGAGGCCCGGAAAATTGGAAATACCGATGGATAAGCAGCTGGCCGGAAAGACGATTTTCATCACCGGCGCCTGTGGCGTTCTGGGGTCAACCTATGTACGGCGCATGCTGGCGGCAGGGGCTCGGGTGATTGCATCGGACCTGCCGGGGCCAAGGGCAGAGGCGCTGAAGGCGGCGCATCACGGCAACGAAGGATTTCATTTCGAGGAAATGGATGTGTCGGACGAGCGCCAAGTCGAGGGGATTTTCCAGACCCTGCTGGCCAAGGGCTACCAGCCCAATGTGGTGCTGAACAACGCCGCGATCACCGGCGAGATGCTGATGGGGGCGGGCAAACCTTTCCCGGATTTCGCCGATACCTCGGTGAGCGACTGGGAGCGCACGCTGCGCACCAACCTGACCGGCGCCTTCATGGTGGCGCGGCAGATGGACCGTGACATCGTGGGCAAATGGCCCTGTAGCCTGATCAACGTCGCCTCGATGTATGCGCTGAACGCGCCGCATCACGACATTTACGACGGCATGCCGTTCAAGAATTTTTCGGCCTATGGCGTGACCAAGGCGGGAATTCACGGGCTGACACTGTGGCTCGCCAGCTACTGGCGCAAGCGGCAGGCGACGGTCAACACCATTGCTCCGGGGGCGGTGTTCAACGGCCATTCCGATCTGTTCCAGGAACGGGTGTCGTCGCTGATCATGGCGGGCCGGATGGCGCAGCCGGACGAGATTGCCGACGCCATGCTGTTTCTGTGTTCAGCGCAGGCGGGCTACATGACCGGGTCGCTGATCAATGTCGATGGCGGCTTTGCCGGTTGGTAAGATTTGACGCGCATGGTTCATGCGCATAGACTGTGGGGGAGATGGAGGATCGAGCATGTCAAACGCTTCCCGGAAAGCGGTGAACCTGTCGATGGACCGCGTTTTGCTGGAAGAGGCGAAGGCGCTGGAGGTGAATGTTTCCAGAGCCGCCGAGCTTGGGTTGAAGGCGGCGGTGAAAAAAGCCAAGGAAGACCAGTGGCTTGCTGAAAATATGGCGGCGCTGGATGGCTATAATCAATATATTGAGGAGAATGGGCTGCCACTGGAAAAATACCGGCAATTCTGATGGCGCAGTTCGACCTTTACCAGAACCCCGGCGGCCATGGCTTTTTGCTGGATGTGCAGGCCGACATTATCGAAACCATCAAGACCCGGGTGGTTGTCCCACTGTTGCCGCCGCAACGCACTTTGGTCCAGACCCCAAGATTGAACCCGATCTTCGAAGTAGAGGGTGTACGGTATGTCATGGTCAGCCAAGCGCTTTCCGCTGTGCCCACATCGATCCTGCGCAAGCGTGTCGATGGAATGGCGCGGTACTTTGACCAGATCCGCGATGCCCTCGACTTTCTGCTGATCGGCTTTTGACCCTACCCCGCGCAGCGCTTTGCAGCCTCGGTCACCGATGCGGTGAAGCCGAGCAGGGAAAAGGTGTCTTTGGTCTTGGTGCCCTTGCCGGATTGGCCGGTCACCACAGCCTGGGCCCCGCTTTTCATCGCATCGACGATCTTGCCGTCATCTTCCGGTTTGGCAAAGGCAAACTCGCCATCGGTGAACAGATCGAACGCGGCGGAATCGAGGGTCAGCTTGACGGTGGAGCCATCGGCAAACGGATAGCCGCCGCTGAAAGACACCACACCTTTGCTGTCGCCGGATGTATAGGTGACAAACAGCAAGATCTCGCCGCGCCGTACCTCGACCGGTTGGCCGTCGCGGATGTTGACGGTTTCCTTGGGTTTGGACACGCCCCAGCATTCCTTGGCTTCGACAAAGACGCTCCAATCCGTGTTGGCGGCAACGCGGTTGGTGGATTCCTGCGCCTGCAAACCGGGTGCCAGTACAAGGGTTGCAGCAGCGAAGCCAAGGGCACCTGCGCCCCGCACAATCATTGATGTCATGTCTTACAGCCTCCGACTGTGTCTGCCTCTGCCCTGCTTGCCGGTGTGGGCTGGTGCTTGCCGCACCTTTTCCCGTAGCGCAGGGATTTTCAACTCGATAAGCCTTACATACGCCAAAACCCGCCGGGGACAAAAGCCCCTTGGCATAAAATCGCGCATGTTTGACCAGAGAGGGACGAAATGGCGGCTGTTCCGATGATTGAACTGTGGCGCGGCGGGATATTGGAAAGCGTTCACGCTGGTCACGCGGTGATCTGTGATGCCGGTGGATCGGTGGTGCAGGTCTGGGGCGACGGCGATGCCGTGACCTATCCGCGCTCCTCTGCCAAGATGATTCAGGCGCTGCCTTTGGTTGAATCCGGGGCCGCTGACGCTGTTGGCCTGACCATGCGACAACTGTCGCTGGCCTGCGCCAGCCATGTCGGCGCGGCGCTGCATACCGGTATGGTGGCGGAGTGGCTGGCGGGTCTGGGGATGGGGATGGGCGATCTGCGCTGTGGCAGCCATTGGCCCAGCGATATCGCCGCCCGCGATCTGCTGGTGAAAACCGATGCCAGCCCGTGCCAGTACCACAACAACTGCTCCGGGAAACATTCCGGCTTTCTGACGCTGAACCGGCATCTGAAAGGTGGGGCCGAGTATATCGAGGTGGACCACCCGGTGCAGCGTGCCGTTCGTGCCGCCTTTGAAGAGGTGACCGCGATGGCCAGCCCCGGCTATGGCATCGACGGCTGTTCCGCCCCCAACTTTACCACCTCAATGACAGCAATGGCGCGGGCAATGGCGTTTTTCGCCGGCGCCAATCCCGAAGGGTCGCTGCGTGAGCGGGCGGCGGCGCGGCTCTATCGCGCCATGGCGGCTTACCCGGAAATGGTGTCGGGCGAAGGCCGGGCCTGTACCATACTGATGCAGGCGATGGGCGGGAAAGTGACCCTGAAAGGCGGCGCAGAGGGCTATTATGTGGCGATCCTGCCGGAACAGCGGCTGGGGCTGGCGCTGAAGATCATCGACGGTGCCGAACGGGCGAAAGAGGCGGCGATTACGGCGCTGCTGGTTCGGTTGGGGGTGCTGGATGCCGGGCATCCGGTGGTGGCGACCTTTTTGACCGGGCCATTGATAAATTGCAGCGGCAGGGTCACCGGTGAGATGCGACTGGCACCGGGGTTTGCCTGAGGGCACTTCCCGCGCCGTCAGACAACCGCGAACTCGCCCCGCGCATAGCCCTGAATATACAAGAGCCCGGTCAGATCGCCGAAGTTGATGCGGATGTCGCATTCTGCCGCCACCACAGGCTTGGCATGCAGCGCCACACCGGCACCGGCGCGGTGCAGCATGCCCAGATCGTTGGCGCCATCACCCACCGCCATCACCTCGGCCTCGGCAATGCCCAACCGGGCGGTGATCTGTGCCAGGGCATCCACCTTGGCCTGCCGCCCGAGGATCGGAAACGACACTGTTCCGGCCAGTTTGCCCTGTTCCACCACCAAACTGTTGGCGCGGTGTTCATCAAAACCCAACCGGGCGGCGATCGGGCTGGTGAAGGCGGTAAAGCCACCTGACACCAGTGCGGCATAGCCACCATTGGCCTTCATCGTTGCCAGTAAGTCCGGACCGCCGACGGCCAGGGTGATACGGTCGGCCAAAACCCCGGCAATCACCGTTTCCGGCAAGCCGCGCAGCAGGGCGACACGCGCGATCAGTGCCGCCTCGAAATCCAGTTCGCCATTCATCGCGCGGGCGGTGATGGCGGAGACCTCGGCCCAAGCGCCCGCCTCATCCGCCAGTTCGTCGATACATTCCTGATCAATCATCGTGCTGTCCATATCGGCCAACAGCATCTTTTTCCGCCGCCCGATGGCCGGTTGCACCACCAGGTCAATGCCCAGCTGCTGCAGCCCCTGCCAGACCTGCCAGCGATTGTCGGGAATCGCATTACAGGGAAACTCAGCGGCGATCCCCGGTGCCAGCCAGCGCATCTCACCGCCACCCCAGGCATTGCGCAGCGCCGCCACCGTTTCCGGTGTCACCAGTGCCTTGCCGGGATTGCAGAGCAGCGACACAATGAACTTTGGGAACATGGGGCGCGACCTTTGTTTCCGATAGTGGAGGCGTGCGGCCAACTTTGCGCACCAGCGGCTGAGTAGTGCAGAATTCCCGCTTGTGCCAGCAGCTTTGCCGCTTTATCCCCGGTGGCGGGACACCCCTCCCCACCGGGGGGCACATATCTGGAAGGATAAAATGTCTGATCCGAATGCACCGGCCAAGCGCCCGGAAAACCCGCGCTTTTCCTCTGGCCCCTGTGCCAAAATCCCCGGTTACAGCCTTGATATGCTGCGCGACGCGCCGCTCGGCCGTTCGCATCGCGCGGCTGTGGGCAAAGACAAGCTGAAACAGGCGATTGACCTGACCCGCGAGGTGTTGGGGGTGCCCGAGGGCTACCGGATCGGGATCGTTCCGGCGTCCGACACCGGGGCGATGGAAATGGCGCTGTGGTCGATGCTGGGGGCACGGCCGGTGGAGATGCTGGCCTGGGAAAGTTTCGGCGCAGGCTGGGTGACGGACGTCGTCAAACAGCTGAAGCTGGAGGCGAAGGTGCGGATTGCGCCTTATGGCCAGATCGTCGATTTCACCACGGTGGATTTTGATTCAGACGTGGTTTTCACTTGGAACGGCACCACCTCGGGCTGCCGCCTGCCGGATGGCGATGCGATTCCGGCGGACCGCAAAGGGCTGACGATCTGTGACGCCACCTCTGCCGCCTTTGCGATGGTGTTGCCGTGGGACAAGCTGGATGTGGTGACGTTCAGTTGGCAAAAGGTGCTGGGCGGCGAAGGGGCGCATGGCATGCTGGTGCTGTCTCCGCGCGCTGTCGAACGGCTGGAAAGCCATGTACCGGCCTGGCCGCTGCCGAAGATTTTCCGCCTGACCTCAAAGGGCAAGCTGATCGACGGCATTTTTACCGGCGAAACCATCAACACGCCGTCAATGCTGGCGGTGGAGGATTATCTGGTATCGCTGCACTGGGCTGGGTCGGTCGGCGGGTTGCCGGGGCTGGTGGCGCGGGCTTCGGCCAATGCGCAAGTGGTGTGGGATTTCTGCGCCGCCCATCCGTGGCTGGTCAATCTGGCCGAAACCCCGGCGATTGCATCCACCACCTCGGTCTGCCTGAAGTTCAACGATAGCCGGATTGCGGATGGCGCGGCCTTTGCCAAGGCGGTGGCGAAACGGCTGGAAAAGGCGGGGGTGGCTTATGACGTCGGCGCTTACCGTGATGCCCCGGCGGGTTTGCGCATTTGGTGCGGATCGACAGTTGAAACGGCGGATGTCGTCGCGCTGATGCCGTGGATTGCCCATGCGTTCCAGGCGGAGATTGCCGTGGTGGGGTAGAACCCCACCCTGTGTAGGGTGGGGTTCTACCCCACCATTCCCCTCCCAATCCAATGGAGTCCTTCATGGCCCCTCGTGTTCTCGTATCCGACGAACTTTCCGAAACCGCCGTCCAGATCTGCCGCGATCGCGGCATAGAGGTCGATTACCTGCCCAAACTCGGCAAGGACAAAGAGGCGCTGGCGGCGGTGATCGGCCAGTATGACGGGCTGGCGATCCGGTCTGCCACCAAAGCCACCGAAAAGCTGCTGGAAAAGGCGACGCGGCTGAAGGTGATCGGCCGCGCCGGGATCGGGGTCGACAATGTCGATATTCCCGCCGCCTCGAAAAAGGGGGTGATCGTGATGAACACCCCGTTCGGCAATTCGATCACCACCGCCGAACATGCGATTGCGATGATGTTTGCCGTGGCGCGGCAGTTGCCGGAGGCGAATGCCTCGACGCAAGCCGGCAAATGGGAGAAAAGCCGGTTCATGGGGGTGGAGCTGTACAACAAGACCCTGGGGGTGATCGGTGCCGGCAATATCGGCGGCATCGTCTGCAACCGCGCTGTGGGGCTTCATATGAAAGTGGTCGCCTATGACCCGTTCCTGTCGGATGAACGGGCCAGGGCTTTGGGCGTGCACAAGGTGGAACTGGACGAGTTGCTGGCCCGCGCCGATTTCATCACTCTGCATGTGCCCCTGACCGACAAGACCCGCAACATCCTGTCTGCCGAGGCTTTGGCCAGGGTCAAGCGCGGGGTCCGCATCATCAACTGCGCCCGGGGCGGGTTGATTGATGAGGCGGCGTTGGTTGCAGCGCTGAAGTCTGGCCAAGTGGCAGGGGCGGCGCTTGACGTGTTTGAAGTGGAACCGGCGACGCAAAGCCCGCTGTTCGGCCTGCCCAATGTGGTCTGCACCCCGCATCTGGGGGCCGCCACCACCGAAGCGCAGGAAAACGTGGCGCTGCAGGTGGCCGAACAGATGTCGGATTACCTGTTGACCGGGGCGGTGCAGAACGCGCTGAACATGCCGAATGTCACCGCCGAAGAGGCTTTGGTGATGGGGCCGTGGATCAAGCTGGCGGGGCATCTGGGTGCCTTTGTCGGCCAGATGACCGATGAGCCGATCAAGGCGATCAACATCCTGTATGACGGTACCGTGGCGGAGATGAACCTGGCCGCGCTCAACCAGGCGGTGATTGCCGGGGTGATGAAGACCGCCAACCCGGATGTGAACCTGGTGTCTGCGCCGGTGCTGGCGAAGGAGCGGGGCATTCAGATTTCGACCACGCGCCAAGAGAAATCCGGGGTGTTCGATGCCTATATCAAGGTGACGATGGTGACCGAAAAGCGCGAACGGTCGGTGGCCGGTACCTGTTTTTCCGATGGCAAGCCACGGTTCATCCAGATCAAGGGCATCAACATCGATGCCGAGATTGGCCGCCACATGCTCTATACCACCAACGAGGACGTACCGGGGATCATCGGACTGTTGGGGATGACGATGAGCAAGAACGCCGTCAACATCGCCAACTTCACCCTTGGGCGATCCGGCATCGGCAAGGATGCGATTGCGATTCTGTATCTGGATCAGGCGATTGACCCAAAAGTGGTCGATACGCTGGACGCAACAGGGATGTTCCAGCAGGTCAAGGCGTTGCAGTTCGAGGTGTGAGAAACAAGCTGCACCGCCTTTCCGGCGCGAATTTTCTCCGAAAATTCAGTGCCGACCGGGGGGGGTGGGGGGGGAGATTCTTGAATTTTCGTAGAAAATTCGGGAGGGCGATGGCGCTTTGTGCCATCGCTCAAAAATAACTGCGCACCAGTGCCCCGGAAATCAGGCTCCAGCCGTCGGCCACCACGAAAAACGCCAGTTTGAACGGCAGAGACACGATGGCAGGCGGTACCATCATCATCCCCATCGACATCAGGACCGCCGCCACCACCAGATCGATGATCAGAAACGGCAAGAACACCAGAAAACCGATCTGAAACGCCCGCGCGATCTCCGACAGCAGGAAAGATGGCACCAGGATCGACAGCGGGGCTGTGATCGGCGCCATGTTCGGATCAGCACCAGGGCGCAGCGACGCCAGTTCCGCCAGGGTGTCGGGCGAAACCCGTGCCGCCATGAACAGTCGGAACGGCTCTATCGTGGCCTTGATCGCCGGTTCCACCGCCAGTTCACCGGCCAGCATCGGCTGAACCCCGTTGGTCCAGGCCTGGGTTATGGTCGGCTCCATCACGAACCAGGTCAGAAACAGCGCCAGGCTGACCATCAGCATGTTGGGCGGCGATTGCTGCAAGCCAATGGCCTGACGCAGGATCGCCAGCACGGTGACGATAAAGGGAAAACAGGTGACCATCACCGCCAGCCCCGGCACTAGGCTGAGCAGGGTGATCAGGACCAGGAGCAGCATCGACCGGGTGGCGAGCGACCCGCCATCGCCAAGGGTCAGGGTACCAAGACCGGGCAATTGCAGCGGGATATCCTGCGCCTGCAGCGGACCGGTGGTGATGAGGGCGAAAGTGATGACCAGCAGGGCCAGCCGCAACAGCGCCCCAAGAGAGTCGGCGGGGGTTTCACACCGCCGCACCCGAGCCAAAAAGGCGGGGGTTTCACTCCCCCGCACCCCCGTGGGATATTTGCAAACAGAAAATGAGGCGGGGCGGCTTGTCATCGGGACCCCGGGACCTACAGTCCGTTTTGCAGGTCGGCGACTTCGGTCAGACGCACGGCCAACTGGCCCGCCTGTTCGCCATCCAGTTCCTGCAGTTCACCGCGGGCGATCAGTTTGTCACCCACGTAAAGCTCCACCGGGTCGTCAACCGCGCGGTCCAGCACCAGCACCGCGTCTTTCTTCAGTCGCAGCAATTCCCGCACCAACGGGCGGGCGCGACCGACCGAAACGGTGATTTCGATCGGAACCTGGCTGAAAGGGTTGTGGGCCGCAGTGGGGCCATCCGCCGGGCGAGAGGCGCTATCCATAGGCTTTCTCCTGTTGTTCGAAATGGAAGAAGCTGTCGACGGCAGCGGCAATCGCCAGAATCACGCCATCGAGATCGACTTGTTTTTCCAGATCGTCGAACCGCAGGAACACCTGGCCTTCGCTGAGCGAGGGTTCTTCGATGATCCGCACCGGCAGGCTGGTTGCTTCGGCCAGATAGGCTTCGACTGCGGCGCGGCTGGCGGGGTTGAGCGACAGCGTCACCGGCATGTCGGTCATCTGGGACGCCACCGGGCGCAGGGCTTCCAGCACGAAATGGCCAAGGGACTCGCGCGCCATCTCGGGAAGCACCTTGGCCACCATGTCTTTCAACAGCGGTTCCAGGCGGCGCAGTACATGGCTGCGGGCCTCGTGGTACGAAAACGACAGCGCCTGCAGATTGCGCGCCACCTGTTCAGACATCCGCGACTGATCGGTGGTCTGGGCGCTGACCGCATCTTCCCACCCCGCCGAATAGCCGGTTTCATAAGCGGCGGTGCGGGCTTCATCCAGTGCTGCGGCTGTCACCCGCGCCTCTTCCTGGGCGGCGCGGGGGTGGCCGGTGTCAAACACCTCCAGCTTCAGTCGAACGGCGCTCATGCCTTTTCTCCGGTATCTTCCATCCAGCTGCGCAGGATTTCGACGGTTTCTTCCTGGCGGTCTTCGATCAGGCGGCGCAGACGGGCGACCGGGTCTGCATCCGCCGCCGCAGCGTTGCCAAACATTGGCAGATCATCGTCAAACGAGATCACCGGCAGTGCGGAGCCATCAAATGCGCCATCGTCGATTTCACCGGTCAGGGCGCCATCTTCGCCACGCTGGGGTGCCGGAAGGGCGGCGGCACCCGGGTCGCCGGCCCGGGCCCGGGGTACCGATGTCAGGATCGGCCGCACCACGAACAGGCCAAGCAGCAGGGCAACGACGGACAGAATCGCCAGCTGAATCAGCGACATGACATTCAGACCCAGCGATCCGAAGACCGAAGATTCCACCAGGGTGCCATCCACGGGCGCCAGGTCGAACTGCATGGATTTGATGGTGATCACATCGCCGCGCTGCTCATCAAAGCCGACAGCCGCCGCCACCAGATCGCGCAGCGCCAGCAGTTCGTCATCCGGCCGGACGGTAACGTTTTCCACCCCGGCGGCATCGGTGCTGCGGACCCCGTCGACCAGCACTGCGACGGTGATCCGCTTTATCGCGCCCGGTTCCCGTTCAACCAGACGTTCCACAGCCGACACTTCGAAATTGGTGCGGGACCGGGTTTCGGCATTTGTGCTTTGCGAGGACCCAGCCCCGGCCGCATCGCCATCGGGCAGGTTCGATGCCACCGTGACATCCCCCGGCTTTTGATCCTTGGCCGAGGTGTTGGTTTCCGTGGTGTCGGTGCTGATCGCGATACGGGAATTGGGGTCCAGCGTCTTTTCACTGATCGATTCGCGGTCGGTCTGGGTATCAACGCTGACCTCTACCACCGCATTGCCGTAGCCGACACGGGCGCTCAGCAGGTGTTCGACATTGCGTTTCAGTTCGGCGGCGCGGTCGGTGCCATACAAACCCGGCCCCGCTTCATCACCGCCGAGAATCAAGCCGCCCTGGCTGTCGATCACCGACACATCTTCCGGCCGCATTCCGGCAATGGCAGAGGCAATCATGTATTTCAGCGCCTTGGCGGTGGCGCCGGACAGGGTACCCGCCGCCGTTGTCACGGTGACAGAGGCCGTGGGTTTCATGTCGCGCCGGAAAGGTTGGTTGGCGATATTGGCGATGTGAACCCGGGCGGCCCTGATCTGCGGGTTTGACACGATGGTGCGGGCCAGTTCCCCCTCTTTGGCGCGCCAATAGGCGGCATCGAACATCTGCGACGTGGTGCCAAAGCCGGACATGCCATCCAGCAGTTCATAACCGCTGCCTGCCGAGGCCGGCAGACCCTGTGCCGCAAGGGTCATGCGCAGTTCATCGCGCTGGGATCCATCGACATAGATCGCATCGCCCCGCACTTCGTAAGCCACGCCGCGTTGTTCCAGCGCCGTCACCACATCGCCGGCGGCAGACCCCTGCAAACCGGCGTAAAGCAGGCTCACGCTTGGGGTTGAGGCCACGCGTGACACCATCAGCACAGCGGCGAACATGGCAAGTGTCGCCAGGACAACGATGATGCGTCTGCGGGGTTCAAGTGCCAGCCAGACCGATGCCAATTGCTGCAAATCCCATCTCCCCGGCGGGCCGGTTTCTACCAGCCGTCGGGGTCATCAATGGATGATCCCACTTAACATTCGGTTAGCCCCCACTGGGCTATAGGAGAAGAACAGACAGTGATCTGAACAGGGATCGGGACAGCGATGGCAGAAGCGGAAGCAGGGCCGGATGAGGCACCGAAAAAGAAATCGAAGCTGCCGCTGCTGATCGGCATCCTGCTGATGCTGGTGCTGGGCGGCGGTGGATTTTTTGCCACCTATTCCGGGATGATTCTGGGCGGCGACGGTGTGGTGGCCGACGCCCATGGCCCCGAAGGTGACGCCGTTGTGCTGGATATCGCCTTTGTGCCGATTGACCCGCTGATTGTGTCACTGGGCACCTCGGGCCGGGCGCGTCACTTGCGGTTTTCTTCGCAGCTGGAAGTGTCGAAAGCCCATCAGGATGAGGTAACGATGCTGATGCCGCGGATTCTGGATGTGCTGAACGGCTACCTGCGTGCCGTCGAAGTGGCAGAGCTGGAAGATCCTTCGGCGCTGATCCGGCTGCGGGCACAGATGTTGCGCCGGGTCCAGATCGTGTCTGGCGAAGGGCGGATCCGCGATCTGCTGGTAACAGAATTCGTGTTGAATTAGGGGGCTTGCTTTGCAGTTCATTGCAGATTTTCTATTGGGAATCGGGGCGCTGGCCGCCGCGATCTATTGCCTGGTCCTGTCGCGCCGGTTGCAGAGATTCACCCAGCTGGAAAGTGGAATGGGTGGGGCGATTGCGGTGCTGTCGGCGCAGGTCGATGACATGACAAAGGCGTTGGACAAGGCACAGGTCACGGCAAAATCTTCGGTGTCGACACTGGAATCGATGACCGGTCGCGCCGAAGGTGTGGCGGAACGGCTGGAGCTGTTGCTTGCCGCGATGCACGACCTGCCAGAGCCAAAACCGGCCCCTGCTGTCGCTGAGTCGGCCGATCCGGCCCGCAAGTTGCGGGTGGTGCGGTCACGCCCGCACCGTGAAGACATGGAGGCTGCGGAATGAGTAGCAAGACTCCAGTCGTAAAACCCACCGCCAAGGTGGCGGCAACTGCGGGCAAGGCTGCCGGTAAACCGGGGGGCAAGACAGCAGCCGCAAAACGGCCGAGGCGGGCAGGGCGCGGGGCGCTGGGGATCATTTCCGGCCTGATGATCGCCGCCGGGCTGATCCGGATTACCGATGGCGTCGGCAAGGTGATGGCGCTGGAAACCACCGGCCACGGGACCGAAGCGGCCACAGCGATGGTGGCCGGCGATTGCACACCTGACGGGGGCACCGCCGCCCTGCTTGCGGCCCTGCGGGAACGCGAATCCACCCTGGTTAGCAGCGAAACCGCGCTGGAGGAGCGCAAACAGGCGCTGGGCATCGCCGAAGCCAGGATCACCGCCCGGCTGGAAGAGCTGAAGGCGGCAGAGGCGCAACTGTCCAGCACTCTGGCACTGGCCGACAGCGCCTCGGAAGACGATCTGGCGCGGCTGACCACGGTCTATGAAAACATGAAGCCGAAAGAGGCGGCCTTGCTGTTTTCCGAGATGGAGCCCGACTTTGCCGCCGGGTTCCTCGCGCGGATGCGGCCAGACGCGGCGGCAGCGGTGATGGCGGGGCTCGACCCGAAGGTTGCCTATGGCATCAGCGCGGTTCTGGCCGGGCGCAATGCCACAGTGCCCAGGAATTGAAAATCGCCCCGGTGGCAGCGGAAATCAAAGCCCTTTCTTAACTCTGCTCTGCAAGGGTTGGGCAACGGTGCAGGCAAGGTAGGTGCAGAATGACCGGTATCGTCGGGATCATCCTGATCTTTGTATTCGTGTTTGGTGGGTATCTCCTTGCCGGTGGCAAGCTGGGCATCATCATGGAATCTGCACCGCACGAGCTTGTCATCATTCTGGGCGCCGCTTTGGCGGCCTTTGTCATCTCGAACGATGGAGCGGGAATCAAGAAGACGCTGAAGGATTTCGGCAAGGTCTTCAAAGGCCCGTCTTGGAAACCCAAGGACTATTCCGACCTGTTGTGCCTGCTGTTCGAACTGATCCGGCTGGCCCGGTCCAACCCTGTCGGGCTGGAAGAACATATCGAGGCCCCGCATGAGTCCGGCATTTTCAACAAATACCCCAGGATCGTCAAAGACCACGAAGCGGTCGAGCTGATCTGCGACACGCTGCGGTCGGCGTCGATGAATTACGACGACCCGCATCAGGTCGAAGAGGTGCTGGAAAAGCGGATGGAGATGAACCTGCATCATGCAATGCATGGCACTCATGCCGTTGCCGCAATTGCCGACGGCTTGCCCGCGCTGGGGATCGTCGCCGCCGTTCTGGGGGTAATCAAGACCATGGCTTCAATTGACCAACCCCCGGAAATTCTTGGTAAACTGATCGGTGGAGCCCTTGTCGGGACCTTTCTGGGCGTTTTCTTGGCCTATGGGATGGTGACCCCCTTTGCCACCAAGATCAAAGCTGCGGTCGAGGAGGATTCGCATTTTTACAAGCTGATCCGTGAGGTGCTGGTGGCGAACCTGTATAACCACGCGATGAATATCTGCATCGAAGTCGGCCGTCAGAACACACCGCACCATGTCCGCCCCAGCTATTCCCAGCTGGAAGAGTCGCTTCGCGAGGTCAAGCAGGACGCAGCATGAACAGGCTTTTGGCAGTAGTGCTGCTGATCGGTGCTCTTGGCAGTGACGCCGTGGCAGAGCCGGTTCGGGTGCGATCCGGCGAACATCCCGGCTTTACCCGGGTGGTGCTGCAATTCGCCCGCCCGACGGCCTGGACGATCGGCCGGACCGGGCAGGGTTATGGCCTGCGCCTTGGCCGGTCAGATGTTGCGCTGGACCTGGCCGGTGCCTTTGACCTGATCCCACGGACCCGGATCACCGCGATGTCGACCGGCCCCGGTGACACCGCCCTGCTGATCGCGACCGATTGCGACTGTCACATCGAAGCCTTTGAGGATCGCCCCGGTCTTGTGGTGATCGACCTGTTGGACGGGCCCCCGTCACCGCTCAGCCGGTTTGAAACTGCGCTGAACGGTCCGGCAGGCCCCGCCGCTCCAACCCGGGCCGCTGCGGCGCTGCTGGCCGACACCGAACCGGCACCGGGTGGGCTGCTGGCACTGTTCTGGAAACGGACGCTTGACCCGCCGGCACCGACACCGGCACCCCTGCAACCGACGCAAGATCCGGTTGAAGCCCGGGCCGTGGAAAGCCCGGTACCCGAACCCGCCAGGCAAAGCCTCCGGCCTGCCGGTGCCCTCACGCCAGACCTGCGGCTGTTGGATCAGGCATTGGCAAAAGCAGCACTGGTCCCGGCAGCACTGGTCCCGGCAGCACCCCGACAGCTTGATGGGGTCGTGCCGCAGCCCGGAACCGCCGCAGCCGATGTGCCGGACCCGACTTTTCAACTGCACCCCACCAGCACACGCATTGATACCGCGCGCAGCGCCCTGCTGCAGGAACTGAGCCGCGCTGCGAGTCAGGGGCTGGTGGACGTGGTTCAGGCGGAACAGCCAACCTTGCAAACTGATCCGCCCGAGCCGGACCCTGCTGCTGCCCGGCCAGAACCGCCGCTGGTGGCCAATGACCATGTGACGATCATGGCCGAAACCAGCATCGACCGGGATGCCCTGCTCGAACCGGCCTCGCGGTCGGTGACGCCCGATGGGATCGCCTGCATTGCCGACGCGGCGCTGGCTCTGCCGGATTGGGGCGACGCACGGCCCGCAACCGAGCAGATTGCCGAGCGGCGGCAGGCTCTGTTGGGCGAGTTTGATGCAGCCTCGGCTGCATCGGTTGCCGCAATGGCGCGTTTGTACCTGTTCCTCGGGTTTGGCGCAGAAGCTGGTGAGACCCTGCGCGCCTTCCCGGTCGAAGTGCCAAACAGTGATCTGCTGGCGATCATGGGTACCATCATCGATGATGGTACCCCCGACCCCGGCCGGTTGGCCGCGATGACCGACTGTGATGGCACCGCGGCCCTGTGGGCGGTGCTGGCCACGCCGCACCTGGTGCCGGGCCAGGCGGTGGATACCAAGTCGGTGATCCGCAATTTCTCGGCGCTGCCGCTGCACCTGCGACGCCTGCTGGGGCCCAGGCTGTCCAACAGGTTCCTGTCGGTTGGCGATGAGGCAACGGCCCGCACGATACAGGGCGCGGTCACCCGGGCCGCTGGCGACCCCGGTGCCGAAGCGCGGGTGGTGGATGCCAGACTGGACCTGTCACAGGACGACAAGGCCGCTGCCAAAGCAAGATTGGCGCATGTAGTCGCCGAAGATGGACCCGCCTCACCCGAGGCGCTGATTCTGCTGATCGAAACCCAGATCGAACAGGGGATGACCGTCGACAAAGCCACGGTGGATACCGCCGCCGCCATGGCTTTTGAGCATCGTGGCACTGCACTGGGCAGTCAGCTGGCCCGGATCGAGGTGCTGGCCACCGCCGCCTCGGGGCATTTTGATGGGGCTTTTGCCACCCTGGCCGTACAAACCAACGCCGGGCCAGAGGCGATGCCGACCGAGCTGGACGAAAATCTTTTTGCCCTGCTGGCCGGCAAAGCCGATGACGCCACCTATCTGCGCCACATGTTTGGTGCCACCGACCGGCTGATCGGGGCCGACCTGTCGCGCGGGTTGCGCCAGGCGCTGGCCGGGCGGATGGTAAACCTGGGTTTTCCCGATCAGGCGCGGGCTGTGCTGGCGGCAGTCCCCTCGCCCAAGGCGGCGGACCGCTTGCTGTTGGCGCGCATTGCGCTGGCAGACCGCGACCCTGGCGCCGCGCTGCGCAGCATCGAGGGCATGGCCGCCCCGGAGGCGGAACTGATCCGGGCCGAAGCCCTGTCGGCGCTGGGGTATGATGCTGTTGCCTCGGGCGCATTTGCCGCTGCGGGCGAACCGGCGAAAGCCGCTTCGGCCAGTTGGCGCGCCGGTGATCTGGCCACTGCCGGGGCACTGGGAACACCGGAGCAAAGGGCGGCGATCGGGGCGGTTGCCCCGGGACTGGTCCCGGTACTGGCCCCGGCTGCCGGCCATGGCGCAGGCAGGTCAGCCGACGATCTGGCAGTGGACCCTGCCGAACCGACCACCGCCGAGGCGCTGGGCCCGCTGGCCCGCAACCGCGCGCTGCTGGCCGAAAGCGAGGCGACCCGCGCCAGCCTGGAACAACTGCTGACCGCCTTTCCCCCCGCCCCCGGCACAGTCCAACCGCCTGCAACTCCGTAACCGACCTTTGCCTTGGCAATACTGCCGCCAGCGGGTTTTCCGCCGGTTCTGGCTGCAACAGGGTCTGTCTCAGCGCCGGAGGTACCGCCGCATTGGCGGGAAAATCTGTGGTTCGTTACCAATTCTCAAGCATGTTGGACTAGTCAGGATCAGGCCCCAGCGAGAAAATCAGCAGAATGCTCAGATGGTTTGCGTGGACGCGGCACCCGGAAATGCCGAGACCAGTATCGCCGCGACCACCCCGGTTTGCCCTCTGTCGAAGTGCTGCTGTCGCAGCCCTGTTGTGGCTTGGCGCAATTGCCCGCGCCGGCGCTGCGACGGAAGAGCCGGTGGCACCCACGCCGGATTTCGCCGCGATCTGCGAACAGGCGGCCGTACAGGCGGCGCGCGCAACCGGTGTGCCGATTTCGGTGCTGAAAGCCATTTCGCTGACCGAGACCGGGCGCAAGAAAAACGGTGCCTTTCGCCCCTGGCCCTGGACGGTGAACATGGAAGGCAAGGGGTTCTGGTTCGACAGTCACGCCGAAGCGCTGGACTATGCCAACAAGGAATTTGCCCGCGGTGCCCGCAGCTTTGACGTTGGCTGCTTTCAGATCAACTACAAGTGGCATCATCAGGCCTTTACCTCGATTGAGCATATGTTCGAACCGCTGGCCAATGCGCTGTATGCCGCCGAATTCCTGACCAGCCTGTATCAACAGAAAGGGTCATGGAATGCCGCAGCGGGGGCTTACCATTCGCTGAACGCTGTTTATGCCAAACCCTATCAGGCGCGGTTTGAAACGATCCGCGCCCGGTTCGCGGCAGAGGATGGCTTGCCGCTGCCCGAAGTGTCGGCGCAGGAGCTGGCGACGGTAACCGGTGGCGTTGATCCGGCGCTGCGCCAAGAGGTGATCCGGATCAACACCTTTCCGCTGCTGCGGGGCGGATCGCAGGGGCTGCTGGGGTCATTGGTGCCGCCTGATGCCGCGGCGGGGCTGAGCCTTTTGGCATCCAGCGCACCGGCGCGCAGCCTGTTTGCCGCCCCCGGCCCCGCCGAAGTGGAAGCCCTGCCCGAGGCAGCAGCGAATTTGGCTGCCGAACCACCCGCCGAAGAACAGCCTTTCCCCGATCTGGGAGCGATCTATTGATGAATTCCGGCCTGACGCTGCAGATGATCTTTCGCCCCACCATCCTGCTGACACTGGCGCTGATGGCGATCATCGTGATGATGATCCTGCCGATGCCGGCCTGGGTGGTGGATGTCGGGCTGGCGCTGTCTTTTGCGCTGGCGATCCTGATGTTCACCACCACCCTGTTCATCGAGCGCCCGCTGGATTTCAGCGTGTTCCCCACCATTCTCTTGGCATCGCTGATGCTGCGGCTGTCGCTCAACGTGTCGTCGACCAAACTGATCATCGGCGAGGGCCATACCGGCACCGATGCGGCGGGGCATGTGATCGAAGGCTTTGCCATGTTCGTCATGGGCGGCAACCTTTTGGTCGGCTTTGTGGTGTTCTGCGTCATCCTGATCGTGAATTTCATCGTGATCACCAAAGGCGCCGGACGGATGGCCGAGGTGGGGGCGCGGTTTGCACTGGATGCGATGCCCGGCAAACAGCTGGCGATCGACAGCGACGTGGCCGCCGGGGCGATCAGCCATGAAGAGGCGAAACTGCGGCGCGAAAAGGAACAGGCGGAAACCACGTTTTTCGGCTCGCTGGATGGCGCCTCGAAATTCGTCAAGGGCGATGCGATTGCCGGGCTGCTGATCACGGTGCTGAACCTGGTGGTTGGGCTGGTGATCGGGGTGGTGGTGCATGATCTGCCGCTGGCCACCGCGTTTGAAACCTATTCGATCCTGTCGGTGGGCGATGCGCTGGTCAGCCAGATCCCGGCGGTGATCATCTCGATTGCGTCGGCTTTGCTGTTGGCGCGCGGCGGGGCCTCTGGTGCCACTGATCTGACCCTGCTGGCGCAGTTGGGGCGGCACCCAGCGGCGTTGGGCACGGTGGCGGTGCTGATGGCGCTGTTTGCGCTGGTGCCGGGGATGCCGTTTCTGCCGTTTATCGCCGGGGCGGGCATCCTCGGCTATTCGGCCTGGCGCAGCTATCAATCTGGCCGCAGGCGCGATCTGGCGGCAGCGATGGTGATGCCCGCCGCAGAAACCGGACCACACCGGAAATCGCTGGGGGATGTGCTGGATATCGATGATATCCATGTGGAATTTGCCCCCAATCTGGTGGCGATGGTGCTGGATCCGGCCACAGGTCTGGATGCCCGTATTGCCAACATGCGGCTGCATGTCGCCTCGGTATTCGGGCTGATCCTGCCGGAAATGCGGCTGACCGACGATGCGATGCTGCCCCCCGGCGGCTATCGCATCCGGATTCAGGGGGTCGAACAGGCGCGCGACCGGCTGTACCCCGAACGGGTGCTGGCATTGCTGAGCGACAATGGCGAGGGTCTGCCGGCCGGCATGGATGTGCGTGAACCGGTCTATGGCGCCCCGGCGCGCTGGGTTCCCGCCGACATGCAGGATGAGGCGGCCCTGGCCGGTACCACCGTTGTCAGCCCGACCGAGGTGCTGGCCACCCATTTGCTGGAGGTGATCAAGCGCAACTTTGGCCGCTTGCTGACGCTCAAGGCGCTGCGGCGGCTGCTGGATGAGGTGGTCAACCTGAGCGACAAGACCCGCGCCGATGCGATGCGCCGGATGATCGAGGAACTGGTGCCCGACAAGGTGCCGGTGGACCTGCTGCTGTCGGTGCTGCGGCTGCTGCTGGAAGAACGGGTGTCGATCCGCAACCTGGCCCTGATCCTCGAAGCGATTGCCGAGGTGCGCAATGCCCTGCCTTCGCCCGAGGCGATCTGCGAACATGTGCGCCAAAGACTGGGGTTTCAGCTGGTTGCCGAAATGCGCCGCGACGATGGCACCATTCCGCTGCTGCAACTGGCACCGGAGTGGGAACAGACCTTTACCAACCACCAGATCGAGGGCGAACGCGGGGCGCAGGACGTGGCCTTGCCGCCCGATCTGTTCAACCGTCTGGCCAATGCCGTGGCGGAAAAACTGGCCCGCACCGGCGAAAACGGCATTTACCCGGCGCTGGTCACCTCGACCCGGCGGCGGCGGTTCCTGCGCACCGTGCTGAGTGCCAAGGGGCTGAGTGCGCCGGTGCTGTCATTCGAGGAAATCGGGCTGGATGCGCGGCCCTCGCTGGTCGGCATGGTTCCGGCATGAATGGGCAGACAGCCGATCTGGCGATGCAGTTGCTGAACCTCAGCCAACAGGCATTGCTGACCGGGTTTCTGGTATTTCTGCGCATCGGTGCCGCGATGGCGCTGCTGCCGGTGTTTGGTGAACAGTCGGTGCCGGTGCGGGTAAAACTGGGGTTGGCGATTGCCTTTACCCTGGTGGTGATGCCCGGCGTTGCCGACCGTGTGGCACCGCTGGCCACAGCCGATGCGCTGACCGGTATTCCTTTGGTCACGGAAACGCTGGCGGGTCTCGCGATCGGGATCGTGGTGCGGCTGTTCATTCTGGCGTTGCAAATGGCGGGGACGATTGCGGCGCAATCGACCTCGCTGGCGCAGTTCTTTGGCGGTGCCGGGGTGGAGCCGCAACCGGCGATTTCGCAACTGCTGGTGGTGACTGGGCTGGCGCTGGCGGCGATGGCGGGGCTGCATGTCAAGCTGGCGGAACTGATGCTGCTATCCTACGACCTGATGCCTGCCGGGCAGTTCCCGGGGGCGGGTGATCTGTCGGCCTGGGGTCTGGGGATGATCGCCCGGGTGGTGGCGCTGGCGTTTTCGCTGGCGGCCCCGTTTGTCATCGCGTCGCTGATCTACAACGTGGCGCTGGGGGTCATCAACCGGGCGATGCCGCACCTGATGGTGTCGTTTGTCGGTGCCCCGGCATTGGCGCTGGGCGGGCTGGTGCTGCTGTTGCTGGGTTTGCCACTGGCGATGGGGCTGTGGGTGCAGGCGTTTGATGCCTTTCTGGCCGATCCCTTCACGGTGACGCCATGAGCGAGGGCGGCGACGATACCGAAAAAGAACATGAACCCACGCAAAAGCGGGTGGAGGATGCGCGGGCCAAGGGCGATTTTGCCCGGTCTGCCGATCTGAACACGGCGGCGGCGCTGGGCGGGCTGCTGTTGGCGGCACTGGCGTTTGGCCCTGCCAACCTGAGGCAGTTCGGCGATCTGGGGATGGTGCTGCTGGATCAGGCAGATCAGTTGGGGCCGCTGATGGTGACGGATAGCACCGGGCCACTCAGTGGGTTGATGCTGCAGGCGGCGCTGCTGGCGCTGCCGTGGCTGGCTTTGCCCGCAGCGATGGTGGTGCTGTCACTGCTGGCGCAGCAGTCGCTGGTCTTTACCCCCGACAAGCTGATGCCAAAGCTGTCGCGGCTGTCACCGCTGGCCACCGCCAAACAGAAGTTCGGGCGGGACGGGCTGTTCGAATTTGCCAAAAGCTTTGTCAAACTGGTCGTGGTTTCGGTGATTCTGGGCTTCTTTCTGCTGCGCAAGCTGCCGGAGATATTGGGGGCGGGGCAGCTTTCCCCGGCGCTGGCCACCGCCCGCCTGATGCAGATGGTGGTGTCATTCCTGTTCGTGATCCTGCTGGTGTCGGCGGTCTTTGGCGCGCTGGATTATCTGTGGCAACGCCACAGCCTGATCCGGCGCAACCGGATGTCGCGCCAGGACATGATGGATGAGGCGAAACAGTCCGACGGCGATCCGCACATGAAGGCGCAGCGGCGCCAGCGGGGCCAGGAAATTGCGATGAACCGCATGATGCTGGATGTGCCGAAAGCCGATGTGGTGATCGTCAACCCGACCCATTATGCTGTGGCGCTGAAATGGAGGCGGTCAGACAAGGGGGCACCGGTCTGTGTCGCCAAAGGCACCGATGACGTGGCGGCGCGCATCCGCGAACTGGCTGCCGCCGCCGGGGTGCCGCTGCACCGTGACCCGGCAACGGCACGGGCGCTGCATGCCTCGGTTGAAGTGGGGCGCGAGATTCACCCCGACCAGTACCGCGCTGTTGCCGCCGCCGTGCGCTTTGCCGAAACCATGCGCAGCCGGGCCCGGGCGCAGGGCCGCGCCGGAGGGAGCAGATGAGTGCCCCGACCAAGGGTCAGATCCGGCAGATGGCCAGCCTGTCCAAACTGACCGGGATGGCACTGGACTCGCGCCTCGCCGCGCTGCGCAAGTTCAGCCACGCGCGCGATGCCACCCATGCGGCGCTGGCGGCGCTGAATGCGCCTCGGCCAGAGCCCGAGGGCGATATCGCCCTGTCGGCACTGGCGCGGTCGAACCTGCTCTATGATCAATGGGCAGAGCGACAGCGGCGCGAGTTGAACCTGAAGCTGGCGCGCCAGACCGCCGAATGGATGGAACAACGTGCGGTTGCCGCCACCGCCTTTGGCCGCAATGAGGTGTTGAACCAGTTGACGGATGACATGCGGGTCAAACTGGCGAAACTGCCGCCAAAGCAATGAACCGGGCAGTTGGCCCCATGCCGGTGTCGGTGCCCATGTCGGTGCCCATGCCGGTGTCGGTGTCGGTGCCGGTGTCGGCATCGGTGCCGGTCACAGGTCCTGGCGGGCGATGTCGATGATCAGCACATCGGTCAGGTTGGCACCCAGCACCTTGATCGCCGCCTCGCGCAAGGCGTCGCGCAGCACCACCATGTTCTTGCTTTCGGTGAAATCACCGCTGAAGCCGCCGGAATTGGCATGATCGAACAAGACCTGCAGGAACACGTCGCGCAGTTTCGGCTCCAGCGCATAGACCTGTTCAGTGCCGCCCACCGTCACTTCCATGCTCAGGGCCAGAATCACCATCGAGGCGACCTGGCCATTCAGCACAACCGGCACGACAAACTGGTTGTTCAGCTTGACATAGTCATGCTGCAGGGCTTCGCCTTCGGCGGCTTCCGGCACCGCCTGGGTGCCGGGGGCCGGGGCCGGGGCGGCGGCATGTTCCCCCTCGCCTTGCGGTAAGGCGGCCTCGCCTTCGGCGGGGGCAGCCTGGTGCCCGGCTTCGGAGGGTGCTGCCGCGGCGGCATGATCGGTGGCCGGTTTCAGCGCCATCCCGGCACCGACACCGCCACCAAGACCGATGAGGGCCAGCAGAATCGGAAGGATTTTACGGATCATGATGCCCCCTCAGAACGGCAGGACGAAATCGAGGATCTGTGCGCCGTAGCGCGGCTGCTGCACGTCGCTGATCTGCCCGCGCCCGCCATAGGAAATCCGGGCCCCGGCAATCTTGTCATAGGTGATTTCGTTTTGCCGCGAGATGTCGCCTGGCCTCGCAAAGCCGTTGATGGTCAGTTCGCGCAGTTCGAAATTCACCCGCACCTCCTGGGTGCCTTCGATCCGCAGCACGCCGTTGGGCAGCACCTCGACCACCGTGGCGGCGATGCGCAGTGTCAGCTTTTCGTTGCGGCTGACCGTGCCGTTGCCCTTGAAGGAGCCGTTGCTGCTGGTGGACACCGCGCTGCCCAGGCTGGCCCCATCGGGCAGACCGGCGTCGATGCTTTGCGGCAGGCCGAAAAAGCCATCCACCCCCATCTGTTCCGACCCGGTGCGGCTGCGGCCGGTAGAGTTGGAGATCGAGGCCTGATCGTTGATCTCGATCACCACGGTCAGGATGTCGCCGCGGGTTCCGGCCCGGCGGTCACCAAGCAGGGACTGGCGATCCCCGGTCCACAACGAGGCCCCGTCCACCGCGCGCCGGGGTTCCACCGAGTCTGGCAGGGGGGTGCTGTACATCGCGTGGTACTCATTGCCGCTTTGCAGCGGGGTGAAGGCCGGGGCGCGGCCGACATTGTCCAGTTTCTGGCAGGCGGCAAGCGCAAGCAGACAGGTGACCGAAAGCGGGAAAACGTGGCGCATCATACGTCCTTCATGAAAGTTCACGACCCGTCGCCGCCATCGGCGTGGATCAGGCCATCGGCACCGATGATGCCGGATACTGTGGTATGTGAGCCGAGATTCATCGCCAGAATCCGGTCGCCAATCGTGCCACGGCCCAGCGACCGCCCCTCGGCCGTGATCACCAGGGTGCCGCGCCGAAACAGGATGGTGACCGTCTGATTGCGCACCACCAATGCGGCGGGGCCGATATCTTTGGGGCGGATCGGGCGACCGGCGTAGAGCACGACCCGCGCCTCCATCCCGACAGCGTCGTCGGGGGAGGACAGGGCGCCGGCCACCTCACCTTCCACCAGCGCCAGATCGGTCGGGGCCAGCACCGACTGGCTGCGGATGGTGCGCGCCGCCACCAGCGTTTCCGCCGATGCCGGCGATGGCAGCACCAGCAGGATCAGGGCCAACAGGCGCATCAGCGCACCTGCGTGGTGGCAGCCAGCATCTGATCGACGGCGGTGATGACCTTGGCATTCATTTCATAGCCGCGCTGCGCCTTGATCAATTCGGTAATTTCACGCACCGCATCGACCGTGCTCTCCTCCAGATAGCCCTCGCGCAAGGTTCCCAGCCCGTCGAGTCCGGGCGCCCCGACGGAGGCCGGCCCGGAGGCCGGACTTTCCAAGAACAGGTTGGAGCCCATCGCCTCCAGACCTTCTTCATTGGTAAAGGCGGCCAGCGTCATTTGACCAAGCAGTTGAGGCTGGACCTGATCGGCGAAATAGGCATAGACCTCGCCGGCGGCATTGATGGAAATGCTGCGGGCATCGGTCGGAATGGTAAGGCCGGGCACCACGGCATAGCCCTCCGAGGTGACGATGAGGCCGTCGGGCGACCGGCGTAGAGCACGACCCGCGCCTCCATCCCG
>JAYTDA010000123.1:0-2546 GCA_043736155.1 Paracoccaceae bacterium | reverse complement strand
GCACTGGGTTTCCGGCGGCTGTCCGTGCGTCCCCAGCACCCGAAGTCGGACCCGGAGGCGCAAGAAGCGTTCTGTAGAGCGTCAACCACCTTGTCCTTGCCCGACTACCACCTTGGCCGGTTTTGAAGCCGCTTGGGTTGGTGTGTCGTTGAGTTTTTTGGCTCAGGTTTCTCCTTCGTTTTGGTTGTCGTTGTTGGTTGTCGCTGGCGCTTCAGCCTGAGCCCTCTTTTTGGATGCAGCCGCGCGCTGACGGAAGCTTTCGGCGTTCATTTCGAGGATGGTTGCGTGGTGGACCAATCGGTCGATGGCCGCGACGGTCATGGCCTTGTCCGGGAAGATCTGATCCCAGCCACTGAAGGGCTGGTTGGCCGCGATGGCGATGCTGCGGTATTCGTAGCGTCGGGCGATCAGTTCGAAGAGGACGCCGGTTTCAGCCTGATCCTTGTGCGCATAGGTGATGTCGTCGAGGATGATCAGGTCGAACTTGTCGAGTTTCGCCAAGCTGGCCTCGAGAACGAGATCGCGGCGGGCCGCCTGGAGCCTTTGCACCAGATCGCTGGTCCGGGTGTAGAACACGCGGTGCCCCGCCTCGATCAGGGCATGCCCGATGGCGCACAGTATGTGGGTCTTGCCGGTGCCGGAATTGCCGATGGCGATCAGGTTGCCGCCCCCGTCCAGCCAATCGCCTGCCGCCAGTGCCTCGACGCGGGCGCGCGGCAAGGTTGGCAATGCCTTGAAGTCGAAGGTTGCCAGCGTTTTGCCTGCGGGCAGTTGCGCCTCGTTCAGATGGCGCCGGATGCGACGCATATCGCGTTCTGCCAGTTCATATTCGGCCAGCACGGCGAGGAAACGGGCGGCGGGCCAGCCTTCGGTGTCGGCGCGTGTGGCAATCTCGGCCCAGAGCTTGTGGAAGCTGGGCAGCCGCAGCGCGGTCAGCATGCCGGGCAGCGTGTGGATATCGATCTCACGGGCGGTCATGCGCTTGCCCCCAGGAGCGCATCGAAGCTGTCCAGTGATGGGTGGGCGACGGTAACATCTCTGGGCAGGGCCGTGTTCCTTGGGGTCAGCCGCGCCGACAGCGTTCCGGGATCCGGCACCAAACCTGCGTCGAGGTCTGCCGACAGCAAATGCGCCAGTTCCGCCTCACAGGCTCGGTCATGGGCGATGAACATCAGATCGACCATGCGGCGGCAGGCGTCCCGTCGCGGCAGATCGCGCTGCAGCACCTTCCAGGCTGCGGCGTATTCGGTCCGGGGGAACAGGCTGTCGCGGTAGATCGAGCTCCACAGGGCCTGCGGTTTGCGCCGCAAGGCATGGATGACGTGGTGGTAGTTGATGACATGGACGCGGTGACCATCGACGCGACCGCGGGCGCGAGGATGGGTTACGACGAGAGTGCCGCCGAGAAACGCCTCGATGCGGTCATCGTAGAGATGGACCCGCAAACGCTGCCCGATCAGCTGCGAGGGCGCGCTGTAGAAAATGCTTTTGACGAGGAAGCCGCCGGTCCGGGTGACCGGGACCACAATCTCGGTGAAGTCTGTCGTGCGCCACTGCGGCAGGGGCTTGAGATGCGTCCGCTCCGCCTGAACGGCGGTTGCCCGCAGCCGGTTGCGCCGCGCCACCAGAATGTCGACAAACCGCCGGTAGTCCTCGACACAGGCGAAGTCGCGGCTGCCGCGCAGAATCAGGGCCTGATCGATGGCTTTCTTCAGGTGCCGGTTCTGGGATTCAACCGCGCCGTTCTCATGGGCCTCTCCACGGTTGTTGCGGCTGGCGTCCATACCGTAGTGACCGGCGAAGGCGTCATAGCGCCTGGTGATGTCCTCGCGCTGGTCGGCGGTCAGGTTGCGGAACGCGGCGGACAAGCTGTCGGTGCGGTGGTTTTGTGGCACGCCGCCCAGCGACCAGAGCGCCTGCTGCAGGTTCTCAGCCAGTGCCGTGAAGCTTTCCCCGCCAAGGACCACGCCGACATGCTCCCAACGGCTGTAGACCATGACGAAGTGGTAAAGCAGATGCGCAAACGGCTGACCTGCGATCGTCACACCCAGTTCTGCAGCATGGGTGAAATCGGATTGGGCCATGTGACCTGGCTCCGGTGTCTGGCGGAAGATGATGTCGCGCGCGGGGCCGTTCAGCGCCCGCCATTGCTGCACCCGCCGCTCTAGGGTCCGCCGGATACGATCATCGGGGAAAGCCAGGGGATGCTCACTCTGCAGATGACGCAGCAGGGTGATGGCCTGTAACGCGCTGTCATTCTCAAGCAGGGGAAGAAGCTCGCTTTCCCAATAGCCTTCAATGGGATCGGCCACCGTGCGCCCGTGAACGATTTTGCGCTTCGAAGGCGGTGTCGGATCGGTATTGAACCGCCGGGCGGTCCGTTCGCTAAACCCGGCACGGGCGGCCGAAGTGCGCTGACTGTGGTTTTGGAGGTCTGTCGTATACAATCTCAATTGCTGGTCGGTGATGGGTTTGTAGGCCAACCCGGATCCTCCGTTTGAACGCAGAGGCTTCCGGCTTACCAACCCGCAGCGACCAGCACCTAC
>JAYTDA010000122.1:0-5937 GCA_043736155.1 Paracoccaceae bacterium | reverse complement strand
CAGCAGCGGCAGCAATTGCGCGGCCAGACCAGCCGTGCCCGCGCCGACTTCGAGAATCCGCAAACCACGACCCTCGGGAAGTTGACGGGCAGCTTCCTGCACGCCCTTGCCAATGCTGATCATCCAGTGGCTGGAGAAGAGGCCATCACCGTAGAAATGATCAAGCAGGTCTGTATTAGATCCACCGAAGAAGGTGGCCGGTGGCACCTATCTGTTTGCGTTGCCCGGATCGCCCGGGGCCTGCCGCGATGCCTGGGACGAGGTTCTGCGCCACCAGCTGGATTACCGGCACAAACCCTGCAATCTGGTGGAAATCATGCCCCGGCTGGAGGAGCACAAGCGGCGCAAATAGCAACGCGCGCGCCACTGATGCAACTCTCGGTCCGCATCTGGCGCCTGTCGGCCACATTGCACCCAGCCCGTCAGGCGACAGCAAGTCTTTCCGCAACCTTTTCGGCTTGTGGTGCCGGGAAAGGTTGGTGGGTCAGGTACAGGGTCTTGGCGGATGCGGACCGGGCTGCAGGCGGCGACGGCAAGTTTTGGCAGCACCGACCGGGGTTGCGTTATCGCCGATCTGGCCGACAGGGCAGCGCCAGCGGCGATCATTGCCACCGCTAGGGCACGGTTTGACCGGGTGGACGGGTTGGTGAATGTCGCAGGGCTGACCACGCGCGGGTCGTCCCGGACCGCGACACCGGACCTGTTCGACCAGGTGTTCGCCGTCAACGCCCGTGCTGGGTTTTTCCTGATGCAAGGGGCGATTGCCAACATCGGCAAACCGGCGCAGCTGATCGACAATCTGGGGGCGATGCGGGTCTGCCAGACAGCGGCGATGCGGCTGCGCGATGCGCGGCTGGTCATCACCTTTGATGACTATACGCCCGAGTCGGTCGAGGCGGCGCAGTTAGCCGCGCGCCGATGGCCACCCGGTGCTGGCGATCACCGACACTGCCTTGAGCCCGGTGGTGGGGCTGGCGCGCCATGCGCTGGATGTGAACGAGGCGCGGCTGGGGCATTTCCGCTCGCCGGTGCCGGCGATGCTGGTGTGCCGGACGACCATCATCAGCCTGGGGCAGCGCATGAAAAGCCTTGCCGGTTGACATGAAATTTACGCAGAACAGAAAATCAAAATTCCGTTGCGTCGAATCGACTGCTGGCAAAGGGTGGCAGCGGGAGAAACGGGATGCAGGCGGGCAGCGCTGAATTTGCCGGGGCACAGGTTCTGGTGGTGGGGGCAAGCCGCGCCGGGATCGGGGCCGCGATTGCCCGCGCCTTTCAGAATGCCGGGGCCATTGTGCGGATTACCGGGGCAGAGCCGGAACCCGCCGCCGAAGACCGGGCGCGGTTTGACTATTCCCGGCTGGATGTCACCGACGCCGCCGCCGTGACCACCTTTGCCGCACAGGTGCCAAACCTCGATATTCTGGTCAATTGCGCTGCCATCACCGCGCGCGGTGAAGAAATGGCCCCGGCGTTCTTTGAAAAAGTCGTCAACGTCAATCTGCATGGCACTTTTCGCATGGCAGTGGCGTTTCATCGCCATCTGGCGGCCTCAAAGGGGGTGCTGATCAACATCGCCTCGACGTATGCCAGCTTTGGCAGCCCGAAAAACCCGGCCTATGGCGCCAGCAAGGCAGCGGTGGCGCAATTGACCAAGTCACTGGCAATTGCCTGGGCTGCCGATGGCATCCGGGTCAATGCGGTGGCACCGGGGTTCATCGTCACCGAACAATCCGCGAAAAGCCGCGCCGATCCTGCCCATGTTGCCGCCGTCACCTCACGCACCCCAATGGGGCGCTGGGGCCAGCCGTCGGATATCGCCGGGCCGGTGCTGTTTCTGGCGTCAAAGGCGGCGGGGTTCATCACTGGCGTCTCTTTGCCGGTCGACGGGGGTTATTCGATTGCGTGACCCTGTGGCGAAAGGCCGTTGGACGCGCCACCGGCTTTATCGGCACCGTTCATATCGGCACCCAATGGCTGGACCTGATCTCCCTGTGGCGGTGATCGCGGAGCTGGCCACCTTTGTCCCGGTGCGGCACAGATGCTGCTCGGTGATGCCGTGCTGCACAGTGCCAAACAGGGGCGTTGGGTCGATGTCTGCCGGGACTGACAAGGGAGAGGCCGGATGAAACTGGGGTTGCTGACGGTGCCGTTTGCCGATGCCTCGTTGATCGAGGTGGCCGACTGGTCCGCCGCTGCCGGGTTCGAGGCGCTGGAAATAGCGGCCTGGCCTTCGGGTGGCAGTGAAACAAGGCGCTACGGCGGAACCTCGCATGTCGCTGTCGAAACCATGACAAAGGCGAAGGGGCAGGAGATCACCGGGGCACTGGCCTCCAAGGGGCTGTCGATTTCCGCCCTCGGCTATTACCCCAACCCGCTGCATGCCGATGCAGGCCACCGCGACAGCGTGATTGCCCATCTGAAACAGGTGATTACGGCGGCGGGGATGATGGGGGTCGGGGTGGTCAACAGCTTTGTCGGCGGTGACCGGACCCTGTCCCCGGATCAGAACTGGGACCGGGCCTTGCAGATTTTCCCCGACATTGTCGCCCATGCCCGCGACACCGGCGTGGTGCTGGCGTTCGAGAACTGCCCGATGATCTTTTCGCGCGATGAATGGCCGGGGGGGCACAATATCGCCTATTCGCCGGTGATCTGGCGGCGGATATTCGAGACCTGGGGTGATGCGGTCGGGATGAACTATGACCCCAGTCATCTGGTCTGGCAAATGATTGACCAATCGCGGTTTATCCGCGAATTTGGCAACAGGATGGTGCATGTTCACGCCAAGGATCTGATGATTGACCAGGGTGGCCTGTATGACAATGGCATCCTGTCGCTGGGGGTCGGCTGGCAAGTGCCCCGGATGCCGGGCTTGGGGGATATTGATTGGGCAGTGGTGTTTTCCGGGCTGTACCGGGTGGGCTATGATGGCCCGATCATCATCGAACACGAAGACCGCGATTTTGAAGGGTCGGTGGAAAAGATCCGGCGCGGTTTTCTGCTGGCGAGAGACGTCCTTCGCCCCTTTGTGAAGTAGGACGCAACCCATTAAAAACCAACGCAAACCTGTCTGGGAGGAAAACGATGAAGAAACTTTTGCTGGGAACCGCCGCATTGATGCTGGCGTCGGGCGTGGCCCACGCCGCCAACTACAAGATCGGCATTTCCAACACCGTGCAGGGCAACGGCTGGCGCGAGGAAATGGTTTGCGCGATGAAGGCGCAGGCGCTGGCGTCCGGTGAAGTGGAAAGCCTGAACATCGCGCATCGCAACACCGATGCCGCTGGCCAGCTGGAGGATATCCGCAACCTGATTCAGGCTGGCGTCCATGCCATCGTCGTCAACCCCTCCAGCGCCGATGGGGTGAATGCCGCGATCAAGGAAGCCACCTACAAGGGCATCGTCGTGGTGGCCGTGGATCAGGCAGTGACCGAGCCTTCGGCCTATAACCTGTCGAACAACCAGGAAGAATATGCCTATATTGGCGCGAAATGGCTGTTTGAACAGATCGGCGGCAAGGGGGCCGTGGTCTATATGCGCGGTGCCGCCGGTGCCGGTGCCGACAATGACCGCGATGTCGGCTTCAAACGCGCCATGGCCGAATTTCCCGAAGTGACGGTGGCGCAAGAGGTGTTTACCGGCTGGCAGCAGGATCAGGGCAAACAGCAGATCAACGACATCATCGCTTCAGGTGCCAAGTTCGACGGGGTCTGGACCTCTGGCATCGACAATGTGATCGTTGATGCCTTTGTCGAATCCGGTGCCCCGCTGGTGCCGATTGTTGGCGCTGACAACGCCGGTTTTGTTGGCCAGTTGGCGAGCGTTGAAGGGCTGAAGGGGGCCGCGGTCACCAACCCCGGATCGGTCGGCGGCGCCGGGGTGGCGCTGGCTTTGCAAATTCTGAACGGCCAGATGCCCGCAAGCAACACCGTGCTGGTGGACCCGACGCTGTGGGACAATACTACCGATGCAGGCAAGGCACTGATTGCGGCGGGGCAGAACCCCAACCTCAGCCCGGAATGGCCGGTTTCGGTCTCGATCCCCGGCTGGACCACCTATAGCATGGAGCAGATCATCGCCTGCAAAGGTCCGGGCGAATAGGGGCCAGAGAGCGGGACATGATAATTGACCCGCAAGATGCACGTCCCGCACCGCCCCGGGCTTGACCCGGGGCCTCGGGTTTCGGGAGATCCGGCAAGGGTCGGGGCCCCGGATCAGGTCCGGGGCGGCGCGGATATAGGGTCACGGGCAGCTCTCCGGTCATCCGGGCTTCATCTTGGTATCACACCCTGAATTCCTGGCCTCCGGCAGACAGCCGGGGGCCATGTCGAACGACACAGTCAACCAGGCAACGGACAGAATGACCCAGCCAGCGGCGGAGACGCCCCTATTGGACGCCTCTGGCGTCTCGAAACGGTTCGGCGCAGTGGTCGCCCTGAAAGATGCCTCGCTGCGGCTGCGGCGCGGGGAAATCGTCGCCCTGATGGGGGCCAACGGTGCCGGGAAATCGACCTTGGTGAAGATCCTGACCGGGGCGCTGCGGCCCGACACCGGTCAGGTCCTGATCCGGGGGCGCGATGCAAGGGTCGCCTCGCTAGCCGCCGCACGGCGGGCCGGAATGGTGCCGGTGTATCAGGAACCGTCACTGATCCCCGATCTGGATGTGGCGGACAATCTGCGGCTGTTCAACGCCCCCACAGACCCCTTTCGCCATTGGGTGGCCGAACTGGGCATCACCGATTTGCGGCTTGATGACCGGGTCCGTGGTCTGCCGCTGGCCACGCTGCGCATTCTTGATCTGGCGCGGGCATTTGCGGTGGAACCCGATGTGCTGCTGCTGGATGAAATGACCGCTGCCTTGCCCACCGATCTGGTGGACCGGGTGCTGCAAACCGTACGGGCGCAGGCAACGGCGGGGCAGTCGATCCTTTATATCTCGCACCGTTTCACCGAAATCGCTGCAATCTGCGACCGGGCCACCGTGCTGCGCGACGGCGCCACCGTGGGGGATCTGGCGATTGAACCGGGGATCGAGGAGCGGATCGTCGATCTGATGCTGGGAGGTGCCGTCAGTGCCGCTGCCAGCCGCCGGTTCAAAGGGCCGGTACAAGTGGCCGGTGCCACACCGCGCCTGCGGGTCAGCGGGTTGAAGGCGGGGACCCGGCTGTCTGACGTGTCGTTCGATCTGGCGCAGGGCGAGGTGCTGGGGGTGGTGGCGCTGGAAGGGCAGGGGCAGGATGAATTGTTCGACGTGCTGGCCGGCAACCGCCCTGCATTGGCGGGGCAGGTGGCAGTGGATGGCCGCCCCGTCAGCTTTCGCCACCCCGCCGATGCGATTGCCCAAGGGCTGACACTGGTGCCCGGGGATCGCGCCCATGCCTTGCTGATGCCGCGGTCGGTGCGTGAAAACATCGCCTTGCCGCTGCTGGCCCGCCCCCGCAACTGGGGGGCGATCCGGATGCAGGATGAAGCCGCCAGAGTAGCGGCTGCGATCAAGCGGTTGCAGATCGACACAAGGGCACAGGGAGAGGTGCGCAAACTGTCCGGCGGCAATCAGCAAAAGGTGACGATTGCCCGCTGGGTGGCGCGCGGGGTGCAGACCCTGCTGCTGTTCGACCCGACCCGTGGCATCGATATCCGCACCAAGCGGCAGATTTACACGTTGGTCCGCGATCTGGCGGACCAGGGGGCAGCGGTGCTGTTCTACACCTCGGAACTGGCCGAGGTGCGGCTGGCCTGTGACCGGGCCGTGGTGATCTTTGGCGGGCGGGTGGTTGGCCGGATCGAGGCGGATCAGGCCGATGAGCCGACCCTGATGCGCGCCGCCTATGGTCTGACCGCTGAGGCCGGCGCATGAGCCGCCTTGTGGCACAGAACGCCTGGACCCTTGGCCTTGCCGCCCTGCTGGCGCTGCTGCTGGTGGCGACCAAGGTC
>JAYTDA010000121.1:0-2523 GCA_043736155.1 Paracoccaceae bacterium | reverse complement strand
TGGTCCGCCCTGACCCGCGACACCTGACCCGGGCGCAACTCTGTTGCCCTCATTTCAACAGGTCGGTGGACATGACCAGCGGCTGTGCCGGATCGGCGAACGTTTTGCCCTGTTCCATCGCGGCGTTGCGCAACTGGCCATCAGCCTTTTCTTCTCCGATGCCGCGTGCCCGCATCAGGATGCCTTTGACGCGGTCTCAGGTGCCTGCTCTTGGACTGCGACGGTACGTGTTTCATCAAGGACGCGGATCATCGAGTGAATGGCTGTGGGCATCAGGCATGCCTTCGCCGTCAATTGGGACAAGGACGGGCCGCATGCAGCGCCCCGCCCTTGCCCGTTGTTGGGTCAGACCTTTCGGTCAGGCCTTTGAGGCAGCGGGGGCCGCGCCTTTGATCATGCCGGCAAACTTTTCGGATACGATCCCGAACAGTCCACCGATCACCAGGGACAGGCTGACGCAAATCAGCGGATTGGCCAATGTGGCTGTGGTCAAAGCCGGAATCGCCACTGGATCCAACAGCCCGTAGCCTGCGGTTGACGCAAAGCCGTAGACTGTGGCCGGGATCACGCCGAAGGCCGGAATCTTGGCCCCCAGCACCAGGATCGCCGCCATCACACCGACCACGATCGACGGCCAGATCACGCCGGGCAGGCCGGGGTTCAACTGGGTGATCAGCAACAGGGCGATGAAGGCCATCAAGACGCCCCACAGGTTGGCCAGCACCGATTTGCGCAAGCCGTCGGTGCCACCGCCACAATGGTAAAAGCTGGCCCAGCCGATGAAACCGATCCAGATCTGGATCGTACCCAGTGTCAGAAACAGATAGGTTGCCACGGCCCCAAGCAAACCTATCGAAATCGCCAAAGCTGTTATGATGTCCATGTTCGTCCCTCCCGCCAATCTATGGCTGTTTTCAAGTTTGCGCCGATCTTTTCTGATAAACCGACGGCGGCGCACCGGCGGGTTGTTCCCTGTTGGCCCTGTTGGATATGTCCGTCAGGACCCGCGCCCGTAACCGCGCGTCATGTCTCGCAGCCGGGTCAGGACCGCCTCTTGTTCCAGCGACACCCGCCAGGGCGCGCCCTGGGCCAGGCCACCCGAGGTTGCAACCATCGGCACGTCGGGTTCATGATGTTCGGCCACGATGGCCATCGCCCATTTGTCAAACAGGCGTCTGGGCACCTGCCCCGCCTCGGCGAGGCGCACCGACGTGTGGCGCTGGTCGGACTTGATGCGGGTGAACAAAGCCTCGACCGACGCCTGCGGGCCTTCCAGCACCTGGGCAAACCAGTCATCGTACAGCATCAATGCACCGGTGATGCCAAGGCCCGCATTCTTGACCCGCGCGCCTTTCAGAATATCAACCAGTTCGGATTGACCCTGGTCGCCGGCTGGCAACAGGCTGCGGCTGCGGTAGATCAGGCGAAAGCAGGCATCCGTGGCGGCTGCCGGCTCTGCGGTCTTGGTATCACTGCCCATGTCTCACTCCCCATGCGCTGTTTTGTTCGGTGCGGCGAGGGAATGCCCCCGCCGTTCCGTCCTGTTTACGGTACGATGACGCCCCGCCCGGCAAAGCGGCGGTTCTTGAAGTCATCAAGGGCGACGTTGATGTTATCCAGCGAATATTCGGCGTAGTGCATCTTGACCTTGCCATCGGCGTTCAGCTCCATCAGCTCGACCAGTTCGGTATAATTGCCGACCAGACTGCCGCCGATGTTGATCTCGTTGATCACCAGATGTGCTGTCGGCACTTCGATCTTGCCGCCATAGCCGATCATGATCAGCTCGCCGCCGGGGCGCACCATTTTCCAGCACAGGTTTTCCACACCCAGCTCGCCGACGAAATCCATCACCACCTGCGCGCCGCCACCGGTGATCTGCTTGATTTCTTCAACGATGTTCGGCCCGCCATCCAGCACGAAATCGGCGCCAAGGTCTTTGCACAGCTGCCGCGCCGCCGGTTCACGGTCCACCGCGATGATCCGGCAACCCGAGATTTCGTGCAGACACTGCAGGGCGATATGGCCCAGACCACCGACGCCGACGATGACGCAATAGGCCCCGGGCCGCAGCGCCTTGGCGGCCTTTTTCGCGGCGCGGTAAGCGGTGATGCCGGCATCGGCCATCGGGGCCACTTCCAGCGGGGTGATGTTCGGGTTCAGCTTGATCAGGCTGCGTTCGCTGGTCAGGAAATACTCGGCAAAGCCGCCATCCAGCCCAAGGCCCGGAAACAGGCTGTGTTCACAGTGCATGTCGTCGCCATAGCGGCACGAGAGACAAATGCCGCAGGTGCGGTGCGGGTGGCAGATCACGGTGTCGCCGTGTTTCACCGAGGTGACATTCGATCCGACATCCTCGACCCAGCCGGCATTCTCATGCCCCATGATGTAGGGCAGCAGGTTGCCACCCTGATCCATGATGTCTTTCCACACGCCTTCGATGATGTGCAGATCGGTGCGGCACAGACCCGCCGCCCCAACCTTCACAATCACATCATTCGGCCCCATGATGGTGGGGGCTTT
>JAYTDA010000120.1:0-2712 GCA_043736155.1 Paracoccaceae bacterium | reverse complement strand
CGGCCCGGGTCATCCGGCAGTCAAAAGCGTCATACCGTTGTTGCCGACCCCGTCTATTGATCTGCGTTAAAGGGAATCCTCAACCCGTGGGGTAGCTGTTGCTCTACCGAACGCTGTTCATTTCAGACACCCATCTGGGCACGCGGGGCTGTCAGGCCGAGATGCTGCTGGAGTTTCTGGCGGCCCATGACGCCGATACGGTCTATCTGGTCGGCGATATTGTTGACGGCTGGCAACTGCGTCGGGGCTGGCATTGGCCGCAGGCTCACAATGATGTCGTGCAGGCGCTGTTGACCAAGGCGCAGGGCGGCACCCGGATCATCTTCATCCCGGGCAACCATGACGAATGGCTGCGGTCCTATTTCGGCACCCATTTCGGCGGCATCGAGGTGATGGCCAAGGCGGTTCATCTGACCGCCGACGGGCGCCGGTTTCTGGTGACCCATGGCGATCAGTTCGATGCGGTGGTGGTCAATGCCAAGTGGTTGGCGCATCTGGGCGACCGGGCCTACACCTTTGCGCTGTGGCTGAACCGCTGGCTGAACAGGGCACGGCAGGTGTGGGGCGGGCAATACTGGTCGTTGTCGAACTGGGCCAAGCAGCAGGTCAAGCAGGCGGTCAGTTTCATCAGCGAATACGAAAAGGTGTTGGTCAACGAGGCGCGGCATGGTGGCTTTGACGGCATCATCTGCGGCCATATCCACAGCGCCAACCTGCGCAGGATCGGCGGCATCGACTATGTGAACACCGGCGACTGGGTGGAAAGCTGCACCGCTGTCGGCGAAACCGCCGAGGGGGCGCTGCAGCTGATCGACTGGGTGGCGATCAAGCGGCGGCAACGCATGTTCGAAGGGGCGCGGACGGGCGATCCGGCTGTCAGCAGGCTCCGCGAGAAACGCAGAAAGAAGCGAGAGGCGGCCTGAGGACATGACCTATACATCGACAATGGAAGACCAGCTTGGCGCGGCGGTGCATCAGAACGCGGTGCTGAGCAAGACCGGGATGCTGGAACGGCTGTTTTCGCGGCTGTTTCACGGGCTCGTCTATCCGCAGATCTGGGAAGATCCGGTGGTGGACATGGCGGTGCTGAACATCGGACCGGCCGACCACATGGTCTGCATCACCTCGGGCGGCTGCAACGTGATGTCCTATCTGACGGCAGGGCCTGCCTCGATCATCGCGGTGGATCTGTCACCGGCGCATGTCGCCCTTGGGCGGCTGAAGCTGGCGGCGGCGCGGCATCTGCCGGATGATGCGGCCTTCTTCGATTTCTTCGGGCGGGCCAAAATGGCGTCGAATGTGACCGCCTACGACCGCCATATCGCCCGCCATCTTGACCCTGAAACCCGTGCCTTCTGGGAAGCCCGGGTGTTGGGGCGCCGCCGCATCACCATGTTCCAGCGCGATTTCTACCGCTTCGGCCTGCTCGGGCGGTTCCTCGGAGCGGTGCATCTGGTGGCCCGTCTGGGCCGGGTCGACTTTAATGAACTGCTGACGGCACCGACACTCGCCGACCAGAAGCGGTTCTTCGATGCCAGGGTTGCGCCGCTGTTCGACGGGTGGCTGGTCAAATATCTGGCGCGGCAGCGGGCCTCGCTGTTCGGGCTGGGGATTCCTCCGGCGCAATATGACAAGCTGGCGGCGGATGGTGGCGGTGACGTGATCCCGGTGCTGCGCGAGCGGGTGCGCAAGCTGATGTGCGATTTCCCGATTGCCAAGAATTACTTCGCCTGGCAGGCGTTTCACCGCGGCTATGCGCCGGGGCAAAGCCCCTCGGTGCCGCCGTATCTGGAAGCCGACAGTTTCGCCGCCGTCCGCGCCCATGCCAGCCGGGTTGAGGTGGTCAACCGGTCGCTGACCGATCTTCTGGCCGAGACGGCGGCGGGCTCCAAGCACTGCTTTGTGCTGTTGGACGCGCAGGACTGGATGACTGACGACCAACTGAACGCGCTCTGGCGGCAGATCGACCGCACCGCCGCCCGAGGCGCAAGGGTGATCTTCCGCACCGGCGGCCATGCCGACATTCTGCCGGGCCGCGTTGCCCCAGCAACCCTCGCCGGCTGGCAGTATGACGCGGCAGCCTCGTCCATTGGCTTTGCGAACGATCGTTCGGCAATCTACGGCGGCTTTCACTTCTACCGGCGCAAGGAGCAGTCCGATGTCTGATCAAAGCCTTTCCCATGCCGCGCTGATGGATGAAACCTACCGCCATCAGCGGCTGATCTATGATGTCACCAGACGCTTTTTCCTGCTCGGGCGCGATTTCCTGATCGACAATCTGAATCCCGACGCGGGCGCGCGGATCCTGGAGGTTGCCTGTGGCACCGGGCGCAATCTGCAGGTGATCCTGAAGCGCCACCCGGATTGTGCGCTCTACGGGTTGGATATTTCCGACGAAATGCTGCGGACGGCACTGGAGAAGCTTCACATGCGGGCGCATCTGGTCAGGGCAGATGCCTGCAATTTCGAGGCCGGCGAGATCTTTGGCACCGCGCGGTTCGACCGGATCATTCTGTCCTATTCGGTGTCGATGATCCCCGATTGGCAACGGGCGCTGGAGACGGCGGCCCGGCATCTGGCCCCGGGGGGCCAGCTGCATGTGGTCGATTTTGGCGATCAGTCAGGGCTTCCGCGCTGGTTTCGCCGGGGCCTGCGGCGCTGGTTGGCCAAGTTCCACGTCACGCCCCGCACCGATCTGGCCGAGGCACTGGC
>JAYTDA010000119.1:0-1657 GCA_043736155.1 Paracoccaceae bacterium | reverse complement strand
TGCGTGCATTGGCCAGCACTCACCATGCGGTACTGTTGGCAAATCACGGCCCGGTGGTCGCTGGAACCAGCCTTGCAAATGCGCAATATGCCACCGAAGAACTGGAAGAAACTGCCAAGCTGTTTCTGATGCTGCAAAATCAGGCGCTGCGCCTGTTGACGCCCGAACAGATCGCCGATCTGCGCCGCCGCTTTAACCTATCTTAACACACCCGGAGAATGATTATGACGCAAACGCATGAAAAGGTTGGCTTTGTTGGTCTTGGCCTGATGGGGCAAGGCATGGCCAAGAACATCGTTGAAAAGGGCTTCCCGCTGACCGTGGTGGCGCATCGCAAGCGCACGGCGGTCGATGATCTGGTCGCCCGAGGTGCCGTGGAGGCTGCGTCTCTGGAAGACCTTGCGCGCGGTTGTGACGTGATCTTTCTGTGCCTGACCGGATCACCCGAGGTTGCGGCTGCGGTGGCGGCGTTGAAACCCGGTCTGGCCAGGGGCGCCGTGGTGGTGGATTGTTCAACCTCGGATCCGACCGTCAGTCTGCGTCTGGCGGCGGAACTGGCCGAGATCGGGGTTGATTTTGTCGATGCGCCGCTGTCGCGCACACCGAAAGAGGCTTGGGCTGGAACGCTTGATTGCATGGTCGGCGCCAACGACGCCAGCTTTGCCAGGGTGCAGCCGATCATCGCCACTTGGGCAGCGAAAATTGTGCATATCGGCGCGGTTGGCGATGGTCACAAGATGAAACTTCTGAACAACTTCCTGTCGCTGGGCTATGCGGCCCTGTATTCCGAGGCGCTGGCCCTGTCGCGCAAGGTCGGCATTCCGATAACCGAGTTTGATAAGGTCATTCGCGGCGGGAGGATGGACTGCGGCTTTTACCAAACCTTCATGGGCTATGCACTGGAAGGCAACCGCGAGGCGCACAAGTTCACTTTGGCCAATGCCTACAAAGACATGCGCTATGTGGAATCGATGGCGAATGCGGCCACAGTAGGCACGCCCATGGCCAGTGCAGTGAAGAATTCCTTCGCTTTGGCGATGGCGACGGGTGGCAGTGGCGCAGAAGACTATGTGCCGCATCTGTCGGACTATATCGCCAAGGCCAACGGTCTGTAAAACGCAAGCGCCCGCCGCGCAATCCGGCTGGGCGCTTGCCCCTGATTTCCAAGTGGTTCTGGGGGGGTTACAGCAATCCCCGCGCGGCCAGATTTCGCATCAGCGCCCCGGTGCCGAACCGCCATTCCGGCGCTTCGGTTGCCAAGCGAACAGTGTTGGTCAGCGCGCCCAACTCGGGGGCCGAGATCGTCACCACATCGCCCAGATGGTGGGTAAAGCCCTGCCCCGGCCCGTCTCGGTCTTGCACTGGCGAGAACATCGTGCCGCAATACAGCACAAAGCCGTCGGGATATTGGTGATGACGCCCCCGCGTTTGCGCCACCAAATCGGCAGGGTCGCGGCTGATCTGGCGCATCGACGACGCGCCTTGCAGCGAAAAGCCGTCTGCTCCGGTGACGTTCAGCGAAAGTTCCATCCCGCGCACGGTATCCAGGGTGAAATCGGCGTCGAACAGCCGGATGAACGGGCCGATGGAGGCTGCGGCATTGTTGTCTTTGGCCTTGCCAAGCAGCAGCGCCGAGCGGCCTTCGACATCGCGCAGG
>JAYTDA010000118.1:0-37793 GCA_043736155.1 Paracoccaceae bacterium | reverse complement strand
ACCCCAGACCGCCACAAATCCCGACCGCTGTCAGGATCAATCCGCCCAAAAACCCGGAGGCAACCCAAGCCTAAACCCAAAACCCCGATGTCTCAAAGTGGTTGACACGTTCCGGCCGGAAACCCGTCCAAAGATCGGGGAGTAGCTCACCCCTGCGCGATCGCACTCTGTTGGCTGCCGATGTTCAGTGGGCATCGGCTGTCTGACGGCACCGGGTTTGCCGGTTACGCCACCTGCCCTGCGGCCCAGCCGGATGACCAGGCCCACTGGAAATTATAACCGCCGAGCCAGCCGGTGACATCGACAACTTCGCCAATGAAGAACAGCCCCGGCACAGTGCGGACCTGCAGGGTTCTGGCGTCCAGGCCCGCGGTCGCCACGCCGCCAAGGGTCACCTCGGCGGTGCGGTAGCCTTCGGACCCGGTGGGTTTCACCTGCCAGCGATGAATTCCGGTGGCCAGCCGGTCGATGGCGGCGTTGGACAGGTCGGCCAGATGGCTGTCGCCCAGCCCCTCCGCCGTCTCCAGCTGCCGCGCCAGCTGTTCCGGCACCAGCCGCGCCAGCGCGGTGCGCACCGCCATTTTGCCACCACTTTGCCGCTGTGCCTTCAGCGCCGCCGCCACATCGCGGCCATGCGCCAGATCGATGCTCAGGGTGCCGCCGTCACGCCAGTAGCTGGAGGCTTGCAGGATCGAGGGGCCCGACAGGCCGCGATGGGTGAACAGCAGTCCCTCGGCGAATGACCCGCCCCCGGCGGTCACCTGCGCCGCCACACTGATCCCGGCCAGCTCCTTCATCCGGTCCAGCAGCGCACCGCCAAAGGTCAGCGGCACCAGCCCCGGCCGGGTTTCCACCAGCGGCAGGGCGAACTGCTCGGCCAGCCGGTAGCCCAGCCCGGTCGCCCCCATCTTGGGGATGGATTTGCCCCCGGTTGCCACCACCACCGCTGCCGCTTCCCATGCCCCGGCACTGGTGTGCAGCGCAAAGCCGGTGGTGGTGCGGGTCAGGCTGTCCACGGTCACCCCCAGCCGCAGGTCAACCCCGGCTGCCGCCATGTCGCGGACCAGCAGAGCGACGATCTGCCGGGCCGAGCCGTCGCAAAACAACTGCCCCAGCGCCTTTTCGTGCCAGGCAATCCCGGCGGCATCGATGCGGGCGATGAAATCCGCCGGGGTAAAGCGGCGCAGGGCCGACAGGGCAAAGCGCGGGTTTTCCGACAGGAACCGGTCAGGTGCGGTGGACAGGTTGGTGAAATTGCACCGGCCACCGCCGGAAATCCGGATCTTTTCCCCCGGTGCCGTGGCATGGTCCAGCACCAAAACCCGCCGGCCACGCCGCGCCGCCTCGATGGCGCAGAACATGCCGGCGGCGCCGGCACCCAGCACCACCACATCTGTTTGCAGCACCTTTGCCACCCAAATCCCCTGCCTTGCCGCACCGCCTGTAGCCGGACCGGGGCGGGGTGGCAATCAACCCCACCGCCAAAGCCGCCAACAGACCCCTGAGTTTTCATCGTTTTTCGGCTTGCGGCCCCCCCGCTGCTTGGCTAAACACCGCCGCAGTTGGGGCGTGGCCAAGTGGTAAGGCATCGGTTTTTGGTACCGTGTACCGTAGGTTCGAATCCTACCGCCCCAGCCATCCGTCGTGATCAGGTCCGCTCTGCCACCCGCGACCAGCCTGGATCTGCCAGGGCGCGGCCAATGCCACGGTGGCCAAACAGCGTCACCAGCAGGATCAGCAGCGCTGGCAGGCTTTTCAGCAGACCCAGCGCCATTATGGTGGCACTGCTGTCGGTCCCCACCACCCGGATCAGCGCCTTCAGCAGGATCAGGTTCTGGCCGACCGCTGCAACCACGGCGACGACGAGCAGCAGCACCGCAATGCCCCCCAGATGCCGCCGTAGCGCGATCAGCGCCGCCAGTGGAATGAACAGCAGCGTCAGATAATGCGCCCAGACCACCGGGGAAAAGACAATGGCCACCAGCAACGCCGTGGCAAAGATCACATGGCGCGACGCCGCCAGTTTCAGCACCTGCCTGCGGTGCAGGATCATCGACAGGATCAGGGCAATGACCGCAAGGATTCGCAAGGCCAGTCCGATCCGCCGCGCCATGTCGGGCAGATGCCCCGGGGCATCATAGGCAGCGGCGGCGACGAACAGCGGTTCAATCCAGGAAAACGGGTTGCTGTTGCGCCAGGGTGCCAACAGGCCAGAGGTTTCCCCCACCACCAGTACCAGAAACTGCCGGTGCAATTCCGCCCCCAACCACCAGAACGACGCAACGCCAAAGCCCGTGCCACAGAGCAGCGCCACCAGCCGGAACCGATTCGGCAGCATCAGAAACAGCAGCACCGCTGCGGGTGCAAATGCAGGCTTGATGACGACAACCAGGCTCATCAGAACGGCCAGCCAGGCGAATTGGTCGCGCTGCAGAGCCAGATATCCCAGAACCAGCAACAGAAACACAAATGGGGTGGTCTGGCCGCCAACGCCGTAGATCACCCAAAACGGCTGGAACAGCAGGACAGCCATGGCAAACAGCGCGAACCACTGCGCCTGCGCCGCCGCATCCTTGCCGGCCAGCGGCAGAAAGCAGCGGTACAGCAGCACCAGTCCCAGCCCTTCGGCCAGGGTTCCCGCCAGCTTGAACGCAATTGACGCCGCTTCAGGCGGCAGCAACGCCAGCGGCAGGTAGAAATAGCTGGTCAGCGGGGCCGAGAAAAAGCTCATGTTGCCAAACGGCGGCTGCCCGGCGATCCGGGCAAACGGATCGTACAACCCGCCAAATTCCGCCGCCCGCGCCTTTTGCCCGGCATCGTAGAAATTGGCAAAATCCAGCGTCAGGCCACGGGGGCGCAGAATACCCTCGATAGCCAGCACCAGGATCAGCGCCAGCGCCAGCCAGCCCACAGAACGCATTGCAGTGATCGGCATCATTCCCTCGTTCAACCTGCTTTTGTTGCCTGACCAGCCACAGCAAAGCCCTGTTGTCAGCCAATGCGCCAAAGATATTTGACAGGATCACGGTTCGGCGACAATAGTCCCGACAACGCACCCCCCACCAATGGTGCCAAACAGCCGATTTCATATTTGTGATTGCCCCAGGTGCCGGAGTACCCGATTTTGACCGCCGCTGAGAAAATGACCGCCGAGAAACCGGGCAGTCGGAAACCCGACACCAACGGCCAGACCGGGAGTCTGCAGACCCGGATTTCGCTGGCCGACTATGTGGCGATTGCCCGGCCTGACCATTGGGTCAAGAACATCTTCATGTTGCCGGGGGCGGCGCTGGCGCTGATTGTCGATCAGCAAAGCGGCTGGTCATCGCTGCCCTGGCTGGCGCTGGGGATCGTGTCGACCTGTCTGATCGCCTCTGCCAACTATACGATCAACGAATATCTGGATGGCGCGTTCGACCGCCACCACCCGACCAAATCAAAACGGCCAACGGCGCAGGGGCGGATCAAGCCACAGCTGGTGCTGATCCAATATGCCCTGCTGATCGCCGCCGGTCTGGGCATTGCCAGTCTGCTGAACCCGGTGTTTCTCTATGCCTCGGTCTTTCTGTTGGTGATGGGGGTTTTGTACAACGTCAAACCGGTCCGCACCAAGGACCGCGCCTATGTCGATGTGCTGTCGGAATCGATCAACAACCCGATCCGGCTGGTGCTGGGCTGGGCGGCGATTTCCACCATCATGTTGCCGCCGTCGTCGCTGCTGATCAGCTACTGGATGGGCGGTGCCTATCTGATGGCGATCAAGCGGTTTGCCGAATATAGGATGATCGGGGATCCTGCCCGCGCAGCTCGCTACCGGCGGTCTTTCGGCATCTATACCGACCAGTCGCTGCAACTCAGCGCGTTCTTCTATGCGCTGACGGCGGTGTTTTTCCTCGGGATTTTCCTGATCAAGTACAAGATCGAATTCATCATCAGCTTTCCGTTCTTTGCCTTGCTGTTCGTCTGGTACCAAAGCATTGCGCTGCGGCCCAATTCCGCCGCGACCAACCCGGAAAAGCTGTATCTGGAACCCAAGCTGCTGGCCTATGTCGGCTTTCTGGCGGTGCTGGTGCTGGTGCTGTTTCTGGTCGATATCCCTTGGCTGAAGTACCTGACCGACCATTCGGTGGTGCTGGATCAGCGGATCGAATAGGCCCGCACGGCAACCACCCCAAAGGATGACCCATGTCGAAATTCTTCATCTTCATCATCATCACGGTGATCCTGAACGCCGCATCGCAATTGCTGATGAAGGCGGGGATGACCCAGGTGGGCCAGGCCGAACTGTCGGCGTCGCGCATCGGCGGGTTGCTGTGGAACGCCGCCACCAACCCGTTTGTGCTGGCCGGGCTGGTGACGATGACGCTGAGCATGGGCACCCATCTGATGTCGCTGTCACGCTTTGATGTCAGCTTTGCCTTTCCGTTCCTGTCGGTGGCCTATGTCATCGTGGCGGCCTGGGGTTATTTCATCTGGGGCGAGAGCATGAACCTGACCCGCGTCATCGGCATCGGCACCATTCTGGCCGGTACCGTCATCCTGTCGCAAAGCTGAGGGGGGCGCGATGCGGCATGTATTGATCGGCGGCAACGGCTTTCTGGGCCGCGAACTGGTGCGCCAACTGGGGGCGCGGGGCGACAGCGCGCTGGTGGTCGATCTGGCGGAAAGCTATCAGCGCTTTCCGGACCTTGGCCTGCCCGGCATTGAGCATCACCAGGCCAATATCGCCAGCCCCGGCGCTTTGGACGCGGTGGCGCTGGAACCCGGTGATGTGGTGCATCATCTGGCCACCCGGCTGATCATTCCCAATGATCCGCGCTTTGGCCGCGACGCCTATTTCCGGGTCTGCGCTGTCGATGGCACCATCGAACTGCTGAAATGGATGAAGGCGCGCGGCAACCGCCATCTGGTGTTCTGGTCCACCGACATGGTCTATGGCCCCGCCGTTGAAATCCCCCGCACCGAGCGTCATCCCCGCCATCCGTTTGGCCCCTATGGCAGGTCCAAGGTGGCGGCAGAGGATATCGTGGCCGGGGCGGTGGCGGCGGGTGATCTGACCGCGACGGTTTTCCGCCCGCGCCTGATCCTTGGCCCCGGACGGCTGGGGATCCTGGCGGTGTTGTTCAAGCTGATCGACCGGGGCTGGCCGGTGCCGTTGATCGGCCCCGGCACCACCCGGTTCCAGTTCGTCTCAGTCGCCGACTGCGCCCGCGCCTCGCTATTGGCGGCGGATCAGGGCTGCCCGAACGGCACCTATAACCTCGGGTCCGAAGGCTCGCCGACGGTGCATGAATTGATGCGCGAGTTTATCCGCCGCGCCGGATCAAAGTCGCGGCTGATCCGCACCCCGGGTGGGCTGGTCAAGGCGGTGCTGCGGACCCTGCATCTGTTCAAGCTGTCACCGATGGACCCGGAACAGTTCGAAATCGCCGATCTGGAAGTGGCGCTCGACATCAGTGCCGCCAAACGCGATCTGGGTTGGGTGCCGCGCCACCGCGATACCGACCTGTTGACCGCCGCCTATGACAGCTATCGCGGGCTGCCGGTGGCGCTGGACTGATCCGCCGTCAGAACTGCCGCCGCCAGCTTGCGAAAATCCGCCACGCGCGGCACCCCGGCGGGGCCATCCCTGGCGGACCGCAGCAGAAACGGCACCCCCAGCGCCGCCGCCGCCGCGCCGTCGCGCGACATCCGGTCACCCACCATCAGCGCCTGACCGGGGCGGCATCCCGCCCGCTCCAGCAGCATCGACAGGCCAAGGGGGTTGGGCTTCAGCGTATCCAGTTCCGGATCGGTGGCCGCCAGTGCCATGTCGGCTTTCAACCCAAGGGCGGCCCGTTTGGCGGCAATCGGATAGTCGGACCAGATGGCAATCGGGATAGACCTGGCCCGCAGCGCCTCGAACAGTTCCGCAGCGCCATCAACCCGGGCGGCGCGCAGATGGCGCAGCGGGCGCTGTTCCATCCAGTCCTGCACCAGGGCGCGCATCGCGGCTTCGCTGCGCCCGGTGGCGGCAGCGGCGCGGGCAAACAGGGTGGCATCGAACCCCGGCTGCCCTTCGTCCGACAATTCCTCGCGCAGTCGGCGAAACCGGCCCAGATCGCGGATGCGGCCGAACTTGCCGGGGCCGCCTCCGGTCAACAGTTCGCCCAACATCACCCAGCGCAGCTTCGATTGGCGGTACAGGGTGCCATCCAGATCAAACACGACCAGTCGGCAATCGGCGGGAAACGGCGGCGGCAAGGGCATCGGGGTCAATCAGCGTTGGGGGCACATCGGCGCCATTCGTCGCCTTGACCGCGCGGAAAATCAAGCCTTTGCCGCCATTCGGCCATACGATTGCCTCAATCAGCAGTTGACAGCAGCGATTGCGCAACAACCCGGCAATTCTCCGCCGATGTCAACAGGGTCGCTGGCCTCAAAATTTAATCCGTGTTTAATCAGCCGCATAAGGGCCAGCCACATGTGGTGGCAGACCAAGGAAGCAGATGATGCAGAAATATTTGTTTGCCCGGATCGAGGTCTGGGTGCTTTTGCTTGTGGTCCTGCTTGGGGCCTTGGGTCTGGTAGGCTTTGGCGGGTTGGTGGTTGAACACACCGACGGCCGCCACCGGTTCGGTGCCGTGGGCAAGGCGGCGGTGGCGGTGGCGCGGGTGCCGCTGACGCTGGAAACGATCATCCGCAACGATGACCCGATGGAAGTGTTTCAGAAGGGCCAGTTTCTCGATCAGACCGGCTGGAGCTGGAACCGCCCGCCACATTCCGACGGCTACTGGATGATGAGCAGGTTCGACGCGGAACGCCGCCACAGCATCATCGAGATGGTGCGGCTGTCGGATGGCGCTGTGGTGCACAGCATGGCTCCCGACTATGGCACCATGCTGGCCAAGACCAGCCAAACCTCGCAGATCGCCGAATATGCCAATTGGAACAATGGCAAATACAAAGTCTATGGCCCGGTTTTGCAACCCGATGGGACAGTGCTGATCAAATCAATGTATACTCCGCTGATGGCAGTGGATGGCTGTGGTGCAGAGGTCTGGACCCAGGATGATCTGATGTTCCATCATTCTGCGGAACCGGACGGTTCTGGCGGCTGGTGGATGCCCACGGTTGTCGAACCTACTCAGGTCAAAGGGGTATCGAAGCAGTTCCGGGATGATGGTCTGACCCGGGTGGCCGCCGATGGCACGATCCTCGAAACCATTTCGCTGACCGAGCTTTTTCTGCGAAAGGGCATGCAACATCACGTGTTTCAGGTCGGTGCCTACGACGATGATCCTTTGCATCTCAACGATATCCAGCCGGTGCTGGCCGACGGCCCGTACTGGAAGGCCGGGGATCTGTTCCTCAGCTTGCGCCACCTGTCGATGGTGATGTTGTATCGCCCCTCCACAGATGAAATTATCTGGATGCAGCAGGGCCCCTGGAGGGGTCAGCATGATGTGGATATTCTGGATGATCACACCATCGCGATTTTCGACAACCGCGCCCAGTCAAAGTCCAACAGTGTCGGCACTGTCGATGGCACATCCGAGGTGCTGACCTATGATTTCGCCACCGGCACCGTTTCCTACCCGTGGCAGGAAGCGATGGCGCGGGAACAGGTGGTGGCGCTGTTTGAGGGGCTTTATACCTATCTGCCCACCGGCGAGATCGTGATCGAGGATCACAATTCTGGCCGCATCCTGTTTCTGGCCGCTGATGGCAGCAAACTGGGCCAGTTCATCAACCGCAGTCCCAATGGCAAGGTCTATGAAATCGGCTGGGGCCATTATGTCGAACAGGCAGCCGGTGATGCGGCGCTGGCGATCTGGGCTGCACAGACTTGCAAGGCTGAATGAGCCTTTCCGATCCGGGTGCCAATGGCAAAGGGGCCGCACAACGGCGGCCCCTTTTTCAATTATGCAGGGTTCAGGCGGCGCGACGGGCGCGCAGCAGGCCAAACCCGGCCAGTGCCGTCAGCAGCAACAGCCCGGCTGCCGGAACCGGAACTTCCGGCGGCGGGGGCGGCGGCGGCGTGATCTGCTGGCCGCCGACATACAGCGAGATATGCGACAGCCCCGGTTGATTGCCACCGCCATTGATCAGGTCTGCGGTGCTCCAGGTTCCCGACAGGTTGGTGAGGTCCAGCAGATAGACCGCCCAGGCGACAGCGCCGCCCTTTACCACCAATGCCGCATATTGATAGTTGTTGAAGCCGGTCACGCTCCACAAGCCGGTGGCATTGCCGATGGTGTCTGCAATCAGATCGTACGGGCTGATCAGGGCGTTATCATCGTTCTTGTCAGCCAGCAGCCAGGAATTGACGTTGAACGCCCCTGCGCCGGTGTTGAACAGATTCAGTGCTGCGGCACTGTCATTGTTGCCGGCGAAAATCTGGCAGGCGGTCGACAGCGTGACACTGGTGATCGAACAGGTCGTCGGCACCGTTGTGCCGCCACCGTTGCCGCTGCCGCCGTTGCCATTCCCGCCGTTACCATTCCCGCCGTTGCCGCCGCCGCCGTTGCCGCCGTTGCTGCTGCCGTTTTTCGCAAACAAATTCACCGTACTGGCTTCGGCAGCAGACAAAAGCATTGTCGACGCAACCAGCCCGGCCAATGCAAACTTCAAAAATCTCATCTCGGATCCCCTTACACATCACTCCAGATACCGGAATATGACATGTAATCTTATAATTGCCACCGTTTTGACGCAATTGCATCCTGAGGATGAGTGTTGATTGGCTTCTCGCGTTTTAGGTAGTGCAACTGTTGCCAAATCTCCGACGAGCGGACACCAGGGTTGCGATTAGTGCGAATCCAGGGACAACGCCAAAAAAGCCTTCCTCGTCGTCCTTGCGAATCACCCGGGCTTCACTCTGCCGCCAGCCGCCCTTTGAGCATCTGCCGGAGGTAGCGCCCGGTGTGGCTTGCCGCGCTTTCGGCCACCTGCTCCGGGGTGCCCACCGCCACAATCTCGCCGCCGCCGTCGCCGCCTTCGGGGCCGATGTCGATCAGCCAGTCGGCGGTCTTGATCACATCCAGATTATGTTCGATCACGATCATCGAATTGCCCTGATCGACCAGTTCATGCAGCACCTCCAGCAGCTTCTTCACATCTTCGAAATGCAGGCCAGTTGTCGGTTCATCCAATATATACAAGGTCTTGCCGGTCGATCTTCGCGCCAGCTCCTTCGACAGCTTGACCCTTTGTGCCTCGCCGCCCGACAGCGTGGTCGACGACTGGCCAACCTTGATGTAGCCAAGGCCCACCTGCACCAGTGCATCCATCTTTTCCCGGATCGACGGCACCGCCTGAAACAGGCCCTGTGCCTCCTCCACCGTCATGTCCAGCACATCGGCGATGCTCTTGTCCTTGAACTTCACTTCCAGGGTTTCGCGGTTATAGCGCGCGCCCTTGCAGGTTTCGCAGGTCACATAGACATCGGGCAGAAAATTCATCTCGATCTTCAGCAGGCCGTCGCCTTGACAGGCCTCGCAGCGGCCACCCTTGACGTTGAACGAAAACCGCCCCGCCTTGTAGCCGCGCGCCTTGGATTCCGGCAGCCCGGCGAACCAATCGCGGATCGGGGTAAAGGCCCCGGTATAGGTGGCGGGGTTGGAACGCGGGGTGCGGCCAATTGCCCGTTGGTCAATATCAATCACCTTGTCCAGCTGTTCCAGCCCGCGGATGGTTTCACAGGGTGCCGGGGTCTGTTTTGCGCCGTTCAGCCGGATTGACGCGGTCTTGAACAGGGTTTCAATCGTCAGGGTCGATTTGCCGCCACCCGACACCCCGGTGACACAGATGAACATGCCAAGCGGAAACTCGGCGGTGACACCCTGCAGGTTGTTGCCGGTGGCCTTGACCACCACCAGTTTCTTGCCACTGCCCTTGCGCCGGACCTTCGGCACCTTGATCGACCGGGTTCCCGCCAGATATTGCCCGGTCAGGCTGGCAGGGTCCGCCGCAATCTGCGCCGGTGTCCCCTCTGCGACGATCATCCCGCCATGCACCCCCGCCCCCGGCCCCATGTCGAACACATAGTCGGCCTCGCGGATCGCCTCTTCGTCATGTTCGACCACGATCACCGAATTGCCCTGATCGCGCAGGTTTTTCAGCGTGGTCAACAGCCGGTCATTGTCGCGCTGATGCAGCCCGATCGAGGGTTCATCCAGCACATAGAGTACCCCGGTCAGGCCAGACCCGATCTGGCTGGCCAGCCGAATCCGCTGGCTTTCGCCACCCGACAGGGTGCCTGCTGCCCGCGCCATCGTCAGGTAGTTGAGGCCGACATTGACCAGAAAGCCCAGCCGTTCGCGAATCTCCTTGAGGATTGCCTTGGCAATCTCATTCTTCTGGTTGGTCAGGCTGGCGGGCACCGATTGAACCCAGGCCAAAGCCTCGGCAATCGACATCCGCACCACCTGGCCGACATGCAGACCGGCGATCTTGACCGCCAACGCCTCGGCCCGGAGCCGGAACCCGCCACAGGCGGCGCAGGGGCGGTTGTTCTGATACTGTTCAAACTCCTCGCGGATCCAGGCGCTGTCGGTTTCGCGGTAGCGCCGTTCCATGTTGGGAACCACACCTTCAAACACCCGGGATACGTTGTAGACCCGGCCACCTTCATCATAACGAAAGGCGATCTCGGTCTCACCGGAACCATGCAGCATCACGTTCTGCACCTCTGGGGGCAGGTCTTTCCACGGCTTTTTCTTGTCGAACCCATAGTGGGTGGCGATGGCTTCGATGGTTTGCAGGAAATACGGGCTTTTGCCCTTGCGCCATGGCGCAATCGCCCCATTGGCCAAGGTCAGTGCGGCATCCGGCACCATCAGGCGTTCGTCAAAGAACAGTTCCATCCCCAACCCGTCACAGACCGGGCAAGCGCCAAACGGGGCGTTAAAGGAGAACAGGCGGGGTTCAATCTCTGGAATCGTGAAACCCGAAACCGGGCAAGCGAATTTTTCGGAGAATGTGGTGCGGGTCGGCTCGCCTTCGCCCTCGGCAGGGGCGGTTTCCAGCACCGCTATGCCGTCGGCCAGATCAAGGGCGGTGCGGAACGAATCGGCCAACCGGGTTTGCAAGCCATCGCGCACCACGATGCGGTCGACCACCACATCAATGTCATGGCGCAGTTTCTTGTCCAGCACCGGTGGCTCATCCAGTTCAAAGAACGCGCCGTTGACCTTGACGCGCTGAAACCCCTGTTTGCGCAGGTCGATGAATTCCTTGCGGTATTCGCCTTTGCGGTCGCGGATGACCGGGGCCAGCAGATAGGCGCGGGTGCCATCCTCCATCGCCATCACCCGATCCACCATGTCCTGCACCTGCTGCGCCTCGATCGGCAGACCGGTGGCGGGGCTGAACGGGGTACCGGCGCGGGCAAACAGCAGCCGCAGGTAATCGTAGATCTCGGTCACGGTGCCGACAGTGGAGCGCGGGTTTTTCGAGGTGGTTTTCTGCTCGATGGAAATTGCGGGCGACAGGCCGGAGATGTGATCGACATCCGGCTTTTGCATCATATCCAGAAACTGCCGGGCATAGGCGCTCAGCGATTCCACATAGCGCCGCTGCCCCTCGGCATAGATCGTATCGAACGCCAGCGAGCTTTTCCCCGACCCCGACAGCCCGGTAATCACCACCAGCCGGTCGCGCGGGATATCCACATCGACGTTCTTGAGGTTATGTTCGCGCGCCCCGCGCACCTCGATGAACTTCTGTTCCGCCATGACCCACCTCGTTTGCGGATTCAGAGATAGTGCGAAATCGGGCGGTTTCCAACCAGAAAGTGTGAACAAAAGATGAACTTCTGTCGATCAGAAGAAATCTTCTGTGGATGCTCTGACATTGCCGGAACTGACACAGTCCGCGATTGAACCAACGCAGGCGGCCCTGTCACCCGTCAGACCACAGGGCCCGGCGACGGGCCTGCAGCTGATGCACCCAAATGCCCAGAAGCGGGAACAGGATCAGAAATCCCACCAACCCGGTTAACCCGAACTGGCCCATCAACCATGCCAACAAAGGTGTGCCGGTTGTGGTGCCCAGATTGCCCATCTGCGCCACCGCCCCCGCCGCCATCGCCCGCGCCCCGGCGCTGTGGTTCAGCTGCGGGATGCTGGCGAATGATGCCCCCTGCACCAGACCCAGCGCCGATGCCAAAGCCAAGGCAGCCACCAGCGCCATCCCACTGCCCCAGCTGGCCCACAGCGCCAGACTGCACAGGAGCGTCAGCCCCAGCCCCAGTTGCACCAGCCGGTAAGCCTGCATCCGTCGCAGCAGCACCACCCCCAGCGTCAGCGACACCGCGATTGACATCAGCGGCATCCCCGATGCCGCACTGACCCGCTGCGCGGCGGGCAACAGCGGCGGCAGCAGCGTCAGCACCGCGACATAGATCAGGGTATAGAACACGAACCCCAGCGCCGGGGCGGCAATGAAGGGCGAGGCATAGATCATGCGATGCTGGCGCAGAACCCCCGCCAAGGTGATCGGCAGCTGCCCCGAAGCGGGCGCATCACGCGGCAGGATCAGCCACAACAGCCCCGCCAGCCCCGCCAGCAGCCCGGCATGAGCGGCAAACAATGCCTGCGGCCCATGTCGTTCGGCCAGAGGCAGACCAGCCCAGGCGGTGACGGCAAAGGACACGCCGAAAAAGCTGGCCCACAGCGTCATCGCCAACCCCTGGGCCCGCAGTGGCGTGACCTGCGCAATCAGCACCGGACCCGCCACCACAATCGCCAGATGCGATGCACCTTCGGCAACCCGTGTCGCCATCATCAGACCGAACCCCAGCCCCGTCGCCTGCAGTGCCGACATCAGAGCGCCGAGTGCCATGGCCCAGACCAGCACCCGGCGATAGCCCAGGCGTTGCACCAGCAGCCCTGCCGTGGTGCCAAACAGCAGACCCACCAGACCGACCACCGACACCATGAAGCCGATCCCCGGGCCACGCCCGGGATAGGCATTCGTCAACAGATCGAACATCACCGAGATCTTGGCAAACTGCGCCGCAGCCCCAAGACCGGCGCACCAGACGGCCAGAACGATCAACAGGGTGCGAAGCGGGGACAGCGGCATGGGGTCAGACCTAAACCATCCGGCAGCAGAAAAGAAAGGGGGCTTTGCCCCCTCGCTGCGCCCACCCCCAGGATATTTCTGAACAGAAAATGCCGCTGTCAGGCGTTGGATTTCTGCGCAATGGCCCAGGCGACCAGCGGATAAGCAGGATCGTTGGTCAGATCATCGGTTTCGGGGTGGTGTTCGGGCGGCCAAGGCACTTCCTGATTGCGCAAAGCAGCAGCACGGTTGCCCCATTGCCCGGCGCGGATGGATTCAGGATCGAAACCAGCCTCGATCAACAGGTTGGTCAGGCCCCGCGCCGACCAGCGGCTGCAATCGACCGGAACCGCGTGATAGGGAATGTAAAACGGCACGGCAATCCAGAAATGCCCGCCTTTACGCAGCATTTTCAGAATGTTGCGGGTGGCGGTAAAGGGGCGGTCCATATGTTCCCAGACCTGATTGGCCAGGATAATGTCAAACTTAAGCGGGCGGTCATCCTTGCCCAGAAACCGGGATTTGCACAGGTCGTAATCCGGGTAATAAAAGCTTTCAAAGCTTTTGAACCCCAAACCCTGGCCCCAGGCACCAGAGATTTCGGCGGCATCCAGTTTTTCCGGATGCAGCGCTTTCAGCCACTGGCGGCTTTGCGCCTGCATCACGATGCGGTTCAGGCTGGCCATGACCGACCCCTAGATATGCAGCGCGCGGCCATAGGCATCGAGCACCGATTCGTGCATCATTTCGCTCAGAGTCGGATGCGGGAACACGGTGTTCATCAGGTCTGCTTCGGTGGTTTCCAGCTGCCGGCCGATCACATAGCCCTGAATCAGCTCGGTCACTTCGGCACCGATCATGTGCGCCCCCAGCAACTCGCCGGTCTTGGCATCAAACACCGTCTTGACCATGCCTTCGGTCTCACCCAGGGCAATCGCCTTGCCGTTGCCGATAAACGGGAAGCGGCCGACGCGGACCTCATGCCCCGCCACTTTCGCGCCGGCTTCCGTCATCCCGACCGAAGCCACTTGCGGGTGGCAATAGGTGCAGCCGGCGATGGATCCCGGTTTGATCGGGTGCGGATGGCCCCCGGCGATCAGTTCGGCCACCATCACGCCTTCATGGCTGGCCTTGTGGGCCAGCCAGGGGCCGCCGGCGATATCGCCGATGGCATAAAGCCCGGGGGCGCCGGTGCGGCAGAACTCGTCCGTCACCACATGGGTGCGGTCGATCTTGACCCCCAGCGCCTCCAGCCCGAGACCTTCGACATTGCCAACGATGCCGACGGCGGAAATCACCGTGTCAAACTCGTGGGTTTCAACCTTGCCGCCCGCCTCGATATGGGCAACCACCTTGCCGCCACCCTTGCCGTCGGGCGAGCGGTCAAGCGCCTTGACCGTCGCCTGTTCCATGATCTTCATCCCCTGTTTCAGGAATGACTTTTTGGCAAAGGCCGAAATGTCGGCATCTTCCACCGGCAGAACCCGGTCCATCACTTCCACAACTGTCGTATCAGCACCCAGGGTATTGAAGAAACTGGCAAATTCGATGCCGATGGCACCAGAGCCAATCACCAGCAGCTTTTTCGGCATCCGTTTCGGCACCAGGGCGTGGCGGTAGGACCAGACCAGATCGCCATCCGCCTCCAGCCCCGGAAGGGTGCGGGCGCGCGCTCCGGTGGCCAGCACGATCGCCGGGGCGGTCAGCTCTTCGCTGCCCTTGTCGGTCTTGACCGTGACCTGTCCCGCCGCCTTGATCGTGGCTTCACCCATCACCACGGTGATCTTGTTCTTTTTCATCAGATGGCCGATGCCGCCGGACAGTTGTTTGGCAACCCCGCGCGAGCGCGCCACCACGGCATCCAGATCAAAGCTGACACCGGTGGCGGCCAGCCCGAACTCCTTGGCGCGGTGCATCAGGTGGAACACCTCTGCCGAGCGCAGCAGCGCCTTGGTCGGGATGCAGCCCCAGTTCAGGCAGATGCCACCCAGATTTTCGCGCTCGACAATCACCACCTTCTTGCCCAGTTGCGCCGCGCGAATGGCGGCGACATAGCCCCCCGGCCCGGCACCGATCACGATCACATCATATGTCGTCGCAGCCATCGCAACCTCCTGTCGCATCCACCGCATGAATTTGGTTTGGCCTTAAACCATTTTTCCCACCCGAGCAATCAGCCCAGCCACAACCCGCCATGCAAGCTGCGCATGGCTTAGCCCCTCAAGGCTGTCACCAAGGCACCATAGCCGCCGCTGGACAGATAGGCCAATTCCGCCGCCGAACTTTCCCGGCCCAGCGCCGCATTGCGGGTGGGAAAGCGGCCATAGCGGCGGATCACCTCGCGGTGGGCCCGGGCATGCAGCTGGTTTTCCGGATCGTCGAACCGGGTGGCAAAACAGGCGACCGAGCGGTTCTGGTCCGCCATGGTTTCCCCATGCATGAAGGGAAGATAGAAAAACTGCCGCGCAGGCCCGTCGATGCGCTGATCCCAGTTGCGAAACAGCGCCCGGTCAGCGGCAGCATGGGCCAGTGCATCGCAGGCAAAGGCCAGCGCCGTCTCGCGGTGGATATTGCGCGACATCTGATCGGTCAGGATCAGATAGGCCAGTGCCCCGCGCGGATTGGCCTGCCAGTCGATAAACTCCCCGGCGCGCGCCTGTGCCACGGCATCGGCAAAACCCGCCGCAATGCGGGTATCCAGCGCCGCCCCCCCGGCGTACCAGTCTTTTTCGGTCAATTCGTCCAGCCAGAAGGCCAGCACCTGTTCCGGCACCATCATCCCTGCTCCTCGCCAAGCATCGCCAGCTTTTCAGAACCGCTGGCACTTGGCAATCATGCGGGTGATTTCTTGTCCAACACCGCATCCACTGCCACAGCCCCTGCCGTTGGCACCAGTGACGCATAGGACCCGGCACCCGGGCTGACCGGTGCGGCGCGGCGGGTCATGCGGTAAGCGGCATAGATCGCCATCAGCAGCATCAACAGGGACACATACATGAAAAACCCGCCCGGCCCCACGGCACCAATCACCCATCCGACGATCATCGGCCCGGTGATTGCCCCCAGCCCGTTGATAAAGATCATGCCACCAGAGGCACCCGCCATTTCTCGGGCCTCGATAAAGTCGTTGGTATGGGCAATCAGCAGCGAATACAGCGGGTTGATGATGCCGCCTGCAATCAGGGCAACCGCCAGAATCAGGGGAAACCCGGGGTTGAACGCCCCCGCCAGCGTTGTCACTGCCCCGGCCAGCGCCAGGATCGAGATCAGCCGCCGCCGGTCCATCCGGTCCGACAGCCAGCCGATCGGATATTGAAACAGCAAACCCCCCAGATAGATCGCAGCAACAAACGCCGAGATCTCGCCCACGCTCAGCCCTGCCAGCGTCCCCCACACCGCCGCCATGCCAAACAGCGCCGCATAAATGCCGCCGATCAGGAACATGCCGACGCAGCCCAGCGGCGACACCCGGAACAGTTTGGCAAATGACATGCCTTTTGTGGCGGCAAAGGTCGGCGCCGGGGCTTTTGACAGCAGAATGGGGGTGAATGACAGCGACACCAGAACCGACGGAATCACAAACAGCACAAAGCCATCCGGGGCACTGACCGTCATCAGCGCCTGTGACGCAATGATGCCGATCATCTGCACAATCATGTAGAGCGACAGGGTCTTGCCGCGGGTCTCGTTGGTGGCTGTATCGTTCAGCCAGCTTTCGGCGGTGACATAGACCCCGGAAAAGCAGAACCCCATCACCACCCGCATCAGGGACCAGGCGATCCAGTCGGGTGCCACCGGGTAAATCACCAGAATCGCCGAAATCAGCGAGCCGAGCGCCGAAAACACCCGGACATGGCCGACCTTGGCAATCAGCGACGGGGCCAGTTGCGAGCCGCCGAGAAAGCCGACGAAATAGGCCGACATCACCACCGAGATGTGAAAGGTGGAAAAGCCCTCGATTGCGCCGCGAATGCCCAGCAAGGTGCTTTGCATGCCGTTGCCGACCATCAGCAGCATCACTCCCAACAGCAAGGGCCAGGAATTCGCCAGAACCTTGAACATGGTGCCTCCGCTGATCTGTGGCATCAGTTACCGTCGGCAGGGTGAACAAGTCCACCGGGTCCGCGACAGATCGGGTCGCGATGGCGGCAAGCCGCGCCAATCCCGGCCGTTGGCCCGCTCTGAGCGCCGTCCCGGACCTGATCCGGGACCTCGAGTCATCAGGCACACACCACCGGCATTTCCCACAGGCTCGGGGTCCCGGATCAGGTCCGGGACGGCGTGGTGTGGGCGGGCCGGACTGTGTCCGAAGTCCCCCACCGGATCACGCCCGATCGGGCAGCAGCAGCGAGGCATCGCCATAGGAAAAGAACCGGTATCCGGCGGCAATGGCGTGGCCATAGATATCCATGATCCGGCTTCGCCCCATCAGCGCCGACACCAGCATCAGCAAGGTCGATTTCGGCAAGTGGAAATTGGTGATCAGGCCATCGGCGACCCGGAAGTGATAGCCGGGATAGATGAAAATGTCGGTGTCACCGCGCCACGGCTGCACCGTGCCACCCGCCGCCGCAGTTTCGATCAGCCGCAGCGCGGTGGTGCCGACCGGGATCACCCGGCCACCGGCGGCTTTGGTGGCGTTGATCTCTGCCGCCGCCTCTGCCGTCACCTCGCCCCATTCGGCATGCATCCGGTGCGTGGTGACATCGTCAACCTTGACTGGCAGGAAGGTGCCTGCCCCGACATGCAGGGTGACTTCGGTGCATCTGACACCCCGCGCCGCCAGCGCCGCCATCAGCCCTGCATCGAAATGCAGCGATGCCGTCGGGGCAGCGACGGCACCGGGGCGGCGGGCAAACAGCGGCTGATAGTCGGTGCGGTCCTGTGCATCGGCGGGGCGCAATGCCGCGATATAGGGCGGCAGCGGCATCATTCCGGCGGCGTCCAGTGCGGCGTCAAACGCCGCCGCTGCCAGATTGAACCGCAGGAAAGCCGCCGTGTCATCGCGCGCCGTCACCGTGGCCTGAAAGCCGGGGGCGAACACCACCACATCGCCCGGTGCCAGTTTGCGCAGTGGCCTGGCCAGTGCGCGCCAGCTGCCATCCGGGGCCGGGTTCAGCAGGGTGATCTCGATCCGCGCCGTGGTGTCGCCCTGCGCCGAATGGCGGCTGCGGCTGCCGGTCAGCCGCGCCGGGATCACCCGGGTATTGTTCAGCACCAGCCGGTCACCGGGGCGCAGAAACATGGGCAGGTCACCGACCCGGTGATCGGCGATGCCACCCCCCTGTGCCACCAACAGCCGCGCCGCACTGCGCGGGGTGGCGGGACGGGTGGCGATCAATCCTTCTGGCAGGGCAAAGTCGAAATCGGCGAGCTGCATCAGTTGACCGCCTGCGGTGAACTTGGCCCCGGCAATGTCGGTGGTGCGCCGCGGAACAGGTCGCGGAACATGCCGGGCGTCAGGATCGACAGCGGGTTGACCTGCACCCTTGGTGCCGCAGCCGTACCGCGCAGCCGATAGTTGAAGCCGAACAACCCTTCGCCCTTGCGGGTCAGAAAGGCACCGACGCCATTCAGCACATAGATCGGCGAAATCACCCCTTGCATATCCATTGCCCCCGACCCGAGGGCATAGACCCCCGCCATGCTGACCCCCATCGAATTGCCGATGGCGGACCCGCGCATCAGTTCTACCGCGACAGGCGACAGGCGAAATTCGGCATCGACCTGATTGAACTGGATCCCGGGGCCGTTCAGCTGTTCCAACAGACCCACCACCGAAATCAGCCCCAGCAGTTCCGCCATCGCCGGGGCCTTGATCACACGGGTGTTGGCGATCAGCAGGCGACCGTCATAATGGCCGTCATCGCCTTCGGGCAGCAGCACCAGATCCAGCGCCCCGCCAACCGCCTTGTCAAACACCCCTGCGGCCCGGATCACCGCCCCGGCATCGTCTGACAGGATCCGCACCGCAGAGCGGCCCTTGCTGGGGGCAACTGTCCCCGACACCGCTGCCTTGCCATTGACCAACCCGGTAAAGCTGCCGTTCAACCCGCCCCTGCCGCTGAAACTGCCACGAAACCCGGTCAGCGCGATGCCTTGTGATATCACCATCCGGTCCAGTGACAGCGCCAGTGCCCCGCTTTCGCCCGACCCGCCGCCCAGCGTCGATTTGCGCAGATCGACCGATCCGCCCTGCACCGCCACCGATACCGGGCGGTTGGCCCCCTGACCGGTCAGCGTCACCGGCCCATCCAGCCAGCCGCCGACCCGCACCCGCGAAAACCGTGCGACATCAAGGCCGCCGCTGGCATTCAGCGTGACCTGCCCCGCCACATCCAGCCCCGGCCCTTCCAGTTCCAGCCGGTCGATGGCGGGTGGTGCCCCCAGGGTACCCGCCAGCGTCAGCCGCCCCTTGCCCGCCGCCGATTTGCTCCACCCCAGTTCCGGGATGCGGATCGCCAGCCCGCGCAGGTCAGAGGTCAGGCCAAAGCGGGTGGCAGCGCCCTTGGCCAGGGCCAGATCAAACCGCCCCTGCCCCGCCTTGCTCAGCGCCCCCTTTGGCAGGCCGATATTGAACGCATCGATAAAGCGTTGCGACAATTCCACCGACCCCGCCACCGTCGCCTTGCCCTTGTCGGCGGGGCCGAACCGCTGGGTCCATTCGGCATCAAACGGCACCCCGTCCAATGTGCCTTTGCCGCCAATGGTGATCTGGCTGTTGTCGGCCTTCAGCGCCAACGCATCGGCCACCAGCAGCCGCCCCGGCACCAGCACGTCGGAGCGCACATCGGTCATCCGGCCTTCGATGGCATAGCTGACCTGATCGGCCATCACCCTGCCCGCCAGCGGCAACCCGATCCGCGCCACCATCTGCGCCCGGCCTTCGGTGCCTTCGACCGGTTGCCCGGCTTTGGACAGAAAGCCAAAGGGCGGTTCATCCAGCAGCGACATCGCCGCTGTCACACTGCTGTCGGTGCGCAGGTCGATCTCTGCCGGGGCGGGGATGAGCGAAATGTCAGGGACGCGGAACACCGTCCCGGTCATGTCGATCGGGCCGCCCTTGGGCGCTGTCACGATGCCCTTGTCGATCACCAGCGCAAAGCTGTTGCCGAAGATGGTGGCATAGCCGGTTGCATTGGTGACCGGCGGCAGGGTTTTCAGAAACCGCACATCGGTGCCGGTAAATTCATATCCCAGCGACAGTTTCGGTGCAGCATCCGGGGCCAGCCGCAGCGCTGCCTTGACATCGAACAACTGGCCGGTCTGCACATTGGCCACCAGCCAGGCCCGGGTCAGCGGCACCACCCCCACCGGCCACAGCGCCAGCAGCCGGTCATGGCTGATGCGGTTCAGCAGCAGGTCCAGCGACACGTTCCACCCGGCTGCACTGGCGCCGATCCGACCCTTGGCCTCGATCCGGCGGCCCTGTTCGATCAGCACCATCTGACCGATGGTCAGGCTGAACGGGTTCAGCCGCAGCCGCAGGTCCACCGCGCCTTCGGAAAACCGGATCGGTTCCTGCAACAGCCCTTCAGGGTCAACGGCGACATCGGTCAGACGCGCCTGCCCGACCAGCGACTGCGGCAGACCGGCGGTGAACTCGGCCAGATCGGCATGGCCGCTGGCCTTGATCCGCAAGGCGCGGCTGTCGATATCGACATTGGAAAAGGCGATCCGGCCACGCGCCGGGTCATAGGCAAAGGCCAGGGCACCGCGCCTGATCTCTACCGGAGCTGCAACCCGTTCCGGCTGCAGCAGCCCTGCACCGATTTCCAGCGACCCGGTCAGCCCGGTAATCACCCCGTCGCCCCGGATGTCGGCGGTCAGTGCCCCGGAAATCGGTGCCGTGATCAGCTGCATGAAGGCCAGCGCCGCCGATTGGGTGGCGATATCCTGGGCCGGTACGGCCCGTAGCGCCGCCGATACCCGTGCGGGCCCCGGCAAACCGCCAGCCACCGATTTGACAAAGGTCAGCGACAGCGCCACCTGCGCCGGTTGCGGTGACGGACTGACAACCCGGCTTGTGGTCTGATCTTCGGATGCCAGAGGCAACGACAGGTCCACCGCCACCGAAATGTCGGTGGCGGTCTGGGTCAGCACCAGTGCGCCGTCGCGCACCTGCCATTGCCGGCCCGCCCTTTGGTCATCCAGTGTCAGGGTCAGGTCAGAGGCTTCGACCCGGGTCAGCTTGGCCAGCGCCGGCAGACCAAAGACATGATCGATGGCGGCCAAGACATCGCCGATGCTGCCCGGCCCCGGTGGCGGTGCGGCTTGCCCCTTGGTGACCGGTGCGGCAGGGGCTGGACCGGTGCGCGAGGCATCCTGTGAGCCCAAAGCGATCCTGACCGACCCGTCAGGCACCCGTTGCAGCGCCAGACTGGCCCCCTTGACCCACAGCACCGTGGGCTGAAACCGCCGCTGCATCAGGTCTTCGCGCGAAAAGGTCACCCGCAGGTCCGGCAATGTCAGCACCGGCTGCCCCCCGGCATCGCGCAGCGTCACATCGCGCAGCCGCAACCGGGGCACCCAGTTGCCATCGACCAGCAGATCCACCCCGGCAAGATCCACCGCCCCCTGCCCGGTCAGGCTGGCGTTGACCCGGGTCTGGATCCGCTCCACCACCCAATGCGGCACCGGCACCGACCGCCCGGTCACCGCCAGAATGGTGCCGCCCCCGACCAGCACCAGACCCCACAGCGCCACGGTGAGCCACAGCAGAAACCGCCGCATCCGGTGCGGTTTGCGAGGCTTTGGCGCGGGTCTGTCGGTCATCTGGCCTGTCATGGTCCGCTGTCATCAGCCTGACTGCCGCGATTGACAGCAAAGGGGGAAATCTGCAGCTGGCTTGCCTTTATCCGCTGACAAAGGCAATTGAAACTGCAGTGATCCAACCCCAAGGCCGGAGGCCGACCCATGCTGACCCAAGGCCGGATGGCCCCCGATGTGACCCTGCCCTGTCAGGATGGCAGCCTCCTGTCTCTGTCACAGGTGCAACCGGCACCGCTGGTTCTGTTCTTTTATTCCGCAGATGGCACCAGGACCTGTACCGGGGAAGTTCTGGCCTTTGACGCAGCGGCCCCGGCCTTTGCCGCCGCTGGCACCCGGTTGTTCGGCCTGTCGCGTGACACCGTGGCGACCCATGCGCAATTTGCGGCAAAACACCGGGTAACCGTGACTTTGCTGGCGGATGCGGTGGGCGCCGTGTGTGAAGCCTTTGGCGTCTGGCAGGAAAAGCAGCTGTATGGCCGGACCTGCATGGGGGTGGTGCGCAGCACCTTTCTGATCGACGGCACCGGCCGGATCGCCAGAGCCTGGACCCATGTCCGCCTGAAAGGCCATGTGGAAACGGTGCTGGCAGCAGCGCAGGCGCTGTAAGCCCTTTGGCGCTATCGGCAATCTTTCGCCCATCCCGGCGGCATTGCGCCACATTCTGCGCCAGTTTGGCCAAATTTCTTGATCCCGTGGCCTTGCCCGGCTAATCACCTGACAAGGGGAACAGGCCACAATGCCGGGCCAGCGGTCAGGCACGGTCGCATTTCATCCAACGGGAGACTTCGGGAAACTATGCAGTGACGTCCTCCATGATGCACCGGATCAATGCGGCGCTGGAAAGGTACTTTCCGGAACGCCGGCTGTTTCTGCGGTCAGACAATGAGACCCGCTTCATCCGGTTGAAACCGGTCAGTCAGGCAATCGGTGTCTGTGGTGCCATGCTGGTGCTGGCCTGGTCGATTGTGGCAACGGCGGTTCTGTTGATGGATTCGGTCGGGTCCGGCACCGTGCGCGAACAGGCGCGGCGCGAACAGTCACTGTATGAAACCCGGCTGGATGCCCTGTCGCAGGACCGTGACCATAGCGCCGCCGAAGCGGCACGGGCACAGGACCGGTTCAATCTGGCGCTGGATCAGATTTCGGCGATGCAGTCGCTGCTTCTGGCTTCCGAAGACCACCGCAAGGAGCTGGAAACCGGCATTGAAGTGATCCAGAAAACCCTGCGCCGCACGATGAATGAACGCGATGCCGCCCGCGGCGCCGGGGAACAGGCGCGGCTGGCACTGGCGGCACAGGGTGGCAGCGGTGTGGCGCCCGCCAGCCCCGAGGCCGACATTGCCCAAACGCTGGATTTCGTGACTGCAGCACTGGAAGCAACCGCAAGCCAGCGCGACGCCATGGCTCAGGCCGCAGTCGAGGCAGCCAAACAGGCGGAACTGGCGGCACTGGAAACCCGGCAGCTGCAGGACCGCAATGATGTGATTTTCCGCCAGCTGGAAGATGCGGTGACGATTTCGCTGGAACCGCTGGACAAGATGTTCCGCGCCGCCGGTCTGTCACCCGACGATGTGCTGGCGACGGTGCGGCGCGGCTATTCGGGACAGGGTGGCCCGCTGTCGCCGCTGACCCTGTCGACCTCTGGTGCGGTGCCGGACCCCAATGCCGCCCGCGCCAACCGCATTCTGGGGACATTGGACACCATGAACCTGTACCGGATTGCGGCCCAGCAACTGCCTTTTGCCGTGCCGGTCCATTCCACCTTTCGCTTCACCTCCGGTTTCGGCTACCGTTCCGACCCCAAAGGCGCAGGCACAAGGATGCACACCGGTACCGACTTCGCCGCAGACTACGGCACCCCGATCTATGCCCCCGGCGACGGCACCGTGACCCAGGCTGGCTGGGAAAGTGGCTATGGCCGGATGATCACTGTGCAACATGCCTTTGGCATCGAAACCCGCTATGCCCATTTGTCCCAAATCCGCGTGACTGTAGGGGAAAGGGTCTCGCTTGGCGACCAGATCGGTGATATGGGCAATTCCGGACGATCGACCGGGACCCATCTGCACTACGAGGTCCGTGTCGACGGCTCCCCTGTCAACCCGATGACCTATATCAAGGCGGCGAACGATGTTTTCTAAAAGCAGGATCAACGAGCCCGGCCCCAAAACGGGTGGCGAGGCTGACAAGGCCAAAACAACCGACCCAACAATGAGCAGACCCATGGATTACAACACCACCACTCCAAAATCGAAGCCGCCCGCCTCGGTGCTTTCCGCTGACCTGACCGTGGTTGGCAATCTGAAAACCACCGGTGACATTCTGGTCGAAGGCACCGTCGAGGGTGACATGCGCGCCCATCTGCTGACCGTCGGCGAAGGCGCCACGGTGCGCGGCGAAATCGTTGCCGATGACGTGGTGATCAACGGCCGCGTCGTTGGCAAGGTCCGCGGCCTCAAGGTGCGGCTGACCGCCACCGCCCGGGTTGAAGGCGACATCATCCACAAGACCATCGCCATCGAATCCGGTGCCCATTTCGAAGGTTCGGTGCAGCGCCAGGAAGACCCGCTGGCCGGCAACAGCGCCCGCCCGGCACTGGCTGCCCCGTCGCAGCCGATGGAAGCCGCCAAGGTCTGATCCGTCGGTCAGGACCTGATTTAAGGCACCGCATCTGCGGTGCCTTTTCGTTTGTGTCACGGTGCGCTTGGATAGATGACGGGGTTGGCCAGACCATGGGGAATCGTCGCTTCATCAGTGCCAGGCGCCCCGGAATTTTTCCAAATTCCGGCACGATTTCTGTCCAGAAATCGTTTCTTGCCCTCGGGCGGAGCGTTTGATGATCCAAGGGTCCCACCCCGACCCACTGCGCGGTCGGCACCTCTGCCAATCGACAACGAGTGCCGACCAATCTGCGGCCCCCGCCTCAGCCCTCTGCCGTCGCCTCTGCCCGGCTTTTGCCCGCCACATCCTGCGCCAGCGTGGCGGCCATGAACGGGTCCAGATCGCCGTCGAGCACGCCTTGGGTGTCCGAGGTTTCAACCTGGGTCCGCAGATCCTTGACCATCTGATAGGGCTGCAAGACGTAAGACCGGATCTGGTTGCCCCACCCGGCGTCGCCCTTGTTTTCATGCTGCGCGTTCACCGCCGCATTGCGCTTGTCCAGTTCCACCTGATACAGCCGCGAGCGCAGCGCCGCCATGCAGGCGTCGCGGTTCTGGTGCTGCGATTTCATCGAACTGGTGACCACGATGCCGGTTGGCAGGTGGGTGATCCGCACCGCGCTGTCGGTGGTGTTGACGTGCTGGCCACCGGCACCGGACGAGCGATAGGTGTCGATGCGGATATCGCGGTCGGCAATCTCGATTTCGATATTGTCATCCACTACCGGATAGACCCAGATCGAACTGAACGAGGTATGGCGGCGGGCGGCAGAATCATAAGGCGAAATCCGCACCAGCCGGTGCACCCCGCTTTCGGATTTCAGCCAGCCATAGGCATTCTTGCCGGTGATCTTGTAGGACGCCGACCGGATCCCCGCCTCTTCGCCAGCGGTTTCCGCCATCAGTTCGACTTTGTAGCCCTTTTTTTCCGACCAGCGTACATACATCCGCGCCAGCATCGCGGCCCAGTCGCAGCTTTCGGTGCCGCCCGCCCCGGCATTGACCTCCAGGAATGTGTCATTGCCATCGGCTTCACCATCCAGCAGCGCCTCGACTTCCTTTTCAGCGGAGCTTTTGGCCAGAACCTTCAGCGCCTCTTCGGCTTCGGTGACGACTTCGGCATCCCCTTCGGCTTCGCCCAGCTCGATCAGGCCGATGCCATCCTCCAGTTCCCGGTCGATGGAGCGATAGACCGCCATTGCGTCCATCAACATCTGGCGTTCGCGCATCAGCCGTTGCGCCTTGGCCGGATCGGACCACAGCTCGCCCTCTTCGATCATGGCGTCAAACTCTTCCAGCCGATGCGGTGCCGTCGCCAGATCCATGCGCTGGCCAAGCAATTTCAACGACTTGCGGATCCGCTCCACCAGGTTCAGCGCCTCGGTCCGCATTGCGCCCTCATGCAGTTTGATCTTCAGCGCGTCTGATAGCGCCATCGGGCCACCGGGGCAAGGGTGACACAGGGGATCGGTACAGCGCGGGGATCAGTACAAACCGCCCGATGTGACCGAACCAAAATTGGCCTTGCGCGGGATCACCTTGGTTTTGCCGGTCGAGGTGGTCACTTCGGTGCCGCCGCCTTCCAGATCAATCTCGCCCTGGGCAAACAGCGGCAGGTTCTCGCCAACGGCAAAGCCGCCATCGACGAAGAAGCCAAGACCAAACAGCGGGTCGGCCCCTTCACGGAAATATTCGGCCTGCACATTGTCGCCGCTTGTGCCATCCGGCAACCGCGCCCCGGAAAACCGGTCGATATTGATGAAAAAGCCACCCGGAGGCACCCGAAAATCGCTGCCGCCATAGCTCTTGACCGCTTCAGTCATGAAACTTTCAAACACCGGGCCACACATGCCACCGCCCGATGCGCCAGAGCCGAGGGTGCGCGGGATGTCATAGCCGATGTAGCACCCCGCCACGATGGTCGAGGAAAAGCCGACGAACCAGACATCCTTGGCGTCATTGGTGGTGCCGGTTTTCCCGGCAATCGGCACACCGACATTGATGCCGCGCCCGGTGCCGCGCAGGATCACGCCCTGCATCATCGAGGTCAGCTGATAGGCGGTGATCGCATCCATCACCCGTTCCCGGTCAGAGCTGATCCGGGGTGCAGCGCCTGCGGGCAATTGCGGCACGGTGCAATCTTCACAGGTGCGGGTATCGTGGCGATAGACCGTCTTGCCCCAGCGGTCCTGCACCCGGTCGACCAGCGTCGGTTCCACCCGTTCACCGCCGTTGGCAAACATCGCATAGGCCGCCACCATCTTGAACAGCGTGGTTTCCTGGCTGCCAAGGGCATTGGCAAGGAACGGATTCATCGGGTCATAAACCCCGAACCGTTCGGCATAGGCGGCAACCGTCTCCATGCCAATCTCCTGCGCCAGCCGCACCGTCATCAGGTTGCGCGACTGTTCGATGCCGGTGCGCAGCGGTGCCGGGCCATAGTATTTCTCCGAGGCGTTCTTGGGTTTCCACAGCCCCTCGGGGGTGTCGATTTCAATCGGGGCGTCGATGACAATGGTGGCGGGGTTGTAGCCACTGTCCAGCGCCGCCGCATAGACAAACGGTTTGAAGCTGGAACCCGGTTGCCGCGTCGCCTGAGTGGCACGGTTGAACACCGATTGCTGATAGCTGAAGCCACCCTGCATCGCGATGACCCGGCCGGTGTTCACATCCATCGCCATGAAGCCGCCCTGCACTTCGGGCACCTGGCGCAGCGACCAGCGCACAAACGATCCGTCTTCGTCATTGGCGACAGCGCGCACCAGCACCACATCGCCGACCGCCACCAGATCAGCGGCCACCGTGGCCTTTTTCGCCAATGTTCCATCAGCCAGCCGTTTGCGCGCCCAGGTCACATCGTCTGCCGGGATGAAATGGCCGTCGGCGAACTCGGGCACCCCTTCGATGCCGATCCGTGCTGCACTGTCACCCACCTCCAGCACCACCGCCGGGTGCCACCCGGCCACATCGCGCGACACCTCGGTTTCAGCCAGGGCCGGGCGCCATGTGGCCTCTTCGCCCAGCACATCGGCGGGCAGGGTCAAACCGGTGCCGCGCCAGATGCCCAGACCCCGGTCGAACTTTTCCAACCCGCGGCGCAGCGCCGCTGCGGCTTCGAGCTGCATCGACGGGTCGATGGTGGCGCGGATGGTCAGGCCACCGCCAAAGAACTCGTCTTCACCAAAGCTGCCGGACAATTGGCGCCTGATCTCATCGGTGAAATAATCGCGCGGCGGCAAGGCTTCGCGAAATGCCGGGTAATCACCGTTCTGCACCGACAGCAACGGCTTGGCCGCCTCTGCCTCCAGCGTCGCCGCATCGATATAGCCGTTCTGCATCATTTCGCGCAGCACGTAATTGCGCCGCTCCGTCACCCGGTCCTTGGCGCGGACCGGGTGATATTCGCTGGGGGCCTGTGGCATCGCTGCCAGCACCGCCGCTTCACCCGGGGTCAGATCGGCCAGCGTCTTGTTGAAATAGGTCTGTGCCGCAGCAGCGACACCGTAAGAGTTCTGGCCAAGGAAAATCTCGTTCAGATACAGTTCCAGGATCTTGTCTTTCGACAGGGTCTTTTCGATCCGCGTCGCCAATATCAGTTCCTTGATCTTGCGCTCGCCGGTGCGGTCACCCGACAGCAGAAAGTTTTTCATCACCTGCTGGGTGATGGTCGATGCCCCGCGCAGATCGCGGCCCCCCGACGCCAGAGCCTGCAACGCCGCCGCTGCCATGCCACGGGCGTCAAAGCCGTGGTGGTTGTAGAAATTCTTGTCTTCAGCCGAGATGAAGGCCTGTTTGACGATATCGGGAATGTCTTCGATCGGCGCAAAGATCCGGCGCTCCTGCGCGAATTCATCAATGATCTGGCCTTCACCGGAATAGATCCGGCTGATGGTCGGCGGGGTATATTGCGCCAACTGATCATAGCTCGGCAAATCGCGGCCATACATCCAGAAGATGGCACCAATGACCAGCGCCACGAAAAAGGCACCAAGGGTCAGGGCACTGAACAAGGCGCCGAACAACGATGTGATGAATCGGATCAACCAACAGCCCCTTCGCTTGCATTGCCTCTATAGGGCGAAGCTCCGCCGGGGTCAAAACCCCGGTGGGCTGAAACCTGCCATATCACGCACCGGTTACTGGCGCAGCAACAGCGCCTCTGCCGCGTCGGCCACCGCCCAATCCGCCAGTGCCGTGACAATCGCCGCCACCATCCGGCCCCGCCAGTCGGCATCTTGCAGATTGGCCAGATCGCGGGTGCTGGACAGAAACCCCAGTTCCAGCAAAACGCTGGGGATATCGGGCGATTTCAGCACCGAAAACGCAGCGCCCAGCCGGGGCCGCTTGTGCATGGCTATTTTCGCCGCCTTGATTGCGGCCACCAACCCATCGGCCAACCGGTCAGCGCGCGGTGTGGTATCGGTGCGCGCCATCTCCATCAGGACTGTCGCCACCAGATCATCCTGGTCGCTCAGATCGACCCCGGCCAGCAGGTCGGCGCGGTCATGGCGTTCGGCCAATGTCGCCGATGCCGCATCGGTGGCGGTATCGGCCAGGGTGTAGACCGTGGCACCGTGCGCCACCCCTTCGGCAATCGCATCGGCATGCAGCGACAGCAACAGGTCGGCCCCGACGGCGCGCGCCACCGAAACCCTGGTTTCCAATGGCACGAACACATCGGCGTCGCGGGTCAGTTCCACCCGGATCCCGGCGCGGATCAGCGCCTCTTTCAACTCCAGCGCAAAGATCAGCATCAGACCGGCCTCGTGCAGGCTGCCACTTTCCGCCCCGGGATCAATGCCGCCATGCCCGGGGTCCAGCAGCACCACCAACGGCGCATCCCCGGTCTGGCGGCGTTTGGCCGGGGCCACCGGGGCCGGGTCGGGCAACGCCCAGTCGCCGAGGTTCAGCGCCCCAACTCCGGCGGTAAGGGCCTCGGGCGTCACCGGTTCCAGCATCACCGCTACCCGCGCCGCACCACCACTGGTATCCATCGCGGCAGATCTCACACCGTAAGGCTCCGCCAGTTCCAGCACCAGCCGCGACCAGCCGGGGCGAAACGGGCCGGTGCGCAGCGCCACCACGCCTTTGGGCAAGCCAAGCCCGGCAATCGAGCCGCCGGGGCCAAAATCCACCTCGCGGAAATCCAGCACCAGGCGCGGCGGCGCATCCAGCATCAGCACCCGCCACGGCACCGGCTGGCTCAGCGCCAGATGCAGTGCGATCCCGCCGCCCGAAGTGGTGAGCGCCGAGGCCGCCGCGTCCAGCCGCGCCAGTGCCGACAATTCCTGCGCCTGCCCCGGTCCCTGCCCGAACAGGATCGCCAGACCCAGCGCCAAACCCCGGGCAATTACGCCAAACCCTGCCATCACCCCCCCTTTGCCGCCCGGCATGTTTTCTGGACAAATGCTCCCGGCGGAGCCATTGACGTTTTCGGTCCTGTGCGCATTTGCCCATCCATCACATTCCAGTCAACGCGGCGCGTTGCAACCCCGTCCCTCGTCACTTGATCTTGGCATCTGCCGCCATCTCTGCAAAGGTCGCCGCAAAACGGAGAGTTGTCATGCCGCTGCGCCGCCTTGCCCTGTACGTCACCTTGGTCTTTGCCTTAGCGCAACCGGCGCTGGCGTTTGACCCGGCAGCGATGAACGACGCCGAACGCGCCGCCTTTCGTGCCGAGATTCGTGCCTATCTGATCGAAAACCCGGAAGTGCTGGTCGAGGCGATCAATGAACTGGATGCCCGCAAGGCAGCGGCACAACTGGCCGATGACAGCGCCATGGTCAGCCAGAACAGTCTGGCAATCTTCAATGATGGCCGGTCCTGGGTCGGCGGCAATCCCGGCGGCGATGTGACGCTGGTGGAATTTGTCGATTACCGCTGTGGCTATTGCAAACGCGCCCATGCCGAGGTGGCGGACCTGGTGCAGACCGATGGCAATATCCGCTATGTGCTGAAGGAGTTCCCGATTCTGGGTGATGACAGCGTACTGGCGTCGCGCTTTGCCATCGCGGTGCGGGCCGTCGGGGGCGATGATCTTTATTGGCAGATGCACAAAGGTCTGATGAATTTCCGGGGTGATATCACCCAACCGGCGCTGGACCGGCTGGCGGCAGACCTTGGCCTTGATCCGCAGGTGGTGCGGATGGCAATGGATGATCCGGCGGTGATGGCCGAAATCAAGGCCAACCACGATCTGGCCGCCATTCTGGACATCAGCGGCACCCCGACTTTTGTGCTGCAAGTGGCCAATGGCACCCTGCCGGAAACCATGTTGCGCGGCTATCTGCCGCAGGATCAGATGCAGGCGGTGGTGGCCGGGATCCGGACGCCATAACGCAGTCGCCCTGCGCGGTGCGACCCCGAATTTTCGGCGAAAATTCTCGTCACCACCTGCAAGGCTTGGCGCTGAATTTTCGCAGAAAATTCGTTTCTCCCGGCAAGATCTCTGGCAAGCGCGATCTCTGGCAAGCGCGATCTTTGGCAAGCAAGGCGCTCTGGCAAGCGCCCCGCGCTACTCCGCCGCCTTGGCCGCTTCTGCCTCGATAGCGGCGGCGCGCGCCTCGACCAGATCGACGATATGCTCGATCATCGCTTCATTGCCCAGCTTGTGCGCCTGTTTGCCAGCGAGGTAAACCATGCCGGACCCGGCACCGCCGCCGGTAAAGCCGACATCGGTCATCAGCGCCTCTCCCGGCCCGTTGACGACACAGCCGATGATCGACAATGACAGCGAGGTGGTCAGATGCGCCAGCCGGTCTTCCAGTGCCGCCACCGTCTTGATCACATCAAACCCCTGCCGCGCGCAGGACGGGCAGGAAATGATGGTGACGCCCCGGTGCCGCAGTCCCAGCGATTTCAGAATCTCGAACCCGACCTTGACCTCTTCCACCGGGTCCGCCGACAGGCTGACCCGGATGGTGTCGCCAATGCCCATCCACAGCAGATTGCCCAGACCGATCGCCGATTTGACGGTGCCCGACACCAGCCCGCCGGCTTCGGTGATGCCCAGATGAATCGGGGCATCGGTGGCCTCGGCCAGTTGCTGATAGGCAGCGGCGGCCATGAACACATCCGACGCCTTGACGCTGATCTTGTAATTGTGAAAATCATTGTCCTGCAGGATGCGGATATGGTCCAACCCGCTTTCCACCATCGCATCCGGGCAGGGTTCGCCATATTTCTCCAAGAGATGCCGCTCCAGTGATCCGGCATTGACCCCGATCCGGATCGAACAGCCGTGATCTTTGGCGGCGCGGATCACCTCGCGGACCCGGTCCGGTGATCCGATATTGCCGGGGTTGATCCGCAGACAGGCGGCACCGGCCTCGGCGGCTTCTATCGCGCGTTTGTAGTGGAAATGCACGTCGGCCACGATCGGCACCGGGCTTTCGGCGACAATTTCACGCAAGGCCCGGGTTGCCGCCTGATCCGGCACTGAAATCCGCACGATATCGGCCCCGGCAATGGCGCAGCGCTGCACCTGCTCCAGCGTCGCCTTGACGTCGGACGTATCTGTGTTGGTCATGGTCTGCACCGAAATCGGCGCACCGCCGCCGACCGGCACCTTGCCGACAAAGATCTGGCGCGAGGTGCGGCGGGTGATGTTGCGCCACGGGCGGATCGGATTGTGGGTCATGGCGGCCTTTGGCTGACGGGGTGTCTGACCCCAGTCTGTCAGATAGCCCCGTCTGCGCGCCGCTGCAACTAGGGCTGCGTCGGCGCAGTGCTCGGATCAACCACCGCCGGTTCCGCAGCCGCCACCGCCACGAACTTTGCCAGATCGGGGTCGGTGGTCAGATCAGCCAGCGCATAGGCTCCGGTCAGCGCCTCGGGTGACAGAACCACATTCTTGGCCACCGATGCACCGGGGGCTGACGGGCCATAGGTCTGGCCATTGACGGCGAAATAAACCGATCCGGAATTGCCGGCCCGCAGCAACGCCGGTGCCTCGGTCTGCGGCACCACATAGCGTTCACCGGGATCAAGGATCTTTTCAAACAGCACGGTGCCATCGGCGGCCTGGACCCGGACCCAGGCCGGGCGTACCGCGAAAATTTCCACGCCGGGTGCCGCATCGGCCACAACCTGCACGGCGGTATCACCCGGAACGGCCGGTTCGGTTGCAAGGGCGGCGAGGGTGGCGTCGATGCCGGTGGCAATGGCAGCGGGCGTCGCCGCCCGATTGCGCGGATCAATCGCGGCAATCGGACCATCGCGCGCCACCATCACCGGCACATCCAGCGCCTGGGTCCGTGGCCGGTACAGCCGGTTCAGCGCCTCGGCCTCGGGGGCCGGTTCCACTGCGGCAATCTTGCCACCATCATGGGTGATCACCGCTTCGGCCCCCGACAGCGGGTCAAGCTCTGCCACCACACCCGGAGCCTGATCGACCGGGGTCAATTGCACCTGCTGCACTTCGCGCAGCACCGACCAGCCGCCGTAGCCAATAACGCCGATCAGCAGCACCAGCACCAGCAACGACCCGACAGCCCCCGGTTCCACCCGTGCAAACAACGCTTCGCCGCGCGGCACAAAGGGGGCATTGGGATTGGCCAGGGGGTCGGAATATTCGGCGGCCTTGCGCTGCTTGGCGGCAATCACCCGTGGGCTGGAGGCGGCGGCAGACATGCCATGTGCCACGGTAAAATGCGCCTCGATACAGAACTGGGCAAAGGCGGCATCGGCCTCCATCCCCAGATAGCGGGCATAGCTGCGGACATAGCCGGCGATGAAACCGGGGGTTTCAAACGCGGCGATGTCGCAATTTTCGATGGCGGCGATATAGGTGGCCTTGATCTTCAGCTCGCGCTGCACATCCAGCAGGCTCTTGCCCATGGTGGCGCGTTCGCCCCGCATCAGATCGCCCAGACGCAGTTCAAAATCGTCAAACCCTTTGGGTTTGTCGACTTCTTCCGCCGAAGGAACCGACCTCCGCCCGATCATGCAGCGCTACCCCGTATGCCCTGTTTCGCCCCAAGCCGTCCGGGTGGTCGATGATACGACTCGCCCGTCAACACCCTATTGCGAACTTCGTTACCACGCTGCAAGCGATTCGCCACGGGCTAGCTGCAATCAGGCGGAAAGTTGGGCGCGATTCAGCGCACAATGGCCCCAAAGCACATCGAGTGCGCCGACCAGATGGTCGGTCATCACAGTGTCATGCAAAGGTGACGGGGTGAACCGCAGCCGCTCGGTGCCACGCGGCACCGTGGGGAAGTTGATCGGCTGCACATAGATGCCATAGTCGGCCAACAGATGGTCAGACAGCAGCTTGCAATGCACCGGATCGCCAACATGCAACGGCACGATATGGCTGCCATGATCGATGATCGGCAGCCCCAGCCCCTTGAGCCGCAGCTTCAGCGCCGCCGCCCGTTCCTGGTGCAGGGCGCGCCGCGCCCCGTCCCCTTTCAGATGCGCCACCGAGGCCGCAGCCCCTGCCGCCACTGCCGGTGGCAACGAGGTGGTAAAGATGAACCCGGGGGCATAGGAGCGGATCGCATCCATCATCGGCGCGGATCCCGCAACGTAACCGCCAAACACCCCAAACGCCTTGGCCAGAGTGCCGTTGATCACGTCGATCCGGTGCATCTGGCGATCGCGCTCTGCCACACCGGCACCGCGCGGGCCGTACATGCCGACGGCGTGGACCTCGTCGAGATAGGTCAGGGCGCCAAATTCCTCGGCCAGATCGCAGATTGCGGCAATTGGGGCAAAGTCGCCATCCATCGAATAGATCGACTCGAACGCGATCAGCATCGGGCGGCCGGGTTCCACCGCCTCCAGCAACGCGCGCAGATGCGCCAGATCATTGTGACGGAAAATGTGGCGTTCACAGCCGCCATGGCGGATGCCTTCGATCATGCTTGCGTGATTCAGCGCATCCGACAGGATCACCAGCCCGGGAAACAGCTTCGCCATCACCGCCAGGCTGGCGTCATTGGCGATATAGGCCGAGGTAAACACCAGTGCCGCTTGCTTGCCATGCAGATCGGCCAATTCGCGTTCCAGCGCCTTGTGATACGGCGTGGTGCCGGAAATGTTGCGGGTGCCGCCAGAGCCTGCACCGGTGGCATCCAGCGCCTGATGCATCGCCGCCAATACCGCCGGATGCTGCCCCATCCCCAGATAATCATTGCCGCACCAGACCGTCACCGGCGCTTCGCTGCCATCGGGTTTGCGCCAGACCGCCAGCGGATAGGCCCCGCGCTGACGCTCAATGTCGATAAAGGTGCGATAGCGCCCTTCGTCATGCAGCCGCTGCAGTGCCACATCAAGGGCGTGCCGATAGTCCATGCTGATCTCCCGGGGGTCACAACCCCGTGGTGGCTCTGCAACCAGAACCGATACTGCGCCTTGATAAAGGTCAAGCCAGCGACCGACAATGCGCAAATTGACGCAAAAAGCCGGGACCGACCTTGGTCGGATCAGTCGGCGATCACCACCAGGCAATCTTCAGCGGCACTTTTCGCGACACAATCGGCCAATGCGGCATCGGCCCCGGCGCCAAAGCCAAACGATCCGGTCGCGGCAGAGCTGGCCAATGCCTTGGGGCTGGCGGCCTTCAGATAGTCGCTGTTGAAAAAGGCGGTGGCATGCAGGCTCAGTTGCAGGTCACGGACTTCCCAGCCCTTTGGCCGCACCAGAGCCACCACGGCGCAGGGGCTGGCCCCGGTGCGTTTCGCCTCGCACCCCGCCAGGGCAAAGGCGGCGGCGGCATCGGTGTCGTGAAACTGCGCCCCCGCCACCGTCGCCGGGCTGGTCATCAGATCCTCATCCGGTGACAGCGCCACCGCGCCATACCAGGGCTGCTGTTCCGCCACCGCCTTGATGAGTTTCATCAGGGCGGTGGAAACCTTGTCATTTTCCACCAGTTCGACCGACACACCCTGTTCCGCGAACAGCATCGCCTGAGCCCGGTCCCCCGTCACCGGATCGGCCAGAGCAGGTGTGGCGGTCAAGAGAAGGCCAAGGGTCAGGGTACGTAAAGCAGGCATCGGTCACTCCCATTGCAAGGCATCGATCATAAGGCGTCAGCGGCGCAATAAAAAGCCCTGGTCACGCCGAGGTGATGCGGTCCCTGCCCCTGACTCATTTCTTGTTCACAAGTATCCCACGGGGGTCCGGGGGTGTGAAACCCCCGGCTTGTTTTGGACCCGCAGCGGGTCCGGGGGTGTGAAACCTTCGGCGTCCGGCTGGACACGGCCCAACCACCTGATAGGCTTCTGCCGCTCATCCCCGAACCCACAGGACGCCCATGCCCTCCCCTGCCCTGATACCGGTGCTTGCCCGGATCGACGACAGCCTTGCCGATGCGCTGGAGCGCCTGATGGGTCTGCTCCGCATCCCGTCGATCTCCACCGACCCGGCCTGCAAACCCGCCTGCAAACAGGCGGCGGAATGGCTGGTGGCCGACCTGGAAACCATCGGGTTCGACGCTACGTTGCGCGAAACCCCCGGGCATCCGATGGTGGTGGCGCACTATCATCCCGAAACCCCAGCCAAGGGTCCGCATCTGCTGTTTTACGGCCATTACGATGTGCAACCGGTGGACCCTTTGGCGCTGTGGCACCGGCAACCCTTTGATCCGGCGATTGAAGACACCGACAAGGGCCCGGTGATCCGCGCTCGGGGGGCTTGCGACGACAAGGGGCAACTGATGACCTTTGTCGAGGCATTCCGCGCCTGGAAAGCGGTGCATGGCAGCCTGCCAGCCCGCATCACGGTGTTTCTGGAGGGAGAGGAGGAAAGCGGGTCGCCCAGCCTGGTGCCGTTCATGCAGGACAATGCGGCGGAACTGAAAGCCGATCTGGCGATGATCTGCGACACCGGCCTGTATGACGCCGACACCCCCGCCATCACCACCATGCTGCGCGGCTTGCTGGGGGAGGAGCTTACCATAACCGCCGCCAACAAGGATCTGCATTCCGGCAGCTATGGCGGTCTGGCGATGAACCCGATCCGTGTCCTGGCGCGCATCATCGCATCGTTGCACGACGATCAGGGACGGGTGACGGTGCCGGGGTTCTATGACGGTGTCACCGAACTGCCCGAAGCGGTGCGCGCCCAATGGCAACGCCTCGCCTTTGACCATGGTGCGATGCTGGCGGATGTCGGGCTGTCGATCCCGGCGGGCGAGGCGGACCGCACGCCGCTGGAAATGATCTGGTCGCGCCCGACCTGTGAGGTCAACGGCATTTCCGGCGGCTATGAGGGCGACGGATTCAAGACGGTGCTGCCGTCAAAAGCCAGTGCCAAGATCAGCTTTCGCCTGGTCGGCACCCAGGATCCGCTGGCGATCCGTGACAACTTTCGAACCATGGTGCGTGCCATGGTGCCCGCCGATTGTTCGGTCAGCTTCAAGGACCATTCCGCCTCGCCCGCCGCACAGATGACGGTCAGCGACCCGGCGTTCGAGGCGGCCCGCGCGGCGCTGTCGGAAGAATGGCCGAAACCGGCGGCCTATGTCGGCTGTGGCGGCTCGATCCCGATTGCGGGCTATTTCAAGACCGTGCTCGGGATGGATGCGATGCTGATCGGCTTTGGCCGCGATGATGACCAGATTCATTCCCCCAATGAAAAGTACGATGTCCGCAGCTTTCACAAGGGCATCCGCAGCTGGGCCCGGATATTGGACCGGTTGACCAATGCTGGCTGATGCGCCGCTGATCCGGGGTGCAGGGCCGGCGGATCATGCCGGATGGCTGGTGCTGTGGCAGGACTATCTGGCCTTTCTCGGTGCCGATCTGCGACCCGGGGTCACCGAGAATGTCTGGCGCGGCATCACCGAGGCCAACCCGCGCTATTGCTGCCGTCTGGCTTTGGTGCAGGGCGAGGTGCAGGGCTTTGCCATCCACCATCCGCATGTCTCGACCTGGTCAATCAACCCGGACTGCTATCTGGAAGACCTGTTTGTGGCGGAAAGCGCCCGGGGCCTTGGGCTGGGACGGGCGCTGATCGACGATCTGGTGGCGATCTGCCGGGCCCGGGGCTGGGAACGGCTGTACTGGATGACCGAGGCGACCAATGTCCGCGCACAGCGGCTTTACAACAGCTACTGCGAAACCGATGGCACCATCCGCTACAGGTTCCGGGTCTGACACTGACAGCCGGGGGGGTGCACAGCCTTTGGTTGCACGGCCTTTGGTTGCACGGCACCCAGCACACCCCGCCACCTGCTGCAAAAATTCGGCATGACGCTGGGGAGCAAGTCCCCAGGGGAATCGGGTGAAGGATTATGCTTTGATGAGGCTTGCGAGATAGTCGTCGTCCCAGGCGGCGGTTTTCAGGCGGAGCCGGATTGAATCGCGG
>JAYTDA010000117.1:0-1741 GCA_043736155.1 Paracoccaceae bacterium | reverse complement strand
CAAGGTCGAAAAATTCAACGGCGGCTGGTCCGTAGGGCGCACTGAATACAACTTCGGCGGCGATACGGTTGCGCTGAACGCATGGCATCAGGATCAGGTGACACTTAAACCCGATACTGCGGCCGTCTGCGCCAGCAGTGAGTTTTGCGAAAACGCCGCACTCGTTTACGGCGACCGCATGTTCACGGTACAGGCGCACCCCGAGTTTAGTCCGGCATTCGTGGCCGACATGGTCGAAAAACGCGGGCGCAATCTTGTGCCGGACCCGCTGCTCGACCGTGCCGCCGCAGCCACCCAAGACCCCATAGATAACGCCCGACTGGCCCGCCAGATCGCGGCCTTCTTCAAGCAAAGAGAGCTCGTATCATGAGCAACTGGACCGACGAAATCCCCGAAGCTGCGAAAAAATACCTTGAGAAAAACCGTCTGGACGAAGTTGAATGTATCGTCCCCGACCTGCCCGGCATCAGCCGTGGCAAAGCTGTGCCTGCCTCGAAATGGGAGCGGCAGAAGTATTTCCACCTGCCCAATTCGATCTTCATGCAGACCATCACCGGCGACTGGGCCGATGCGGCGGGCGAAGAAGGGTTCTTAGAGCCTGACATGACCCTGCGCCCCGACCTGTCCACCGCCAGTGCTGCCCCCTGGGCCATCGACGGCACATTGCAAGTGATCCATGACGCCTATGACCAAAAGGGCAACCTGATCCAGACCTCGCCCCGCAATGTGCTGAAACGAGTCTGTGACCTGTATCGCGCCGAAGGCTGGACCCCTGTGGTCGCGCCCGAGATGGAGTTTTATCTGGTCGCCCGGCAAAACGATCCGGCAAAGGCCATCGAGCCGATGCTGGGCCGCACCGGGCGGCCTGCTGCGGCGCGGCAGGCCTATTCGATGAGTGCTGTCGATGAATATGGCCCGGTGATTGACGACATTTATGAGTTTGCCGAGATCCAGGGGATCGAGATTGACGGCATCACCCAAGAGGGCGGCGCGGGCCAGCTGGAGATCAACCTGCGCCACGGCGACCCGATCAAGCTGGCCGACGAAGTGTTCTACTTCAAACGGTTGATCCGCGAGGCCGCGCTAAAGCACAACTGCTTCGCCACCTTCATGGCCAAACCGATCGAGGGCGAGCCGGGGTCGGCGATGCACATCCACCACTCAGTCAATGACGACAAGGGCCGCAATCTGTTCAACGGGCCGCAAAACGGCGAGACGGACGCGTTTTTCCACTTCATCGGCGGTTTGCAGGAACATATGCCATCGGTGATCGCCATCATCGCACCCTATGTGAACAGCTACCGGCGCTATGTGCGCAACCACTCTGCGCCGATTAACCTTGAATGGGGTCGCGATAACCGGACTACCGGCCTGCGCGTGCCGATCAGCCCGCCCGATGCCCGGCGGATCGAAAACCGGCTGGCCGGGATGGATTGCAATCCGTATCTGTGCATCGCCGCGTCCTTGGCTTGCGGCTATCTGGGAATGAAGAACGAAATCCGCCCCGATAAACGCTTTCAAGGCGACGCCTATCAGGCCGAAGAGGCGATCCCGCAGGGGCTGTCCGACGCGTTGGACCTGTTCGACGAGGCCAAGGATATGCACGACATCCTCGGCCCCGAATTCGCCCGCGTCTATTCCATCGTCAAGCGTGCCGAATACAACGAATTCCTGCAAGTGATCAGCCCGTGGGAGCGTGAACATCTGTTGCTGAACGTATGAGCGCACTGTTCCGCAACGA
>JAYTDA010000116.1:0-2682 GCA_043736155.1 Paracoccaceae bacterium | reverse complement strand
TCATCGGTGATGTCGGAAAACGACATCACGACAAGGTTCAGCGCCCCGTCCTGCCCAGAGGCAAGCGGCGCTGCGTTGCACGACAGGATGCGGCGCCCGCCGTCTGGCAGCACCAACACGCATTGCATGTCGCGCACGGCACCCCGGCGCTGCTGCACCTGACGGAACGGCAGGTCGTCATCGGCAAGTGGCCCGCCCTCGACCCGCTCCAGCGTCAGCGTCGCCGGGGCGGTCTGGTGCGCCGACGGTCCGCCACCCTGCCAGCCAAGGACATGGGCGGCCTCACGGTTGGCAAAGGAAATCTGACCGGCGGGGTCCAGCACCACGATCGCCGCGATGCTGGTGTCCATCACCTGCTGCAGGAACGCCCGGCTGGCGGCGATCTCCTGTTCCAATTGCTTGCGGTCGCTGATGTCCAGATGCACCCCGAAAATCATCGCCGCCGTGCCATCTGCCGCGCGCCGTGCGACGCGGCTGCGCGACAGGACCCAGACCCAGTGCCCGTCGCGGTGCAGCATCCGAAATTCGGTGTTGGTAATCTCGGCGTCGGGCAAAGAGCCGAAATCCACCGGATGATTGAGCTGCTTCAGATCCTCAGGATGCACGAGTTTGGCAAAATCGTCGACGGTCAGTCCCGTCAGGCCGCGTGTCTCCAGGCCCACAATCTCGCCCCAGTGACCGCCGACATGCAGCCGCCCGTCGGCGACATCGAGTTCCCAGGTGCCGACATCGGCGCCGTCGATGATGCCGGTCAGCCGCCGTTCGGTCCGGTCGCGCTCGGCAAGCGCCAGCGTCAGATCGCGGTTGGCAGCGTCCAGTGCCGCAATCTGATTGTGTCTGGCGGTCACGTCGATGCCAAGCGCCACCAGCCCGCCGTCCTTGGTGCGGGTGTTGATGCGCTTGATCCAGCGACCATCCGGCAACTGGACTTCGTCGGCCATGTAAGACCGCTGATAATCCGCCAGCCGGCTTTGCAGCCATGCTTCTTTTTCGGCAGCCGAGGCGCCGCCGATGAATGCCCCCTGCTCCAACCCGACCCGCAGCAGATTTTCCAGCCTGGTCCCGGGCACGGCATAGGGCGCCAGATCAGGAAAGGACTGACGATAGGCGGAATTGACCGCCACAAGGCGATCGTCAGCGTCAAAGATCACCACCCCGTCCGGCAGCGCATGAATCGCGTTTTCCAGCCGGGTGCGCGCCGCTTCGGCAGCTTCGGCCAGCCGCGCCATGGCAATTTCCTGCTCTTTCAACTTGGTGACCACCGTCTCGATCGAGACATAGCCTTGCAATGCCCCGTCGGAATCGAGCAGAGGCACGATGTTGAAATCGACCCAGTATTGGTTGCCGTGGCGGTCCTGATTGATGACCTGCCCCTTGAAGGCAGATTTTCCGTCAATGGCCCGATTGACCTGCGCAATCATGGCAGGATCGCTTTGCGTGCTGCGCAACACCGAGCCCAGCCGTTTGCCCTGCACCTCGGCCAGACTCCAGCCGGTGTGATTTTCAAATGCGGCGTTGACCCAGATCACGCAAAGATCGGCGTCGAGAATGGCCACCAGATTGTCCATGGCGGCGACAACCTTGCCCATCCGCTGCAGATCGTCGCGCAACGCGGCGTCACGCGTCACGTCGCGGACGACAAACAGCGCATTGGACTGGCCCCCTGACGGGCCCGTGGGTCGCAAAGCGCCGTTCAGCTCATAGTGCCGGACCCCGCCGTCCGTCTCTTGGCGGTAGCGCAGTCCCGCAACGGTGCCTTGCGCCAACACCTCGCGCAGTGCCCGCTCGACCAGCCCGGCAACCGGGCGCGGCACGGCGGCGGTCAGCGGCACACCGGTCAGGTCGCGGCGGTTTGCGGACAGCAGATGCGGGGGCCCGGCGAGCAGACCTGTCAGCTGCCCGACGGGGTCCACCTCGAAGATCTGATCCTGCAATGCCGCCAGGGTCGCCTGATGCTGCGCGTCGATCTCGCTCAGACGCCGGTCCAGCACATGCTGCGCAAGGCCCATGCGCACAATGTCTGCCGCAAGCCGCAGAACCGCAATCCCGCCGGCCGACAAAGGTTCGGCGCTGTCCGCCAGGCGACAGGCGAGCACGCCCGTTGTCTGCCCATCCTCAACCATCGGACACAAGACCAGGTTGGTCGCTTCGGGCGTGGGGGGCCCTGCCGGTGCCGGTTGCGATCCGGGACCGGACGACGCCATGACCCCGGCGACAACCTGCGCCGCCGTCAAGGTGTCAGCAGCGCTTTCATCGGCAGAGCGCATGTGGGGGGGGCGGACATAGTCACCGCCTGCCGACCGCAGGTACACCGACACCTCACACACGTTAAGCTGCGCCGCAAGCTTTCCCAATGCGCGGGGCAGCTCCGGATCCCCGTCGCCAGACGAAGCGTGCAAAAGCTCGCTGAGGACCGCAACCATCGGGAGAGATTTCTGCAACGAACACGTCCATGGGATGCCGCCTCTCCTTCGTAACGACCTTGCGCCCGCCGACGCAAGCCGGAACGTCGGATGACCCGGCCCAAGGGAGAATTTGTCACATCTCCGAACCATCGCCGGTGGCTCAAGGGCCGACCTCCGCGCGCCGTCCTGCGGCTTTCTGGCGAAAATAACAGAAAGATCGCCTGACCCGCAGGCGATGGACCCATTTGCGACAAGCCTCTTTTCACCAGCACCTGCC
>JAYTDA010000115.1:0-1767 GCA_043736155.1 Paracoccaceae bacterium | reverse complement strand
ATAGCGCGCCCGCACCTGCGCCACCCGCCCGGGCGTCTCGTGACCGTGGAGTTGCAGCATGTCCAGCGGCATCGCCGCAATGATCGCGTCCAGCGCCGCATCATCGGCATCGACCACCAGTGCCACCTTGGCCAGCCCGACCGGCGCCGCCAGCGCCAGCACGCGGCCCTGCGCCAACGTCACGAAGCGCGGGCTTTTCGGAAAGAAGTTCAGCCCCATGTAGCCGGCCCCCGCCAAGGCCACCGCAGCCACATCCGCGACCGTCCGCAGGCCGCAGATCTTTACCCGGATGCCGGCCATTCTAGCGCCCCTTGGGCTGGTCCAGCAGCGCCAGCACGTCATCCCCCGGCAGCGCGGTCTGATCCTTCAACAGCGCCAGCTCCCGCTCCAGCTTGCGCACCTCACGGGTTTTGGTCGACGCGGTTGTGCGGTGCTTCATCTCGCGCACCCATTCCCAGACAAAGCCAATCGCCAGCCCGGCCAAAATCCCTGCAAAGATCACCAGAAACAGCGGCAGCTGCAAACGCAGGTCCAGCCCGATCAGCGCGGCAAGGTCATTCGGCAGCAGGTTCAACTCCACAGCGTCCCGGTTCGCCAGGGCAATGGTCAACAGCGCGATGCCCAACAGCACCAGCAACAGAAAGCGAAGATAGCGGATCATGGCGGGCCCTTCCCTGGCGGCCCCCCAGTATCCGATGCAGGCGGGCCGGACGCAAGGGAGGCGCTACTTCTCGTTCAGCCGGTCGCGCAGCAATTTGCCAGTCTTGAAGAACGGCACCTTCTTGTCCTCGACCTTGACCGCCTCACCGGTGCGCGGGTTGCGCCCCACCCGGGCATCACGGGCCTTGACCGAAAACGCGCCAAAGCCGCGCAACTCGACCCGGTCGCCTTTGGCGAGCGCGTCGATGATCTCCTCAAAGACCGTGTTGACGATCCGTTCAACGTGACGCTGCGTCAGATGCGGGTTCTCATCGGCTATCTTCTGGATCAGTTCCGAACGGATCATTCGAGCTATCCCCCCAAGGTCGCCGCGGTGCTTCAAGGCCCCACAGTCGCCAAGACATGATTATCGTTGGACTATAAGCAAAATTCCGGGCCGCACAAACGAAATTCCGGCGGCACCTGAACTCTCGCGCGCCAGCAGGAACACGCGGTCGTGAAGGCCGAATTGGTCATGAATCCGCCGCATCCGGCCCCTCGGGACCGGCTTGCGCTGATTCGGTCACCAAAACGGCCCCGGATCGCTCCGGGGCCGCAAGATCATTCAAGGCAGGAAATCGCTCAGCGGTCGCCTTTCAGCGCCGCGCCAAGGATATCGCCCAGCGAGGCACCCGAATCCGAGGAGCCATACTGCTCGACGGCGTCTTTTTCTTCGGCAATCTCGCGCGCCTTGATCGACAGGCCCAGACGGCGGGTCTTCGGATCAATGTTGGTGACGCGCACGTCGATCTTGTCACCGACCTGGAACCGCTCCGGACGCTGATCTCCCCGGTCGCGCGACAGGTCGCTGCGGCGGATGAACGACTTGGCGCTGTTGTATTCGACCTCGATGCCACCCTCTTCGATGGCAGTGACGGCGACGGTGATGATGCCGCCGCGTTTGACCCCGTCCACCGCATCGGTGAAGGTGTCATCGCCAAGCGCCTTGACCGACAGCGAAATACGCTCTTTCTCGACATCCACTTCGGTGACGGCGGCTTTCACCGTGTCGCCCTTGCGGTAGTTCTGAATGGCGTCCTCGCCGCGCTGATCCCAGGACAGGTCCGA
>JAYTDA010000114.1:0-34473 GCA_043736155.1 Paracoccaceae bacterium | reverse complement strand
GGTGGTGTTTGCGGTAGACCGGGTCCTTCTGCATGTAGCTCAGCGTGTCATTCATCCAGCCCATGTTCCATTTGAACCCGAAGCCCAGCCCGCCATGGTTCACCGGTCGCGACACGCCGGGAAAGGCGGTGCTTTCCTCGGCAGCCGTCATCACCCCCGGCACTTCGCCGTAGGCCGTGATGTTCATCTGCCGCAGCAGGTCAATCGCCTCGTAATTCTCGCGGCCGCCGTCGCGGTTCGGCACCCACTGCCCCGCCTCGCGCGAATAATCGCGGTACAGCATCGAGGCCACGGCATCGACGCGCAGACCGTCGATGTGATATTCCTCCAGCCAATAGAGCGCGTTGGAGACAAGGTAGTTGGCCACTTCAACCCGGCCATAATTGTAGATCAGGGTGTTCCAGTCCTGATGAAACCCCTCTTTCGGGTCGGCATGTTCATACAAGGGGCTGCCGTCAAACCGGCCAAGCCCATGTTGATCGGTCGGGAAATGCCCCGGCACCCAGTCGAGCAGCACCCCCAGCCCCTTGTTATGCGCGGCATCGATCAGGGCGCGGAATTCATTGGGGGTTCCGTGCCGGATGGTGGGGGCAAACAGGCCCACCGGCTGATAGCCCCAGGATCCGTCAAACGGATATTCGCTGATCGGCATCAGTTCGATATGGGTAAAGCCCATATCCACGACATAATCGACCAGATCAGAGGCAAGCTCCTGATAAGACAGCGCTCTCGCCCCATTGTCGGCGCGTTTCCAGCTGCCCAGATGCACTTCATAGATCGAGATCGGCGCATCGACATTCTGCACCGTGCCACGGGTCTTCATCCACCCGGCATCGCTCCACCTCGCATTGGCGATGCTGCGCACCACCGAGCCGTTGCGCGGCGGATGTTCCGACCCGAAACCGACCGGGTCGGCCTTCAAGGGCAGGATCACCCCGCCCTGACCCCTGATTTCATATTTGTAAATCGTGCCTTCGCCGACGCCGGGTACAAAGGTTTCCCACACGCCGGTGCCGCCGCGCCGCCGCATCGGGTGCCTGCGACCATCCCAGATGTTGAAATCACCCACCACCGAGACCCGCTCGGCGTTCGGGGCCCACACCGCGAAATGGGTGCCATCGACGCCTTCATGCCGGATCTCATGCGCCCCGAGCGAATGCCAAAGCCGCTTTTGCCGCCCCTCACCCAGCAGATATTCATCGAGTTCGCCAATCACCGGGCCAAAGCGGAACGGGTCGTCAAACTCCCAGCTTGCGCCGGAGTTGCTGGCCCGCAGCCGGTAGGGCGCGCGGGCCTTGACCTCGGCGGCGAACAGGCCGGGGTGGCCGGTGACCGCGCCCAGAGCCACTTCTTTCTTGCCAAACAGCGCAACCAGAGCGTCCGCACCTGGCACAAAGACGGTCAGCACCAGCCGCCCGCCCCGCTCCTGTATCCCCAGCACGGCAAAGGGATCACCATGGGCACCGGCACAGATGGCGCGGGCGCTGCCGTCGTCGATCAATCCGTCGGTCAGTTTCCGTGCCATTCGAGCCCTCCCCGAAATCTGTCAAAGCGCCGATTTTGCCGACCAGATATCCGCCATATAGCCCCGGATTGTCCGGTCAGACGAGAAAAAGCCGGCCCGGGCCGTGTTCAGCGCCGCCATTTTCACCCAGACGCCCTGGTCGCGGTAGGCCAGATCGGTGCGGGCCTGCGCCGCGACATAGGCATCATAGTCGGATGCCACCAGAAAATAGTCGTGATGCCAGATCCGGTCGACCAACCCGTGATAGCGGTTGCGCTGATCCGGGCTGAACCGGCCCTCGACAATCATCTGCAGCACATCGCGCAGCGACTGGCTGGCCTCGATCGCATGGCGCGAATGTTCCGGATCGGTGCGCCGCGCCGCCGCCTCGTCGGTGGTCATGCCGAACAGGAAAAAGTTCTCGGCCCCGACTTCGTGCAGAATCTCGACATTGGCACCGTCCAGCGTGCCGATAGTCGGTGCCCCGTTCAGCATGAATTTCATGTTGCCGGTGCCCGATGCCTCTTTGCCCGCCGTTGAAATCTGTTCCGACAGGTCGGCGGCAGGGATCAGCTTTTCCGCCATGCTGACATTGTAATTGGCCGGGTAGATCACCTTCAGCAAGCCGCGCACCGCAGGGTCGGCATTGATCACGGCACCGACATCGTTGATCAGATGGATAATCTCTTTGGCCACCACATAGCCCGGCGCCGATTTGCCGCCAAAGATCTTGACCCGCGGCACCCAGTTGCCGTTGGGATTGTCCCGGATCTGGGTCCATTGCGCGATGGTCTGCAGGATGTTCAGCAACTGCCGCTTGTATTCATGGATCCGCTTGATCTGCACATCAAACAGCGCATCAGGGTCGACCAGAACTCCGGTTTCATGCTTGATCCAGCCGGCAATCGCCAGTTTGTTCAAGCGTTTGGCAGCGGCAAAGCTGGCCTGAAAGCTCTTGTCACCGACATGGGGTTCCAGCTTTTTCAACTGGTCCAGATCATCGACCCAGCCTTCGCCAATCGTCGCTGTCACCAGCCCGGCCAGTGGTTGGTTGCACATCTGCAACCAGCGGCGCGGGGTGACGCCGTTGGTCTGGTTGATGATGCGCCCCGGATGCAGGGCGTGCAGTTCAGGGAACAGGTTCTGCTTGATCAGGTCGGTGTGCAAGCCGGATACGCCATTGACCTTATGCGACATTATGAACGCCAGTTCACCCATGCGCACTTCGTTGTGTTTCACTATTCCAACATAATGCGGACGTTTGGGGTAAGTTGCCTTGTGCCAGCCGTCGATGCGTTCGATGATCTGCATGTGGCGCGGCAGCACGGTGCCCACCATGTAGGTCGACCAGCGTTCCAGCGCCTCTGGCAGCAGGGTGTGGTTGGTATAGCCCAGGGTCGCTTGCGCAATCGGCAGCGCTTCGTCAAAGCTCAGGCCATGGCCATCGGTCAACAGCCGGATCAGTTCGGGGCCTGCCAGCGCCGGATGGGTGTCATTCATCTGGATCGCCACTTTCGACGGCAGCGCCCGCAGGTCGGTGTGAGTTTCCAGAAACCGCCGCAGAATGTCCTGCAACGCGGCGGAACACAGGAAAAACTCCTGTTTCAGCCGCAGTTCCTTGCCGGCATAGGTGGTATCATCGGGGTACAGCACGCGGCTGATGGTCCGGGCCAAAGCCTCGGGCTCAGCCGCAGCGGCATAGTCGCCGCGGTTGAACCGCTGCAGATCGAACAGAGCGGTGGGTTTTGCCCCCCACAGCCGCAGGGTGTTGGCCCAGCGGCCTTTCCAGCCGACCACCGGCATGTCATGCGCCGATGCCACCACGCTTTCCGCCGGGATCCAGCGGTCGCGGCCCTCAGCGGTTTCAACATGGCCCTTGAACCCGATGGAATAGCGCGATTCCGGCCGGTCAAATTCCCACGGATTGCCCAGCGCCAGCCAGTCCTCCGGCACCTCTGCCTGCTGGCCAAAGGCAAATTGCTGGCGGAACAGCCCATGTTCATAACGGATGCCATAGCCATAGGCGGGGCAGCCGACCGTGGCCATCGAATCGAGAAAACAGGCGGCCAGCCGCCCCAGGCCGCCGTTACCCAATGCCGCGTCCGGTTCATCCTCGACCATCGCCCGGAAATCGACGCCGAACCCGTCCATCACCTGTTCGGCTACGTCGCGCAGCCCCAGATTGATCGCGGAATCTTCCAACAAGCGGCCGATCAGGAATTCCATCGACAGGTAGTACACCCGCTTGTGATCCTCGGCATAGGTTTCGCGGGTCGAGGCGAACCAGGGTTCGACGATCAGATCGCGCAGCGACAGCGACAGTGCCATGCGCCAGTCGCGCAGGCTGGCGTGGCCTGCGTCTTTGCCGACGGTCAGCGTCAGGTGACGCTCGATCGAAGATTTCAATTGTGATGTCGTCAGGTCCTGTTCGGTCACGAGCTGTGCAGCTTTCTGGCGTTGTGGCATTGTTGTTCTGTCGCTTCTTTCCATAAAGATTTCCGTGGCGGCGTTCCGTGGGTCAAAGATCCGGGCCACATCTTGCCGGTTCAGTGACGATCCCGGCATTCGCTCCGGCATTCCGCCCGTCATGCCGTCTGCCATACCGCAGCCAAAGCGCTTTCAATATTGCGCAACAATCCTGCTGAATCATCATGGCTTTTCCTCGATCTTTCAACAGTACATCTGCCTCATAGCGCTTTGGACACCCCGGAACCACCCTGTTCCGTTCAAACCACGCCTGTCAAGCCTTCGTCGCTACGCTGCCACTGCATCCGGCACGGCGCAAGGGTTTACGGCAGCTGCAAAGAATATGGACAGTCTGCCAGCCCCGCCGCTAAGGTCTGACACCATGACCCGATATGCCCGAACCGAACTGGTGATTTTTGACTGCGATGGTGTGCTGATCGACAGCGAGGTCATCAGCGCCCGGATGCTGATCGCCGAATTGGCGGGGTACGGCGTCACGCTGGATATGGCCTTTGTCAGCCGGTACTTTCTCGGGCGCAGCTACCCGGCGGTGCTGGCGGAGGTGCGCACCCGGTTCGGCGTGGTGCTGCCTGACCAGTTCGAGGCCGACTACCGCGCCCGCCTCCTGGCCGCATTTCAGCGCGATCTCAAGGTGATGCCCGGGGTTTTCGACTGTATCGCCCAACTGGCGCTGCCCTATTGCCTTGCCACCTCCTCCAGCCCCGAACGGGTAAGGCAGTCGCTGGCGCTGACCGGGCTGACCGACCTGTTCGGCGACCGTGTCTTTACCGCCAGCCGGGTGGCACGGGGCAAACCCGCCCCTGATCTGTTCCTGTTTGCGGCTGAACAGATGGGGGTTGCAGCGCAGCATTGCACCGTGATCGAGGATTCGCTGAACGGGGTAACGGCGGGATTGGCGGCGGGGATGCAGGTGTGGCGTTTTGTCGGAGGCAGCCACCTGCACGGGCTTGATCTGACGCCGCCGCCAGAGGCGAGGGCGCACCGTGAATTCGGCGCCTTTGCCGAATTTTTCAGCACTTGCCCTGAATTGCGCCTGAATCCGAACCCGGTCGGCGCAGCATGAAGGCCGAAGTTGAAAAGTCCCCGCTGGACGACGCCGCCCGCGCCGGGTGGCTGTATTACGTCGCTGGTCTGACCCAGGATCAGATTGCCGCCGAACTGGGGGTGTCGCGGCAACGGGCGCAGCGGCTGGTCAGCCGGGCGATGGCGGAGGGGTTGATCCAGGTGCGTCTGTCGCACCCCTTGTCTGCCTGTTTGCAGCTGGAGGCGGAACTGTCGCGGGCCTACGGGCTGGTGCGTTGCCGGGTGGCTCCGGGACTTGGCCCCAGTGGCGATTCGGCGCGTGCCACGGCGGCGGCGGCGGCGGAACTGCTGGAAACCTTTCTGGTGGATGCCGCGCCACGCACCATTGCGCTGGGAACCGGCCGGTCGCTCAGCGCAATGGCGGCGGAGTTGCAGACCCAAAAGGTTGAACGTCACCGCATCGTCAGCCTGATCGGCAACATTTCGCGCGACGGGTCGGCCACATTCTTTGACGTGGTGCCGCGTGTCGCCGACAAGCTGCATGCGCCCTATTACCCGATGCTGGTCCCGGTGGTTTCGGCCAGCATGGAAGAACGGGCGCTGTTCCAGGCCCTGCGGCCGGTGCAGATGGCCTATGCGCTGGCCAAGGCTGCCGATGTGTCTTTTGTCGGGGTCGGGCAGATGGGGGCAGATGCGCCGATTTACCACGATGGTTTCATGAGCCTGGAAGAGTTGGAACACCTGAAATCCCTCGGGGCAACCGGCGAAATCATCGGCTGCATTTACGACCGTGAGGGGCGCTATATTACCACACCCACAACCGCAGCGCGCGGTGGTGTCCGGATTGAACCCGGTAGCCTGGCTCCGGTAATCGGTGTGGCTGCGGGCATCACCAAGGTCGAGGCCATTCGCGCCGCTTTGAAGGGGCGCATTCTGAACGGGCTGGTCACCGATGAACCAACGGCAATTGCTATTCTGCAGCATAGATAGGCTGCAAGTGCAGCGAGAGATAAGGCTTGACGACTCGCCCTCATCTGTGAGCAATTATCCGGTAAGCGATGATTTGCTCAATCGCTTTCTAGGGAGGATACACATGAAAATGACGATTCGCGCGCTTTTGGGCGCGTGCGCGGTGGCTGCGCTGTCAACTGCAGCCTTCGCCGAAACCACCATCACCGTCGCCACCGTGAACAACGGCGACATGGTCCGCATGCAGGGCCTGATGGACGACTTTTATGCCAAGAACCCCGACATCAAGGTCGAATGGGTAACGCTGGAAGAAAACGTTCTGCGCCAGAACGTCACCGCCGACATTGCCACCGGCGGCGGTCAGTATGACGTTATCACCATCGGCACCTACGAGGTTCCGATCTGGGGCAAGCAGGGCTGGCTGGAAAGCCTGAATGACCTGCCCGCCGATTATGACATCGACGATCTGCTGCCAGCCATCCGTGGCGGCCTGACGGTTGACGGCAATCTGTATGCCTCGCCCTTCTACGGCGAATCATCGTTTGTGAACTACCGCAAGGACCTGGCCGAAAAGGCTGGCATCACCATCCCGGACGCCCCGACCTGGGACGACATCAAGGCCGCTGCCGCCGCGATGACCGACACGGAAAACGGCATCTATGGCATCTGCCTGCGCGGCAAGGCCGGCTGGGGCGAAAACATGGCCTTCCTGACCACCATGGCGAACAGCTATGGCGCGCGCTGGTTCGACGAAAACTGGGTCCCCCAGTTCGACCAGCCGGAATGGAAAGCCGTGATGACCGACTATGTCGAGCTGCTGACCAAATACGGTCCGCCCGGCGCGTCGAACAACGGCTACAACGAGAACCTGACGCTGTCGTTGCAGGGCAAATGCGCCATGCGGATGGACGCCACCGTGTCGGCTTCGTCGCTGACCGACCCCAAGCAGTCCGAGTTTGCCGACAAGGTCGGCTTCGCTCTGGCCCCCGACATGGGCCTTGGCAAACGGGCGAACTGGCTCTGGGCCTGGTCACTGGCGATCCCGGCGTCGTCTGACGCCAAGGATGCGGCCAAGATCTTCGTGAACTGGGCAACCAACAAGGACTATCTGGCCCTTGTCGCCTCCAAGGAAGGCTGGAGCGCTGCTCCTCCCGGCACGCGGACTTCGCTCTATGCCAACCCGGAATATGCGGCGCTGCCGTTTGCCAAGATGACCATCGACTCGATCAACGCAGCTGATCCGACCAATCCGAGCGTCAAGCCGGTGCCCTATGTCGGCGTCCAGTTCGTGGCGATCCCGGAGTTTGCCGGTCTGGCCACCTCGATCGGCGAGATCATGTCGGCGGCTCTGGCAGGTCAGAAAACGGTTGATGAAGCGCTGGCAGAAGCTCAGGCTCTGGCGACCGAAGAAATGACAGCGGCCGGCTACATCAAGTAAGGCGTCGAAGCCCGGCCTTTCAGGGCCGGGCTTTTCTACTCCTCCGCATTTCCCAAGATGTGAGAGAGTTTCGCACAGCGTTTCGTCCTGTGCCCTGTTTGATCCCACCCCCTGAATTGGCACGCCACCCGAATCGGAGAGCCTCATGGCCACGCAATCCTCGCGCGTCGCAGCCCGTCTGATGGTGGCACCCTCGGTCATCGTGCTGTTCATCTGGATGATCGTGCCGCTGGCAATGACGATCTGGTTCTCGTTCCGGATCTATCGCCTGCTGTCGCCCGAACGCACCGGCTGGGCCGGGTTCCGGCACTATGCCTGGTTCTTCAATTCGCCGGATTTCTGGCTGGCCATTTCGAACACCCTTCTGTTGGTCGGCGGCGTTCTGGCCATCACCATCCTGTTTGGCGTTCTGATTGCCCTGTTGATCGATCAGCCGGTCTGGGGTCAGGGACCGCTGCGCATCCTGGTCATTTCGCCGTTTTTCGTCATGCCGCCGGTTGCTGCCTCGATCTGGGAAAACCTGTTCATGCACCCCCAGAACGGCATGCTGGCTTCGCTGGCACAGGGGATGGGCATCGAGCCGATCCTGTTTCTGGAAAGTTACCCGATGTCGTCGGTCATCTTCATCGTGTCGTGGGAATGGCTGCCCTTTGCCACCCTGATCCTGCTGACCGCGCTGCAATCGCTGTCGTCCGAACAGCTGGAAGCGGCCGAGATGGACGGGGCAGGTGCGCTGAGCCGGTTCCGCTACATTGTACTGCCGCATCTGACCCGGGCAATCACTGTCGTCATCCTGATCCAGACCATCTTCCTGCTGGGCATCTTTGGCGAGATTTTTACCACCACCCAAGGCGGTCCCGGCTCTGCCTCCACCACCCTGCCCTACATGATCTACAAACAGGCGGTGATCGCCAAGGATATCGGGCGCGCCGCGGCGGGCGGGATCATCGCCGTCATTCTTGCCAACATCGTTGCCTACTTTCTCATGCGCAGCATGGGCAAGAACCTCGACGCCTGAAAGACGGAGTTTCCCCATGGCCCGCTCAGTCACCCCGCGCCGCAAGCTGTTCTTCACGGTTGCCGCATGGTCGGTTGCCCTTCTGATCTGCTTTCCGGTGCTCTGGACCATCCTGACCAGCTTCAAGACCGAGGTCAGCGCCGTCGCTTCGCCGCCGCAACTGTTCACTGCCGACTGGACACTGGAGAATTATGCCGAGGTCTGGCAACGATCGGACTATCCGCGCTTTTTCTGGAATTCGGTTGTGCTTTCCGTCGGTTCGACCATTCTGGGCCTGCTGATCGCCATCCCGGCGGCCTGGTCGATGGCCTTTGTTCCCGGCCCCAGGACCAAAGATCTGCTGATGTGGATGCTCTCCACCAAGATGATGCCCGCAGCAGCCGTGCTGATCCCGATGTATCTGATCTTTCAGCGCACCGGACTGTTTGACTCGCGCATCGGCCTGGTTCTGGCGCTGATGCTGATGAATCTGCCGGTCATCGTCTGGATGCTTTACACCTATTTCAAGGAAATTCCCGGCGAGATTCTGGAAGCCGCCCGGATGGACGGCGCCAGTCTGAAGAACGAGATCATCCATGTGCTGACGCCGATGGCGATACCCGGCATCGCCTCGACCATGCTGCTCAACATCATCCTGGCCTGGAACGAGGCATTCTGGACCATCACGCTGACCACGACCAAAGCCGCACCGCTGTCTGCCTTCATCGCCAGCTTCTCGGCACCGCAGGGACTGTTCTACGCCAAACTGTCGGCGGCCTCCACCATGGCCATCGCACCTATTCTGATCCTGGGCTGGTTCAGCCAGAAACAACTGGTCCGCGGCCTGACCTTTGGCGCGGTGAAGTGAGGGAAACATGGGCAAAATCGTACTGAAATCCGTCCGCAAGTCGTTTGGCGAGGTGGATGTCATCCCCGGTGTCGACCTCACCATCGAAGAAGGTGAATTCGTGGTCTTCGTCGGCCCTTCCGGCTGCGGCAAATCCACCCTGTTGCGGCTGATCGCCGGGCTGGAAGACACCAGCTCCGGCACCATCGAAATCGATGGTGCCGATGCCACCGCTTTGCCGCCCGCCAAGCGCGGTCTGGCAATGGTGTTTCAAAGCTATGCGCTGTACCCCCACATGTCGGTGCGCAAGAACATCGCCTTTCCGCTGAAAATGGCGGGGATGGATGCAGCGGCGATTGAGGCCAAGGTCAGCAATGCCGCCAAGGTGCTGAACCTGACCAGCTATCTTGACCGCCGCCCGGGCCAATTGTCGGGTGGCCAGCGCCAGCGGGTTGCCATCGGCCGCGCCATTGTCCGAGAACCCAAGGCCTTCCTGTTTGACGAACCGCTGTCGAACCTCGATGCGGCGCTGCGCGGCAACATGCGGCTGGAAATCACCGAACTGCACCAGACGCTGCAAACCACCATGGTCTATGTGACCCACGATCAGGTCGAAGCGATGACGATGGCCGACAAGATCGTGGTGCTGAACGCGGGCAGGATCGAACAGGTCGGTTCCCCGATGACTTTGTATAACAACCCCGCCAATGTCTTTGTCGCAGGTTTCATCGGCAGCCCCCGGATGAACCTGCTCGAAGGGGCCGAGGCGGCGAAACATGGGGCAAAGACCATTGGTGTGCGGCCGGAACATCTGGATCTGTCGACCAGCAGCGGTGCCTGGAAAGGCGTTGTTTCAGTGGCGGAACTGCTCGGCTCCGACACGTTCCTGCATGTGACAACCGAAGCGCTGGGGCAGTTGACGGTCCGCGCTGCCGGCGATGTGGCGGCGCGCCATGGCGACACGGTCTACATGACGCCGCAACCCAGCAGAATTCACCGCTTCGGCCCCGACGGAAAGGCACTGTGATGCGATTGAAAGGCAAGACGGCCATCATCACCGGCGGGGCACGGGGCATCGGCAAGGCTTTCGCCGAGGCCTATGTGCGTGAAGGCGCAACCGTGGCAATTGCCGATATCGACCTGGCCGAAGCCGAATCGGCAGCCGCCGACATCGGGCCACAGGCCTGGGCGCTGGGGCTGAATGTCACCGACCCATCCAGCATCGATGCCGCAGTCGCCGCCGCCGTGGCGCGGATGGGTTGCATCGACATTCTGGTGAACAACGCCGCCATTTTTGAAATGGCCCCGATTGCCGACATTACCCGCGCCAGTTTCGACAAACAGTTCGCCATCAATGTCGGTGGCACTCTGTTCATGCTGCAAGCGGTGGCCAATGCCATGGTGGCGCGGGGCAAAGGCGGCAAGATCATCAACATGGCGAGCCAGGCCGGCCGCCGTGGTGAAGCGCTGGTAGCGGTCTATTGCGCCAGCAAGGCCGCAGTGATTTCGCTGACCCAATCCGCCGGGCTGGACCTGATCCGGCATGGCATCAATGTCAACGGCATTGCCCCCGGCGTCGTCGATACCCCGATGTGGGATCAGGTCGATGCGCAGTTTGCCAGGTACGAGAATCTGCCCCTGGGCGAGAAAAAGCGCCAGGTCGGCAAGGCGGTGCCTTTTGGCCGCATGGGTCGCCCTGAGGATCTGGCGGGCATGGCGGTTTTCCTTGCCTCGGCCGAGGCCGATTACATCGTGGCGCAAACCTACAATGTCGATGGTGGCAACTGGATGAGTTGACCCTCTGGTTCTGTGCCACGCCGTCCCTGTCAGTTTACATGCCGCCAAGGTCAAGATCATGCCCCAAGCCCTGCCTTTGCCACCCGTTGCCCTGCCCGCCTATGACCGCTCAAAGCTGACGGCGGGGATCGTTCACATCGGAGTCGGCAATTTTCACCGTGCCCATCAGGCGATCTATCTGGATGACCTGTTTGCGCTGGGGCAGGATCAGGATTGGGCAATCATCGGTGCCGGGGTCCGCGAGGGCGACGCGCGGATGCGCGACATGCTGGCGGCGCAGAATTACCTGTCGACCGTGATCGATCTGGACCCCGCCGGACCAAAGGCGCGGTCGGTCGGGGCGATGATTGATTTTCTGCCGGTAGAACCCGGCAATGGCGCCCTGATCGCCCGGATGAGCCAACCCGACATCCGCATCGTGTCGCTGACGGTGACCGAAGGCGGCTATTACATCGACCCTGCAACCGGCAAGTTTGACCCGACGCATCCCGACATCGCCGCCGATGGTGCAAGGCCCGCTGCACCTGCCACCGCCTTTGGCGCCATCGCCGCCGCGCTAAGGTCCCGGCGGGCAACGGGAATGCTGCCGTTTACCGTGATGTCGTGCGACAATCTTCCCGGCAACGGCGCGGTCACCCGCGATGCCGTTGTCGGGCTGGCACGGCTGTGGGATGGCGCGTTGGCCGACTGGATCGCTGCCCATGTCGCCTTTCCCAACGGCATGGTGGACCGCATCACCCCCGCCACCGGCCCGCGTGAACGCGCCCTCGCCGCCGAATTCGGCCTGAATGACCCTGCCCCCGTCACCCACGAAAGCTTTCGCCAATGGGTGCTGGAGGATCACTTCCCCGCCGGCCGCCCGGCGCTGGAACAGGTCGGTGTCACCTTTACCCCCGATGTTCATGCGTTCGAAGCGATGAAGATCCGCATCCTGAACGGCGGCCATGCCATCATCGCCTATCCGGCGGCGCTGATGGATATCGACCTGGTGCACGAGGCGATGGCGGATCCGCTGGTGGCTGCCTTTCTGGACAAGATCGAGCGGGACGAGGTTCTGCCCTTTGTCCCCCCGGTGCCCGGTACCGATATCGCCGACTATTTCACCCTGATCCAAAGCCGCTTTGCCAATCCGCGCATTGCCGACACCACCCGGCGGCTGTGTTTTGACGGATCGAACCGGCAGCCGAAATTCATCATCCCCACCCTGCGCGACAACCGCGCCGCCGGCAAACTGCCCGGGGGGCTGATTCTGCTGTCAGCGTTCTGGTGCCGCTATTGCGCCGGGGTGACCGACAGCGGTGCGGTGATCACCGACAACGATCCGCGCTGGGACCAGTTGCAGGCCCGGTCAAAAGCGGCGCGGGTCAACCCGGTGGAATGGCTGAACATGGCGGAAATCTACGGTGATCTGGCGCAAGATGCCGCCGTGGTCCGGGCCTTTGGCGCGGCACTGGCGGCGATCTGGGCCGATGGCACTGCGGCAACCCTGCGGGCCTATCTGCAGGGCTGAGCGATCCGCTGCGCCACGCCGCGCCCCGGGCCTGACCCGGGGCCTCACCCTTTGCTCTGGTCAGATCAGCGTGACGCTTTCCCCATCCGGCCCCTGTAGCGTGGCACTCCGCCCCGCCCCTTCCAGCCGCAACCCATGCCAATGGCCCCGGGCTGGCAGCGCCATCGCCCCGCTGCGCCGGGCTGCCGGGCTGTACAACTCCAGCATCTGGCCTTGCCGCGCCATGAACCGCACCGGCAGCGGCCCTTCGGCCGGGGTCAGGATGGTGGCAAAGGCCACATCGAACCCAAGGCCCTGATAGAATTGAACAGAGGCATCGATATCGCGGCAACACAGGCCGATATGGTCATGCCCCGGAAGGGCCTCATCGAGCCCAACGCCATCCGGCAGTTGCACACCGCGTTTGGCGCAAAATTCCAGCCGTGCCCCCTCTGGCCCCTCAAAGAACTGATATCGCACGCCATTCTCCCAGAAGGCAGCGATTTCCACCGGGCCATCCGGCGTTACAGCCCGGTCAATCACCGCCCCACGGCGCAGCGCGGCGGCAGCGGCGGCAGCGGTGTCCACCGCCCTTAGCGCCACATGATCGATCATGCCATGCCCCCGGTCCGGTTGCCCCGGCACCAGGGCAATCACCTGATCGCCGCGCGTCAGCCGGGTGCCCTGAGCGGCAAAGCCGAACTCTGCCGCCATCCGGGCCACTGCCGCCGAAACCGAGGTGACCGCCAGTTCCGGTACAATCCGGAATGCCCCGCCCGCCATTGCCGCCCCCATCTTCGCACCTGCAAACCGATGTCACGCGACGAGCATTGGCGAAGGCCCGCCGGGGTTGCAACAGCGATCTGACGCCGTGCTGCTGGCGTGGCCCTCCCGCCGATACCGGTTTTCCGCCTCGACCGGCTAGGACCAAAGCGGGATGCCGGGCTTTGTGCTGGTGTTCAATCGCAGATAGACTATGGCACATAGCCTGGTGGGAAAAGTGCGGACGACAAGGGGGCAGCGGATGAACGACTGGTGGCGTGGCGCGGTGATTTATCAGATCTATCCGCGATCATTTCAGGACAGCAACGGCGACGGCGTCGGCGATCTGCCCGGCATTACCGCCCGGCTGGATCATGTGGCGGCACTGGGGGTTGATGCGGTCTGGTTGTCGCCGATCTTTACCTCGCCGATGGCCGACATGGGCTATGACGTGTCGAACTACACCGATGTCGATCCGCGCTTTGGCACCCTGGCCGATTTCGATGCGCTGGTGGCGCGGGCCCACGCGTTGGGTCTCAAGGTGATGATCGATCAGGTCCTCAGCCATTCCTCGATCCAGCACCCCTATTTCAAGGAAAGCCGCGCCAGCCGCGATAACCCACGGGCCGATTGGTATGTCTGGGCGGATCCGAACCTCGATGGCACCCCGCCCAACAACTGGCTGTCGGTGTTTGGCGGATCGGTCTGGCAATGGGATGCGCGGCGCAAGCAATATTACCTGCATAATTTCCTGGTTGATCAGCCCGATTTCAACTTTCACACCGTCGCGGTGCAGGACTGGCAGCTGGAAAACATGCGGTTCTGGCTGGATCGCGGGGTGGACGGTTTCCGCTTTGATACGGTGAACTACTTCTTTCACGACAAGCTGCTGCGCGCCGACCCCGCCGATTACCGGGTGAAAACCGAGGCGGAAGCCAATCCTTACGGCATGCAGTACCACATCTTCTCGAAGAACCAGCCGGAAAACCTGGCCTGGATGGAACGGATCCGCGCCCTGATGGATCAGTATGACAACCGCACCACCGTCGGTGAAATGGGCGAAAGCCACCATGCGATCCGGATGATGGGCGATTATACAGCACCTGGGCGGCTGCATCAGTGCTACAGTTTCGAGCTGATGGGCTATGACTATTCCCCCGCCTTCTTTCGCGGCAAGATCGAGGAGTTCTTCACCGGCGCCCCCGATGGCTGGCCGATGTGGGCGTTTTCCAACCACGATGTCGTGCGCCACGTTTCGCGCTGGCAGCGCCACGGCGCCACGCCAGAGGCGCTGGCCCGGCAGGCGGCGGCGCTGCTTCTCAGCTTTCAAGGCTCGATCTGCCTGTGGCAGGGCGAGGAACTCGGGCAGACCGATACCGACCTGGCGCTGGAAGAACTGACCGACCCGCAGGGGATCAATTTCTGGCCCGAACCGATCGGCCGCGACAATACGCGAACTCCCATGGTGTGGGATGCCACCGAAAACGGCGGCTTTTCAACCGGCAAACCCTGGCTGCCGGTCAAGGTGCCGCAACTGGCGCGCAATGTCGCGGGGCAAGCGGGGGTTGCCGGGTCGGTGCTGGAAACCTATCGCACCCTGCTGGCGTTTCGCCGCAGCGCCCCGGTGATGGCCACCGGTGCCACCAAATTCCTTGACCTGCCGGCACCTCTGTTGGGGTTTTGGCGCGGCTCCGGCGCGGATGCCGTGCTGTGCCTGTTCAACCTGTCTCCCGCTGGCAATGACACCACCCTGCCCGCCGCGCTGACCCTGATCGGGCCATCGCAATCCGCAAGTGTCAAGGGCAAGGCGATCACCCTTGGACCCAACGGCTTTGCCTATCTGCAAGGATCAAAAGCATGAGTATCGGGGTCCGCCAACTGACGCATGTCTGCATTCTGACCCACGATGTCGATGCGGCATTGGCGTTTTACACCGGCCCGATGGGGCTGAAAAAGGCGTTTGATTTCACCCGGAACGGCAAGTTTTACGGCTTCTACCTCGACGCCGGGGCCCGGACCTTCATCGAGGTGTTCCACAACGACGAAGCGCCGTTGCTGAAAACCGGGCAGGTCAACCATCTGTGTCTTGAAGTGGCCGACCTGAAAGCCGCCGTGGCCATCCTGCGCGCTGCCGGGATCGAGGTGACCGAGCGCAAGTTCGGGGTGGATGACACCTGGCAGGCCTGGCTGAAAGACCCGTCGGGAACACCGATTGAACTGTTTGAATATACAGCGAAAAGCGCGCAATTCGTTGGTGGGGACCGGGTGGCGGACTGGTAGGGGTGTGGTGGCGCCTGGCAACGGCTTGCTGGCAGGGATCGGCCGAGGGCCGGGTTTTCCCTTCGGTTTGACAGACCCATCGCACGCGCGGGGTTTGCCGGGTTTCAAGGGCCGCGCAGCGGTTCAAGATCGCGGCCCGCACTGCTAACGCGGCGACCTGCCGGTCGAAGTCACCGGCCATGACGCGCGCGCCGCGCCACTGGAAGCAGGGTATTCTTGTGTCGTCCTGGCTTCGTGGATAGCAGCCGGTCCAGCCCCGCCGGATCGTGCAGCCGAGGTGGCTGGTGGCACGATGAATCACGTTCCGGGCCGCTGCGCCCCGGGGTGGTTTTCTGCCATGGCCGGGCGTTCTGCCGCACCGGGACAACGGCACTGCCCCAGCGCGCCGCGATGGCGGCGTGGCAGGCTCGGGTATCATGAGTGCCATCAGCACTAACCTTGCCGATCAATCTGGCGGGGATCCGGGCCGGCAGTTCGGGCAACATCAATCGCCGGTTCACCCGAACCGGTGGCGCTTGCCGGCCCGACATCGCCGACGCAGCTGCCAGTGACTTCCAAGGCCCCGATTTCCAGCGTATCCGCGTCGATGCCAAGATGCAGCTTGCACCCTTGCCGGGGCTTGGCAGGCCGGTGTTTCCTGGCGAACCACTCGCCTCGGCCTCGATCCCGGCACTGTCGATCAAGTGACGCAGTGCGCCGGTGCCGGGGCGATTCGGGATGGCAAGGTTCGGACCCATCTGGCAGGGCGACGACGTGCAGAAGTCAGGGGTCGGCCAGTCGGGGGTCGGCCAGTCCTTCGGACTGTTTATGACCCTCCTCATTTCTGCCAGGCTCGCCACCCACCCTGTGATCTGCGGCACTGGCAGCTCGAACCCCGCCTGCAGCGTCAGGCACGCCTGAATTGCCGCGCCGGTGATGGTGGCAGGGCGGCCCCGCTTGTCCCCCGGTTCAGTCAGCCACACCGTCGCCGGGTCAAACCATACCTGCAGTGATCCGCGCCGCTTCAGCGCGGCCCTCGCCCGTGGGATCGAACCAATGGTACCGCAATGGCCCGATAGGAACGCCAGTTCGGGGTGCGGCAGGACGGGGTGCGGCCCGGCGTGTGCCATCCGGCTAACACCCTGGGGCCACGCAAGGATTCCTTGGTAATACCAACGGCCCCTTGAAGGGACTCTTTTCGATTGACCAAGGTTGCACAGAAATCCCCTCCCCCTTGTGGGGAGGGTTAGGGTGGGGGTCTCTCAGGCCTTTGATTTTGCGAGAAATTCCATCCTGAACTCAATCGCTGGAGCGACCCCACCCGGGCCCTCCCCACGAAGGGGGAGGGAGAGCAAGGGCCCATTCAAGGGACCGCTGGGATAATTTGTGCAACAGAGCCCTCACGCCTGCCGAAATCGATACTCTGCCGGTGCTTTTGTCACCGCTGGAAGGCAACACCGGCCTCCAGAACGACCCGCACCGCCGACACGCTTTGGCCTTGGCCTTGGCTTTGGCTTGGCTTGGGCTCTGGCTTGGGCTTGGGCTTTGGCTTTGGCTTGGGCTTTGGCTTTGGCTTGGGCTTGGGCTTGGGCTTGGGCTTGGGCTTGGTCTTCGACTTGGGCCTTGGCCTTGGCTTGGGCTTGGGCTTTGGCTTGGGCAAGCCGGATCGTTTCCACGCCGGGCGGTTGCCGGGGTTCGCCTAGGTCCAGTCGCCCCAGCCCGATGTGCTTCAGACATCGGCTGCAGCCGTTCCATTGCATCGACAGCGGAGGAAACCTGCAAAAGGTGTGAACTGCTTGGAGCGAAAGCGAAAGCGAAAGCGAAAGCGAAAGCGAAAGCGAAAGCGAAAGCGAAAGCGAAAGCGAAAGCGAAAGCGGCAGCGGCAGCGGCGGTGAAGGTGTGGCACCGCTGGTCCTGATCCGCAGCGGCCAAGGTCCGAACGGCAGCTGAACCCTTTGTGGTCAGTGGATCTGGCCCTGCACCGTCGCGGTCAGTTCGCTGAGTGAAAAGGGTTTCGGCAGGAACACCGAATTCGGAATTCGCGACTGGGTTTCGGTGAAACTGTCTTCGGCATAGCCCGAGACGAAGATCACCTTGACATTCGGACGGGCTTTCAGCGCCTCGCGGACCCAGCTTGGCCCATCCATCCCCGGCATGATCACATCGGTCACAAAGACATCGACGGTCAGGTTCGGGTCGGCAAGGGTTTTCAGCGCCTGTTCCGCGCTGTCGGCTTCCAGCACGGTATAGCCGCGCATTCGCAGGGCGCGGGAGGCAAAGGCCCGGACCGGCGCCTCGTCTTCCACCAGCAGCACCACGCCTTCACCCTTGCGCAGGGTGGGAGGCAGTGCTGTGCGTGGCGGGGTCAGCAGATGGGTGGGCGCAGGCCGGCCTGGGGCGGCAGGCGGCAGCGCCGCCGCCACGGCAGCGCTGACCGATCCGGCATAGGCGGGGAACATCAGGGTAAAGCTTGTGCCCGCCCCCACCACCGAATCGACAAAGATGAAGCCGCCGGTCTGTTTGATGATGCCATAGACAGTGGACAGACCAAGACCGGTTCCCTCACCGACACCCTTGGTCGTGTAGAAGGGTTCGAAAATCTTGGTCAGTTTGTCCGCCGGGATGCCCATGCCTTCGTCGCGGACCTTGACCACCACATAATCGCCGCCCGGCACGGTGGCGCGGTCGCGTTCCAGCGCCTCGGGCAAGCTGCGGGTTTCGGTTTCGATGTGGATCGAGCCGCCATCCGGCATGGCATCGCGGCCATTCACCACCAGATTCATGATGACCTGTTCCAACTGCCGCTTGTCGGCCAGGATCGGGCGCAGGTCCGGGTCATGGGTCAGGTGCAGCTGCACCTTTTCGCCGACCAGCCGGTTAAGCAGATGCGTCAGATCCGACAGCGAGTCGCGCAGATCGACCACTTCGGGTTGCAGCGTCTGTTTGCGCGAAAACGCCAGCAATTGCCCGACCAGTGCCGCAGCCCGGTTGGCGTTCTGGTGGATCTGCACCAGATCGGAATAGTCCAGATCGCCGTTGTCATGGCGCAGCAGCAACAGGTCGCAATGACCGGAAATGGCCGTCAGCAGATTGTTGAAATCATGCGCCACACCGCCGGCCAACTGGCCGATAGCCTGCATTTTCTGGCTTTGCACGAACTGCATTTCCAGGGTTTTCAGCTCGGTTGCATCGGTCAGCACCGCCACCAGACTGGCGCGGCCATGGTCAACCACCCGGCGCAGGGTGATCTGCAAAAAGGTTTCCTCGGCCGGGCGGATGGCGCGCAGCACCTCGGGGCGGTTCAGGGCACGGCCTGCCATGGCATCGGCCAGCCAGTCAGCGACAGGGCGGCCTAGCCCTTCGACCAGACCGGACAGTTGCACATCTTCATCCATATCAAGGGCGACAAGGTTGCGGGCCAGCTTGTTTGCCGCGTCAACCTTGCCATCTGCGCCGATTTTCAGCAGGGCAACCGGCAAATCCTCGAACTCCGACCGTTCGATCGGGTTTTCCGGGTGGCTGGTCAGCGCGGGCAGCAGGTAAATCTCGCGCCGGCCGCCATTGCCTTCGATCTCGGCGACAAGGGCGCGGATCGGGCCGGTTTCGCCCGACACACTGGTTTCTTCACCGGAAATCAGCGGCAGCGCCGGAAACACCCGGTCCAGCGTCTTGACCCGGCCCCCCACCAGCCGCCGCATCGCTTCGTTCATGAACAGGATGGTGCCCTGTTTGCTGGCGGTCAGCATCGGCAAGCTGAGGCTTTCGGCACCACGCCCGCCCACTGCCCGTTCCATCATCTCTTCCAGCCGCCACAGATAGGCACCGCTGGCAATCTTGTGGACCGCCAGCCGCACATGGCCGCGCCGCGTCACCACATCTTCGCGCGCGGCACCGGCCACGGCAGCGCGGCCCTGCAGGCGGAACATCACGGCGGCGGGGTTGGCGAACAGGTCGCCCATGGCGCGGATCATGGTCTGGCCGCCCTGGGCACCAAACCGGTCCTCGGCGGCCTTGTTCTGATAGGTGATCTGCCCGTCGCCATCGGTGGTAAAGCTGGGCGAGACATCCAGCGCCACGAAATCGGCAACGGCGGTGCCGACCGGCTGCGCTTTGCGCCGCGATGGGGCCGACAAGATCCGGATCAGCAGAACCAGCGCCACCAGCGCACCGGCTGCACCATACAGCACAAGCGCACCAAGCGGATCAGGGATCAGCAAAGCCCCCCCCAAAGCGATCAGCGCTGCCAGCGCCAGTTGCCAAAGCCGGTGAGACAGCCCGTTTGCAACTTCTGTCATGGGATGCTGTGAAAGCGCCGGGTCAGACACCATCATCCTCCGTCCTCGATTCGGTTGCCTGCATTCGGCCCTGAAAACCTTAAGCGCGGCTTAATCCTGGCGCAAACACCGCCTTTGGTTGTGCAGATTGTGGATCATTCCCGTGCCAATAGCGAAATAAAAAACCCGTCACCGCCGTCCAGCGGGGAAAGTCTGCGCTGTTTTCGCAGCATCCACCCCGGTTTACGCGCCAGAAACCCATTAATCTGCGCGGCATTTTCGGCATCCAGCAGCGAACAGGTCACATAGGCCAGCACCCCGCCGGGGGCGACCCAGCCACAGGTCTGGTCCAATATTCCAGCTTGCAGCGCCACCAGTTCCGCCAGCCGGTCCGGGGTCAGCGCCCATTTCGCCTCGGGGCTGCGCCGCCAGCTGCCAGACCCGGAACAGGGCACATCCAGCAGCACCAGATCATAGGGGGCCGCCCGCACCACCGCAGCGCCATCGGCCAGCGCAATCCGCACCCCGGCGCGTTCAGCGCGCACCGGCAGATCGCGCATCCGGCGGGGGTCATGGTCATGCGCCAGCACCCGTGCCCCCCGGTCGGCCAGTGCCAGCGCCTTGCCACCGCCCCCGGCGCAAAAATCCAGCACCCGCGCCCCCGCGACCACCGGCAGATCCGCCACCACCGCCTGCGACGCGGCATCCTGCAGGTCCACCAGCCCGTCAGCATAAGCGCGCGAGGCCTGCAGCTTGCGCGCCCCGTCGCGCAGGTCCAGCGCGGTTGCCGCAAAAGGATGCGGCACCGCCACAATCCCCTCATCCGCAAGCGCCGTCTGGGCTGCTTCCCGGCTGCAGTGCGCCAGATTGACCCGGACAAACACCGGGGCGCGCTGTTGCAACAGGCGCATCACCGGGGCGAAATCCGCGCCAAGTGATGCCTTCAACGGCGGCCCCAGCCAGTCCGGGCAATCCAGCGCTGCCAGCCCTTCGGGTACTCCGGCACCCTCGGTTTCCAACAGCGGCGCAGGCGCGTGACCCGCACCGGTAAACACCGCGCCCGGATCGGCCCCGGCAGCCCGCAGGGCACCGATCATCAACCCCCGCCCGGTCAACGCCCCCCCCAGCACCGCAAACGACCGCTTGCAGCGCAGGGCACCGAACACCAGATCGCGCAGCGCTGCCCGGTCACCGGACCCGGCATAGCGGCTGGCGCGGCCCCAGTTGGTCAGGGCCTGTTCGGCGGCCCTGCCCTGCAAGATCTGGTCCAGCACTGCAATGGCAGCCGCAACCCGCGCCGCCGGGGTCATGCCAGCACTCCATGGGTGACGCGGCCACCGCAGACCGTCAGATCAACCGCCATCTCTGCAATCGCGGCCGGGGACACCGCCTCGATATCGCCGGACAACAGCACCAGATCGGCCAGATACCCCGTGCGGATCCTGCCCTTGCGGTGGTCCTGATGCTCGGCGTAAGCCCCGCCCCGGGTATAGGCTTCCAGCGTGGCCATCAGCCCGATGCGATGATCGGGCAGGCCATCAGCCCAGGGCTGGCGGGTCAGGGCCGCCGAAATGCCGCGCAGCGGGTTGATGTCGGAAACCGGCCAGTCCGAGGCGAAACACAGCCGCGCCCCCGCCTGCACCAATGCCTGCCACGGATAGGTATCGCCCCACCGCGCCCGGCCAAACCGGGTCAGCGTCGGTTCCAGCGGGAAATCCATCACCCCCGGAACATGTGGCGGCTGCATCGAGGCCAGCACCGCCATGGCGCCAAACCGGGGAATGTCGGCGGGGTCGATCAGTTCGATATGTTCGACCCGGTGGCGGCTGTCGCGGGCACCATTGGCGCGAATTGCCGCCTGATAGCCATCCAGAACCACCCGTACAGCGCCATCACCAATGGCGTGAACCGCAATCTGCAAACCGCGACGGTCAATCTCAACGGCGATCTCGGCAAAGCGCGCGGGGTCGAACAGCGGCTCGCCGCGCCACCCCGGCAAGTCGGGATAATCGTTCAACATCAGCGCGGTACGGCTTTCAACCACCCCATCGATGAACAGTTTGACAAAACCGCTGGTCAGCCAGTCGCCCTGCCAGCGCCGCGCCATGTCGGATGCGATCTGCAATGAAGCCAAGTCCATGCTGTTCTTGAAATGAAACGGCACCTTGACCCGGGCGGTCAGCTCGCCGTCGCGTTCGATCTCTTCCAGCAGGGCAAGGGTATACAGATTACCATCCATATTGGTGACCGAGGTAAAGCCATGCCGCGCCACATGGGCCAGACCTGCGCGCATCGCCGCCTTGTCGTGGGCGCGCCCAGCGGCATCGGGGGGCGGGTCCGGTTCACCGCCGGAATCAAGACCAAGCCGGGGCCGCTCTGCCCCGGCGAATTTCAGCAGCGGCAAAAACGCCCCGGCTTCGCGCAACTCGCCACTGGCCAGACCATCCGCCCCCATCACCACTTCGGACCCGGTCGGAGTGGCAACGCCGTGCAGCACCCCTGCCTCGGCCAAAGCGGCAGTGTTGGCCCACATCGTATGGTGATCCATCGCCGCCACCACCAGCGGCCGGTCAGGGCTGGCACGGTCCAGCACATCGCGGGTGATCGGGGCATCGCCCAGCAGGGCATAGTCGGCACCCTGCGCCAGCAACACCCGGTCGCGGCACCCTTTGGCATAGGCACGGATGCGGGCCGTCAGATCCGCCTCGCCCCGCACCCCGGCCAGTTGCAACTGATCCAGTTCAGCACCCCCGGCAAACAGATGCATGTGGCTTTCGTTGAATCCGGGCAACAGGGTGCGGCCTTTGGCGTCAAAAACCCGGGTGCCGCGGCCCTTCAGCGCTTCGATGTCGGCGGCCCGGCCAACGGCAACAATCTGATCCCCGATCAGCGCCACCGCCTCGGCGCACGGGGCCGCTGGGTCCATGGTCAGAATGCGGGCATTGGTCAGGATCAGGTCGGGGTCAGCAGACATGAAGGCACCACAAGGAACACGCAAAAGGGGCCGGAGTTCCGGCCCCCTGTTTATGGACTGAGGCGTCAGCCCTCGGCGCGGAAGGTCTGGCGCTGGGTGCCAAGACCCTCGATCCCCAGTTCCACCACATCGCCGTCTTGCAGAAACTGCGGCGGCTTCATCCCCATGCCGACGCCGGGGGGGGTACCGGTCGAAATCACATCGCCGGGATGCAGGGTCATGAACTGGCTCAGATAGCTGACCAGAAAGGCGGCGCCGTAAACCATGGTGCGGGTCGATCCGTCCTGCTTCTTGATACCATTGACCGTCAGCCACATGCCCAGGTTCTGCGGGTCTGCCACTTCGTCGCGGGTCACCAGCCAGGGGCCGATCGGGCCAAAGCTGTCGCAGCTTTTGCCTTTGGTCCATTGGCCCGAGCGTTCGATCTGAAACGCCCGTTCCGACACGTCATTGGTCACGGCATAACCGGCGACATGGCTCAGGGCATCGGCTTCAGACACATGCTTTGCCCTGGTGCCGATCACCACCGCCAGTTCCACTTCCCAATCAGTCTTTTGCGACCCGCGCGGGATTGTCACATCATCATTGGCACCGACAATCGCCGATGTGGCTTTCATGAAGATGATCGGTTCCGGCGGCACGGTCAGACCGCTTTCGGCGGCATGGTCGGCATAGTTCAGCCCGATGCAGATCAGTTTGCCGGTGCCGGCCACGCAGGGGCCAAGCCGGGTTCCCGCCGCCACTTTCGGCAGCGACAGTGCATCAATGCCGCGCAGCATCGCCAGACCCACGTCCGACAGCACGGCGCCACCGATATCGGGCACCAGCCCGCTCAGATCGCGCAGAGTGCCATCAGCGGCCAGAATGCCCGGACGCTCTGCCCCGGCTGCTCCATGACGCAAGAGTTTCATCGGTTTCCTTTCAACGGTTGGTTCAGGTGTTGGACCAGCCACCGTCGATCACATGGACCCCGCCGGTGCTGTAGGTTGCTTCATCCGACGCAAGATAGACCACCAGCGCCGCGACTTCAGCCGGTTTGCCAATGCGGCCAATTGGTTGGCGGGCGATAAAGGCGGCTTTGGCACCGTCATAATCGCCGGTATCGCGCAAGCGCTGGTCGAGCGACGGGCTTTCCACGGTGCCGGGGCAGATTGCATGGGCGCGGATGCCTTGTGCCACAAAATCGGCGGCGATGCTTTTGGTCATGCCGATGACACCGGCTTTCGATGCGCCATAGACAAAGCGATTGGGGGCGGCGATGACGCTCGATGCCACCGATGCCATGTTGATGACAACACCGCCACCGCGCGCCAGCATCCCCGGCAGAAAGGCCCGGCACATCCGGTACATCGCGGTCATGTTCAGGCTCAGCGAAAACGCCCACTGCTCCTCGTCGCACTCCAGTATGGAACCGGCGGCGACGAAACCGGCACAGTTGAACAGCACATCCGGGGCATGGGCAGCAGCGGCAGCGGCGATGGCGGCGGGGTTGCGCACATCAAGTTGCAGGCAGGTCACAACCGGCAGATCGCGCGCCACCTGACCCAGCAATGCCTGATCGATGTCGGCGGCTACAACCCTGGCCCCCTCGGCCACCATCATCGCCACCGTGGCGCGGCCGATCCCCTGACCTGCGGCTGTCACAAGGCAGATCTTGCCTGAAAGTCGTCCCATCGCCCCAGATCCCTGCTGCGTTCAACCGCTGACAGGTAGCGAGGAAACGCCGCCCATGTAAAGCCTCATCTCGTCCCGAATTTTCTCCGAAAATTCACCTCCCACCCGAACGACCGGGCGGGAATTTTCGCAGAAAATTCGCCGCTTTCGCCGGTTCAGAAATGAATGTTGAACCGCGCCCGCACCGCCGCATCAACCTCGGGTGCCACCTTGGGCCACGACCCTTCCGCCAATATCCGCGCCATCCGAAGCTGCGCCTGTGCAATCAGATCGGGCGACCCCATTTCGGCCCACAGCTTCGGGGTGCTGCGGTCCGCCACTTCCGGATAGATATATTCGGTCTGCATCAGGCTTAGCGTCTGGTCATGGCCAAGGTAGTGACCGGGGCCGCCCAGGCAGACCGATTTCATCGCATCGAGGCTGACGGACTCCTCGGTGACATCAATACCCTTGATGCAGCGCAACACCTGCCCCAGCATGTCATCGCCCAGCACCAGCGATTCCATGCAAAAGCCCATCAGGCTGGCATGCATCCCCACCGCTTCATACACCATGTTCAACCCCGCCAATCCGGCCATCAGGTTCGAGATCGACTGTTCCCAGCCTGCCTGCATGTCCGGCAACTTGGCATCGGCAATCCCCGCCGCAGCCCCGCCGGGCAGCCCGTAAAACCGGTGCATCTGCGCGCATCCGGCGGTCAGCAACGCCTGTTCCCCGGATCCGCCCGACATTGCACCGGTGCGCAGATCGCTGACAAACGGCCAGGTGCCGAAAATCGCCGGAAACCCTGGCGACATCGCGTTGACATAGACCACCCCGGCCAGACATTCGGCCACCGCCTGCACAATCGCGGTGGCCAGCGGTGCCGGTGCCGTGGCCCCCGCCTGACCGGCGCTGAGCAACAGCACCGGCATCCCGGCGCGGATGCATAGTTCCATCGTGCGGCAGCTTTCCTCGGCAAATTTCATCGGCGGCACCACGAAACAGTTGGAATTGCTGACAAACGGCCGCGCCCGCCACTGGTCTTCGCCGCCAGCAACCAGATGCAGCAGATCAAAGCAGCCCTTGACATGCGCCGGTTCGGAAAACGAGGTGCCGACATGTTTGGTGGTGCCCGACAGGCAGGCATAGAGCGTATTCACATCCATGTCGAAATTGTCGAGCACATCGCGGCAGACCATGGCGCGCTGAAAGAAATGCACGTTGTCCAGCGCATGGGTCAGTTTCGCGGCTTTATACAGATCAGCGGCGGTGGCGTCGCGATATTTGCGGCTATCCACATCCACCACATGAACAGCAGCACCGGCAGTGCCGAAATGCACGCGGGTACCCGAAAGATGCAGATCATGCCTTTCCTCGCGGCCAAACAGCGTGATGCCGCGCGCCGCCTTGGCCAGCATGTCTTCGACCAGTGCGCGCGGAAACCGGATGCGGCCGTCGGCGCCCTGGATCGCCCCGGCCCCGGTCAAGATCGCCACCCCCGAGGGTGGCGCATCGGCCAGACCGATTTCTTCCAGCGCCTGCAATGCGGCTTCGTGGATGCGCCGCACATTGGCCTCGGTCAGCGGATTATACTGGCCGCCCGACATGCCGGGGCGCAGCGGCTTCTTGTCCTCGGCCAGCGGCGCTGATCGCACCGCCACCCGCGCCGCCCGCCCGCCAGACCGTCTTGCGCCGCCGCCTGCTGCTGCTTCATTCATCGCCTGCTCCCCTGACCAATAGCGCGTCGATTTCCGCCCCCGGCGCTGCCGCCAGCAGGGGGGTAAAATCCCCCGCGCCCAGCATCGCCGCCACCGCCCCCCGGATCGCGTCCTGTGCCACCCGCGCCACCTGCGAGCCCAGCGAAATCCGCCGCACCCCGATCGCCGCCAGTTCCGCAACACTCAGCCTGCGCAGCGGCCCCGCCGCCAGCGCATTCACCGGCTTGGTCAACGCCGCCAAAACCTGCCGCAATTCTGCGGCCCCTGGCGGCACCGGCAGATACAATAGATCCGCCCCCGCCGCCTCAAACGCCTGCAAGCGCCGGATACCTTCGGCCAGATCGTATGTGCCGTTCATCACCCCATCGGCGCGTGCGCAGAGCACAAACGGCCGCCCAAGCGCCCGCGCCGCCGCCACCGCTGCGCGGACCCGCTCCACCGCCAGGTCGAACGCATAGGCCGGGGTACCGGCCAGCGGAATCGTATCTTCGATCGAACAGCCGGACAGACCGACCTCCCCCGCCAGCCGCACGGTTTCGGCGACCCCGTCCGGTGCATCGGCAAAACCGTTTTCAAAATCCCCCGACAGCGGCAGCGCGGTTGCCCCCAGGAGATCGGCGGCATGGGCCAGAGCCTCATCCCGGCTGACCCCGCCGATATCCGCCCGCCCCATGGTAAAGGCATGCGCCGCCGACGAGGTGGCCAGGGCCTGCGCTCCCAAAGCCGCCATCATCCGTGCCGTCCCGCAGTCCCACGGATTGGGCATCACGAAACACCCCGCCTGATGCAGATCGAAAAACCGCTGATGCCGCGCCGCCAGGGTCATCGCCATCCCCCGTTACCCAACATCTTCCGTTCTCCAAATATCCCCGCCGGAGGCTCCGACCCCACCGCCAGAGCCTCCGGCGGGAGTATTTCCCCGAAAAACAAACCCAATGCCATTACATCCGCACCCGCGCCGCACCCGGATCATACATCGGTTTCAGCGACACATCGGCGTCAATCAACCGGCCCGCGACATCGACGCGGTAGCGCCCGGCCAGCACCTCATCGGCACTTTGCCCGGCGCAGGGCACATAGGCCATGCCAATGGCACCGCCGAGGTGGTGGCCATAGTTGCCAGAGGTGACAATCGAGACGATCCTGCCGTCACGCAACACCGGCTCGTTGTGAAACAGGCACGGCTCCGGATCGCGCAGGCGCAGTTGCACCATGCGCCGCGCCAGCCCCGCTTCACGCTTGCGCAGCACGGCATCGCGGCCGATGAAGCTGCCTTTGCCCACCTTCACGGCAAAGCCCAAACCGGCTTCCAGCACATGATCCTCATCGGTGATGTCATGGCCGAAATGGCGGAACGCCTTTTCGATCCGGCAACTGTCCAGCGTATGGATGCCACAAAGCCGCAGCCCGTGTTCCGGCCCGGCGGCGGCAATCGCTTCATAGACATGCGCCGCCTGATCAGTCGGGACATACAACTCCCACCCCAGTTCACCGACATAAGACACCCGGTGGGCGCGGGCGAGGCCCATGCCCACCTCGATCTCGCGCGCAGTGCCATAGGGAAAGCCGGCGTTGGACAGATCATCCGGGCTGACGGCGGCCAGCAGGGCGCGGGCGCCTGGCCCCATGACGCAGAACACCGCCTCACCCGCAGTCACATCGGTCACCACCGCAAAGGCATCGCCAACATGGCGACGCAGCCAGTTCAGATCGCGCTGCAGGGTGGCCCCCGGTACCACCAGCAGGAACGCGACTTCGCTGAGCCGCGTCACCGTCAGATCGCATTCGATGCCGCCGCGGTCATTCAGCATCTGGCTATAGACGATGCAACCCGCAGCGACATCGACATCATTGCCGCAAAGTCGTTGCAGCAGGGCACAGGCGTCGCGCCCCTCGACCCGGATCTTGCCGAATGAGGTCATGTCGAACAGCCCGACCGCTTCGCGCACCGCCCGGTGTTCGCGCGCCTGATTGGCAAACCAGGACTGCCGCCCCCAACTGTGCTGATACTCTGCCGCCTGCCCCGGTTCGGCAAACCAGTTGGCGCGTTCCCAGCCTGCCACTTCGCCAAACACCGCCCCTGCCGCTTTCAGATGTGCATGGATCGGTGAGCGCCGCACGCCACGGGCGGTTTCAACCTGACGGTAAGGGTAATGGTCGGCGTACAGCAGCCCCAGGGTTTCAGTGACCCGTTCACGCAGATAGGCGCGGTTGCGCTGAAACGGCTGGGCGCGGCGGATATCGGCTTCCCACAGATCGAACGGTGGGTGCCCCTTGTCCATCCAGGCGGCCAGCGCCATGCCAGCACCGCCGGAAGACACGATGCCGATGGAATTGTAACCCGCCGCGACCCAGTAGCCTTCCAGTTCCGGTGCTTCGCCAAGATAATAGCGGTTGTCGGGGGTGAAGCTTTCCGGCCCGTTGAAAAAGGTGTGAATCCCCGCCACAGCCAGCATCGGCATCCGGTGGACGGCAGCGGCGAGGATCGGCTCGAAATGGTCGAAATCTTCGGGCAACTGGTCAAAGCAGAAATCCTCGCGGATGCCTGCCATGCCCCAGGGCTTGGCACGCGGCTCAAACGCCCCCAGCATCATCTTGCCGGCATCTTCCTTGTAATAGGCGCACTCATCCGGGACCCGCAGCACCGGCAAGGTGCCAAGCCCGGCAATCGGTTCGGTGACGATATAGAAATGCTCGCAGGCATGCAGCGGCAGGGTGACACCGACCGACCCCGCCAGATCGCGCCCCCACATGCCGCCGCAGTTGACCACGGCGTCACAGGCGATATGGCCGGTTGCCTCGCCACAGGTCCAGTCAACCCCGGTGACCTTGCCGCCCGAATGGGTGACGCGCGCCACCTTCACCCCTTCGGCAATCAGCGCCCCTTGCGCCCGCGCGCCCTTGGCCAAAGCCTGGGCGATGTTGGCGGGATCGCACTGGCCATCGCCGGGCAGATGCACGGCCCCCACGGCATCGGCCACATTCACATGCGGATACATCGATGTGACATCGTGAACGGATATTTCCTGCACCTCGACATCGAACGCCCGCGCCAGCGCCGCTTGCCGCAGCAGTTCCTGGTGCCGGTCGGCGGTCAGTGCCAATGAAATCGAGCCGTTGCGCTTCATGCCGGTCGCAACCCCGGTTTCCGCTTCCAGCCGCCGATACAACTCGGCGGAATAGCGCGCCAGCCGGGTCATGTTCTGGGTGCCGCGCAACTGGCCGATCAGGCCCGCAGCATGCCATGTGGTGCCGGAGGTCAGCTGTTTGCGCTCCAGCAGCACCACATCCTGCCACCCGAGGGCGGTCAGATGATAGGCGACGGAACAGCCGGAAATCCCGCCACCGATGATGACAACGCGGGCCTTGTTCGGCAGATCAACCACAGCATTCCTCCACATTCATCCGCAACACCTTGCGCTGAAGTCCCCGAAACCATCGCCCGGTCATTTCCGGGGCAGCACACCTCAGCCACGCCTCCCTCATTTTCTGTTCCCAAATATCCCCGCCGGAGGCATGATTTTTCGCAGAAAAATCGCCCCTACCCGCGCAACCGCGCATTGCCCCTGTCCCACAGGGCTCCATCGTCCTGCACCACGGCGGCGCAGCGTTCGCCGTAAATCTCCACTTCGACAACGGTCCCTGCACCACACAGATCGGCGCGCAACATGCCCAAAGCCAGCGACGCCCCGACCCGGTAGCCCCATGCCCCCGAAGTGGTTTCCCCAACCACCTGGCCCTGATGCCACAGCGTCGACATATAGGGTGCATCGCATGCCCCGGCCTGGACCACCAAAGTCACAAACCGCTTGGACACACCGCGTTGCTTTTCCGCCGCCAAGGCCGCGCGACCGACAAACTCCGGCTTGTCCCAGCGTACAAACCGCTCCAGCCCGCCTTGCAGCACGCTGTAGTCGGTCGACAGATCGCCTTTCCAGGCGCGATAGCCCTTTTCGATCCGCAGCGCATTCAGGGCAAACATGCCAAACGGCTTCAACCCCAACGGCTTTCCAGCCGCCATCAGCGCCGCCCGCACCGCAGCCATATCCGCCACCCGGGCATGAACCTCCCAGCCCAGTTCCCCGGCAAAGGATACGCGGAACAGCCAGACCCCTGCCCCGGCAATCTGCGCCCTTTGCAATGACAGCCATGGCAGCGCCAGATCGCCATCGCACACCTGCGCCAGAATCTCGCGCGACCTTGGCCCGGTCAGGATCTGGCACGACCACTGATCGGTGCCATCGCTCAGCGTCAGCGTCGCAGGCATCGCCCGCAGCAGCCATTCCTTGTCATGCTGATGCGCCGTGGCTGCGGTGATCAGCAACACCTCCTCCGGACCCAGCCGGGCAATCGACATCTCTGTCACGATCCGCCCGCGGGCATCGGCGAAATAGCCCAGGCCCAGCCGTCCGACCCCCGGAACCCGCCCGGTGATCTGTTGTTCCAGCCAATCCACCACACCCGGACCGGTCACCAGGAACCGGGAAAACCCCGGCAGGTCCAGAATGCCTGCTGCATCGCGCACCGCCAGACACTCCCCGGCGACCCGGGGCTGCCACGGCCCGGCGCGGCCCCAGGTCTGTGTCGCCTCCCAGCCGGTATCGTCACCGGGTTGCGCGTACCAATTGGCCCGTTCCCAGCCGTTATAAGCACCAAACTGCGCCCCTTCGGCTTTCAGTTGGGCATGCACAGGGCTCAGCTTGCGGTCAGCCCCGGCAGGCCAGCGCGCCTGCGGGAAATGCATGGCATATTCATGGCCATAGACCTCGATCCCACACGCGCGGGTATAGGCGTCATCGGCATGGCTGCCGAACCGGCGCGGGTCACAGGACCACATGTCCCATTCGGTCGCGCCTTCAGTGACCCATTCCGCCAGCACCTTGCCAGCCCCGCCACCCTGGGCAATGCCAAAGGTAAAGACGCAGGCCTCGAACGCATTGGGCACCCCCGGCATCGGGCCAATCAGCGGGTTGCCGTCGGGGGTATAGGGGATCGGCCCGTTGATCACCTTGGAAATGCCAGCCGTCCCCAGCAGCGGTACCCGCGCCATCGCATCAAGGATATAGGGCTCCAGCCGGTCCAGATCGTCGGGGAACAGCTGAAAGCTGAAATCCTCGGGCAACGGATCATCAGGGGTTACCCAATGGGCGCGGCAGTTCCGCTCATAGGGGCCAAGGTTGAAGCCGCCCTTTTCCTGCCGCAGATAGTAAGACACATCAACGTCGCGCAGCAGCGGCAGCTTGTGGCCAACCTCTTTGCTCCAAGCCTCAATCTCCGGAATCGGTTCGCTGAGCAGGTACTGGTGGCTCATCGCCACCATCGGCACCCGGCGGCTCCCGTAAGGGATGAACCATTCGCTGACCCTTTGGGCATAATAGCCGGCGGCGTTGACCACGATAGCGCAGCGGATGTCACCTTTGGCGGTGTGCACCACCCAGTCGCCGCCGACGCGGCTGACGCCTATGGCAGGACAAAACCGCAGGATGGTCGCCCCCAGATCCCGCGCCCCCTTGGCCAGCGCCTGAGTCAGCTGTGCCGGATCAATGTCGCCATCGGCAGGGTCATACAGGGCCCCTTGCAGGTCGTGGGTTTCCAGGAACGGATATTTCGCAGAAATATCGTCGACCCCCAGCACATCCAGCGCCATGCCCTGAGTGCGCCCCATGCCTTTGGCGCGGGCGAATTCCTGCATCCGTTCGGCGGAATGGGCCAGCCGGATCGACCCGGTGACATGGTAATTCATCGGGTAATCGACGGCGGCACCCAGGCCCCGGTACAGTTCGGTGGAATAGCGCTGCAGGTTCATCAGCGACCAACTGGTGGAAAAAGTCGGGACATTGCCAGCGGCATGCCAGGTGCTGCCAGCGGTCAGTTCGTTCTTTTCCAGCAGAACACAGTCGCGCCATCCGGCGCGGGCCAGATGATACAGCGATGACACCCCGACGGCACCGCCACCAATGATCACGACCCGCGCCTGCGATGGAACGGTTTGCGATGACATGCTATCGGCGGCAGTTCCAGCCATCACCAGTCCCCGGAATTATGCTGCATCGAATATGCATGGTTTCTGCATGGTTTGCAGCTTTGCTTCAACGCTGCACCGGGGGGTTTATTGATCGGCCTTTTCGATTAGAGTATGAGCATCCCTTGCCGGAGCCCACCGATGCAGATCGACCTGATCGACACCTTCCTTGACCTGATGGAAACCAACTCGTTCAACCGCAGTGCTGATCGGCTGGGGGTCAAGCAATCCACGGTTTCGGCGCGGATGCAAACGCTGGAAACCCAGTTGGGAACCTTGCTGTTTGACCGCAACCGGGGTGGTACCCGGCCAACCGCTGCGGGGCAGAACTTCCTGCCGCATGCCCGCGCCCTGCGCCATGAATGGAACGAGGCGCGGCGCTCGCTGTCGGGCCGCGCCGGCAACCCCCGGCTGCGCATCGGGCTGCAATCCGATCTCGCCACCCATTACATCGGCGACTGGGTACAGGCTCTGCTGCGCGCCCTGCCCGGTGCAACCTTTTATGTCGAGGCGGATTTTTCGGCGCAGATGTCCGAAGATGTGCTGTCGGGCAGCCATGATCTGGCACTGCTGTTCACCCCCTATCCGCATCCCGATCTGCATTATGAACGGCTGGGCGATGTGACCTACCGCATGGTGTCAACCCACGCCAATGCACTGGCCGAGGTGGTGGCGGAACGGCTGATGCTGGCGGATTATTCGCCCTCATTCTCGGCGCAGCAAAGGGCGGTGCTGACCCAACCGGCGCTGGCCCCGGTGGCGTCGGGCCTGTCGTCCACTGTTGCGGGTCTGCTGCGGGCGTTGGGCGGGTCTGCCTATGTGCTGGACCGTGCGGCGGCGGCGATGGTGGAGCAGGGCTGGGCCGTTCTGGTGCTGGATGCCCCGGCCATCAGCCAACCGGTCTATTCCGTCATCCACCTGCGGCGGCGCCATGTTGCCACCCACAAACGCCTGCTGGCGGCGCTGCGCGGCCATTTCTCCCCGGCCATGTGATCGAAAGCGCAAATAAGCCCCCCACGCCGCACTGGCGCAGCCCTCATCGTTCGGTCAAGAAATTTTTCGTCAACATATCGGAGGGCGCGATGCACTATGGTTTCATCGGACTGGGCAATCTTGGCGGCCATCTGGCGGCGTCGCTGCTGCGGGGTGGCTTTGCGCTGACGGTGACAGACCTGAACCGCGCCAGCGCCGCCGCGCTGGAGGCGCAGGGGGCCGGTTGGGCCGATACCCCGGAGGATTTGACCGCAAAGGTCGATGCCGTCATCACCTGCCTGCCCTCTCCCACGATATCAGAGGCGGTGCTGACCCGGGTGCTGGCCGCTGCCCGCCCCGGCCAAAGCTGGATCGAAATGTCGACCCTTGGCCGCGAGGAGATTTTGCGGCTGTCGGCCCTTGCTGCGGAAAAGGGGGTGCGGACGCTGGAACTGCCGGTGACCGGCGGGGTCCATCTGGCGGCGCGGGGCGAGATCACCATGCTGGTCGGTGGCGATGCCGATCTGTTCGCCCTGCATGAACCGGCGATCCGGGCGATGGGCACTCAGGTGTTTCACATGGGGCCACTCGGCTCCGCAGCGGTGATCAAGGTCATCACCAACATGCTGGCGTTCATCCATCTGGTGGCGGATGGCGAGGCGCTGATGCTGGCCAAGCGGGGGGGCCTTGATCTGAAGACCGCGTGGGAGGCGATTGCGGCCTCGTCCGGCACGTCCTTCGTGCATGAAACCGAGGGGCAACTGATCCTGAACGGGTCGTATGACATTGCTTTCACGATGGATTTGGCGCTGAAGGACCTGGGTTTTGCGATGGGGTTCGGGCGCGACTACGGGGTGCCCTTGGACCTTGCGGCGCTGACCAACCAGATCTTCATGAAGGGCCGGGCGGCTTATGGGGGGGCGGCGCAGTCGACGCAGATCGTGAAACTCTTGGAAGATTTGCTGAACACCGACCTGCGGGCCGATGGATTTCCGGCGAGGCTGGTCTGATGGACGCCGCAGCACAGGCCCGCGCCGCCGCCCTGTTGCACCGCGCCAGTCCTGCGCCGGGCGAGGCGATGGCACCGCCGATCACCTCGTCCGCCACCTATTTCACCCCGGATGTGGAGGGGCTGAGCCATGTCTATGGTCGCTCCGGAATGCCGACCTGGGAGGTGCTGGAGGACCGGTTGGGCATGTTGGAGGGCGGCACGGCGGTTGCCTATCCCTCGGGCATGGCGGCGATTTCGGCGGCACTGTTCGCCTGTCTGGCGGCGGGGAAAAAG
>JAYTDA010000113.1:0-10702 GCA_043736155.1 Paracoccaceae bacterium | reverse complement strand
CTTCGCCATCATGGCCTCCTGTTTCGGTCATGGTGCGTGCAAGCACACACCCTACATTCATCGGTAGGGTGCGTGCCTGCACGCACCATTGGATCACGCGTATTTCTTCTGGATCTCGTCAGAGATGTTCTGCGGCACCGCGTCATAATGGTGGAACTCCATGGTGAAGTTCGCACGACCCGAAGACATCGAGCGCAGGGTATTGATATAGCCGAACATGTTGGCCAGTGGCACAAAGGCATTGACCACCACGGCGTTGCCACGGCTTTCCTGCCCCGAGATCTGGCCGCGGCGGCTGGTCAGATCGCCGATGATGCCGCCGGTATATTCGTCCGGGGTCACCACTTCGACTTTCATGATCGGTTCCAGCAGCTTCGCCCCGGCTTTCTTCAGCCCTTCGCGCATTGCGGCGCGGGCGGCGATTTCAAAGGCCAGGACTGACGAGTCCACATCATGGTAGGCGCCGTCGATCAGTGCCACCTTGAAGTCGATTACCGGGAAGCCGGCCAGCGGGCCCGAATCCATCACCGACTTGATGCCCTTTTCGACGCCGGGAATATATTCCTTGGGCACCGAACCGCCGACAACTTTGGACGAGAACGAATAGCCCTCGCCCGGTTCGGTCGGCGAGATCACGATCTTGATCCGCGCGAACTGACCGGTACCACCGGTCTGTTTCTTGTGGGTATAGTCGATCTCGGCTTCACGGCTGACGGTTTCACGGTAGGCCACCTGCGGCGCACCGATGTTGGCCTCAACCTTGAATTCGCGGCGCATGCGGTCGACCAGAATGTCGAGGTGCAATTCGCCCATGCCCTTCATAATGGTCTGGCCGGATTCCTGATCGGTTTCCACCCGGAAAGACGGATCTTCGGCGGCCAGACGCACCAGCGCCAGGCTCATCTTTTCCTGATCGGCCTTGGATTTCGGCTCAACTGCAATCTCGATCACCGGTTGCGGGAAAGTCATGGTTTCCAGCACGACCGGTTTTACCGGATCGCACAATGTATCGCCGGTGGTGGTTTCCTTCAGCCCGGCCAGCGCAATGATGTCGCCGGCAAACGCCTCATCGATCTCTTCGCGGTTGATCGCATGCATCATCATCATGCGGCCAACCCGTTCGCGGCGGCCTTTGGTCGCATTCATCATCTGGTCGCCCTTTTTCAGGGTGCCGGAATAGATGCGGGTAAAGGTCAGCGAGCCGACAAACGGGTCGTTCATGATCTTGAATGCCAGCGCCGAGAACGGCTGGGCATCATCGGCAGAGCGCGAGACGTTGCGGGTTTCGGTCTCGTCGCCCGGAACGAAGCCCATATAGGCCGGAACATCCAGCGGGTTCGGCAGAAAGTCGATCACTGCGTTCAGCATCGGCTGTACGCCCTTGTTCTTGAAGGACGAACCGCACAGCACCGGCACGAAAGAGATCGACAGGGTGCCTTTGCGGATCAAGGCGCGCAGCGTTTCGGAATCCGGCTCGACGCCTTCCAGATAGGCTTCCATCACCGCGTCGTCCTGCTCGACCGCAAGCTCCAGCATGTGGTGGCGCCACTCGGCTGCCAGGTCCTGCAGCTCGGCGCGGATCGGCTGGCGACGCCATGAGGCGCCCAGATCTTCGCCTTCGTAGACCCATTCTTCCATCTTGATCAGATCAACGATGCCTTCAAGCTTGTCTTCGGCACCGATCGGGATCTGCACCGGCATCGGCTTGGCACCGGTGCGGTCCCTGATCATCTTGACGCAGTTGTAGAAATCGGCCCCGGTCTTGTCCATCTTGTTGACGAACACGATGCGCGGCACTTCGTACCTGTCGGCCTGACGCCAAACGGTTTCGGTCTGCGGCTCGACACCGGCATTGGCATCCAGCAGCACCACAGCCCCATCGAGCACCGCCAGCGAGCGTTCAACCTCAATGGTGAAATCAACGTGGCCGGGGGTGTCGATGATGTTGAAGCGGTACTTGTTGGTTTGCAGCGCGTTGGCAACCGGATCTTCGGTGCGCTGCCAGAAGGTGGTGGTGGCAGCCGACGTGATGGTGATGCCCCGCTCCTGCTCCTGCTCCATCCAGTCCATCGTCGCAGCGCCATCATGCACTTCGCCGATTTTGTGGTTTTTGCCGGTGTAATACAGAATCCGCTCGGTCGTCGTGGTTTTACCCGCGTCGATATGGGCGATGATGCCGAAATTCCGGTAGTGGTCGAGTGGGTAGTCGCGTGCCATTGGTCTGCCTCAGACTATATGTTACCAGCGGTAATGGCTGAACGCCTTGTTGGCGTCGGCCATCTTGTGGGTGTCTTCGCGCTTTTTCACCGCGGTACCACGATTGTTCGCAGCATCCAGCATTTCGGCGGCCAGACGCTCTTCCATGGTGTTTTCGTTGCGCTTGCGGGCAGCGATGATCAGCCAGCGGATCGCCAGCGCCTCGCGACGCTCCGGGCGGACCTCAACCGGAACCTGATAGGTCGCCCCACCAACCCGGCGGCTGCGCACTTCCAGCGACGGCTTCACGTTTTCCAGCGCTTCGCGGAACGCATCGATCGGCGAGCGCTTCAGCCGCGCCTCGACCCGTTCCATCGCCGAATAGACGATATGTTCGGCAACCGACTTTTTGCCATCAACCATCAGGTTGTTCATGAACTTGGTCAGAACCCGGTCACCATATTTGGCATCCGGCAATACTTCGCGCTTTTCGGCGGCGTGACGACGAGACATCTGTTATTCCCTCACTTCGGACGCTTGGCGCCGTATTTCGAACGACGCTGACGGCGGTCTTTCACGCCCTGGGTATCCAGAACACCGCGCAGGATGTGGTAACGCACACCGGGAAGGTCCTTGATACGACCGCCGCGGATCAGAACAACCGAATGTTCCTGCAGGTTATGCTTTTCACCGGGGATGTAGCTGATGACTTCAAAGCCATTGGTCAGACGCACCTTGGCGACTTTCCGCATGGCCGAGTTCGGCTTTTTCGGGGTGGTGGTATAGACGCGGGTGCAGACACCACGCTTTTGCGGACAGGATTCCAAGTGTTGCGACTTGGACCGTTTCACTCGAGGCTGCCGCCCGTGGCGGATCAGCTGTTGGATCGTTGGCATGCACGTTCCCCGTGTTGCGCTTCGTTCTCGCCCTGCGCAGGCCCTCGAGAGGAACACTGGATGCAAAACGGCAAAACCGCAGTCGTTCCCATGGAGCGGGAACGGTGCGGTGGAATTCCAGAGGATCGGGGCATCAGCCCGGATCATGACCACTTCGATATTTGAACCCCGGCAAGGGGGTTACCCCTGCCTGAGTGCGGGCGGTATAGGCAGAGTCGCGGGGGTTGTCAACAGCGGGTCAAGGCCGGGTTTCAGGCTATTTTCACAGTTCGGCAGAAGTCCCCGAACTGGCCGCAACACCCCCTTGGCGGGCACCTGCAGCACCGGCCATCTTCCGTTCCCGCAGCAGCGTGAACAACCCGGTTGCCACGATGATCGCCGACCCGGCAAAGGTCCAGACATCGGGCCAGTCGCCAAACACCGCCAGCCCCAGTACCAGCGCCCAGATCAGGCCGGTGTAGCGGAACGGGGCGATGAAGCCCAGATCGCCGACCCGCATGGTGGCCACGCTGAACAGATAGCCTGCGACCAGAAACGCCATGGCGCACAGGATGAACAGCCAGTCCAGCGGCGATGGCGCCACCCAGACAATCTGGGTCGATGCCACGATGCCGAAACTGGTCACCGCCACCCCTGCCCCCAGTGCCACCATCAGCGATGGCACCGCGCTCGACATCCGCCGCACCACCAGATCACGCACCACGACGCACGCCACCGACGCCAGCGCATGCAGCGCATAAAGGTTGAACCCGTCGCCGCCCGGTTGCACGATCAGCATCACCCCGCCAAAACCGATCAGGATGGCCGTCATCCGCCGCCACCCGACCTTTTCGCGCAGAAACACCATGCCGGCCAGGGTGATCGCCAGCGGCAGCGCCTGAAAGATCGCCGATACGTTGGCAATCGGCATGTTGAACAGCGCGGTCAGAAAGAAATAGGTCGATCCGATTTCCGCCAGTGACCGGATCACCACCAGCTTGCGATCCGCCCTGCCAAACCGCAGATGCAGCATCCCCATTTGATGCGCAATCACCGCCGTGGTGACAATCGCCCCCAGGCCGCGCAACACCAGCAATTCGAACAGCGGCAGATGACCCGCCATCGCCTTCATGAAGGTATCGTTGATGGTAAAGCAGGCCATGCTTGCCATCATCAGGGCCGCACCCCGCGCGTTGTCCGAAATGTTCATCGCCCCGCCTGCCCTTTTGGCTTTGCTGCTATCAGACGGCGCTCGGGCCTGAAAGCTGGATTTCGGGCGGGAATGGTGGTTGCGCCAATCGCGACGATTGCGCAGTCTTACCTCCGTCTTCCGGTGCCAAAGGGCAGAAGAGCGCTGGTGTCGTCGGCTCAGCCGGGTGCCTTGGCCGAAAGGAGCGTCATCGTCACCGGCACCCGCAGGCCAAGATCCGTCTCGAACTGGCTGAATCCTGTAGCAATATCGGCCACGATGGCAGCCGTCTGCGCAGCTGTGGCACCTTTCGCCCCCATGATGCGGGCCGCCGGCCCTATGGAGCCGACGCTGGCCGCAGCCTCCGCCGCAGTCCCGCGTGTTTCCAGCAGAATCGAAAGGGGATCGGCCCTCGCGTCCCCCCAACCCGCCGTCGCCAGCAGCGCCAGGGTGCGGTCCGCATTCGCGAACGCCAACGGGCCGGGCGCATTCGGGTCAACTTCGACGGGCCCCAGATGACGGATTGCAATCTCGGTTGGAATTCCGAACCACGGATTCACCTCGCCGCGTCGCCAAACTACCGCAGTGAGGCTGGCGCCGGGCCGAGCTGCGTAAAGCAGGTTTCTGAAGGCCGCAACCGGATCGGCGAAGAACATCACCCCCATCCGTGATATGAACCGGTCAAAGGAGGCCGGCGCAAAGGCATGGGTCTGTGCATCGGCAAGCACATAGGCGACGCGGGCTTTGCCCTCTCCCCCGGCAGTGGCGCGCGCGGTGCTCAGGAGCACCTCCGAGATGTCCACGCCCGTCACTTCGCCGCCGGTTCCAGCCAACTCGGCCGCACGCCGGACGACCGAGCCGCTGCCGCAGCCGACATCAAGCACCCGCATCCCTGGTCCGATTGCAGCACGGGCGAGCAGCGGCTCGGTCATCGGAGCGTGAAGGGTTTCGAGATCGTCCTCGAACGTGATCCACTTCTCTCCAAAACTGGAGTTCCAGAATTCCCGCTGCGCCGAATTGGCTTCTTCGGTCACGGCAAACCTCCCTCGCCAAACCCGCTGGTCCAGCCATTCCCGAAGGCGCCTGACCCTGGAGGGCAGGGTCTCCCGATCTCACCTGGCGGTCAAGGGTCTTGTGCGGCCGAAGGCGCTCGGCCGCGCCGATCACAGAATAGATTTCGCCGAAGCCTTGCACCCGGGTCTCCCGACCAAAGCACCTCCCTGCTGACCTTTGGCACCCGCTTCATCCGGCAGGGCAATGCCGAACCCGGATCGATGGTCGCCGAACCGCCCATGGTCTGACAGGCCCGTGCAAGCCACAATCCTTAAGACTTCCTAAATGCTGACGGAATTTCCGTTTGTTTTCAATGGGCCGTTGCAAGTCCCGCGCCGGGACAATGCAAAAAGGGCCATGACCAGCCTGTTTCGGGGGGTGTTGGCGAACGGATATCAGCCGCTGTGGTACTGCGAAAGCGCATTGTTCAGCGCAGACAGCCGGATGCCGAACCGGCTGCGCAAAGCGGCTTCCACCTTGGCTTCGGGAAAATGGAATCCGGCCCCGCCCTCCTGAATCTTCGAGTCGTTTTCGGCATGTGAACCCCGGGCAAACATCAGCTGGTCCGACATCAGCATCACCGGCATTTTCAGTTCAATCTTGTGGTGCGGGAAATCCAGTACCGACCGCACATCCCCTTGCGGCAGAAACAGCACCATCCCCGCCGCCCAGGATTGCACCAGCCGGGGTTGCACATCGACGACGCCGTCCCGGTCCACCAGCAGCACGCCGCGCATGTAATCCAGCGCCATCTGGCGTTTTTCACGAAAGAACGGCTGCATCAGGTCAAAGTCACGGCGCAACGCTGCGATGAAATCGACGGCAACAGCGTCATCATCATCCAGCCGGAACTGCGCCGTGACATCGGCGGTGGGGTCGATCACCGCCCTGACGGCGGCGCTGCACACCTCACGGTGTGGGCCGGGGGGGGCCCAGGTCAGGTGAAACTGCGGCAAGTCGCGGGTCAGATCTTCGATGCGGCGGCGATAGGGGCTGGGGAAATCCGCGCTCAGCAGCATGACCATGGTGTAATCGGGGTCAGTTTGCTGATGCCAGGCGGGCAGAAACACCTGTTCAAACCAGATCATCCGCAGATCCAGCCGTTTGGGGTTGTACAGATAGCGGCGGTGATCCTCCAACGTATCATGCGCGATCTTGAACCCGCCGGAGCCAAGGTAGGAAAACCGGCACAATCCGATGGCCTGCACCCTGAGATTGCCCATCATTCCCCCCTGCCCGCGCCGACGATGACCTTATTCCATGGCAAAGGCCCCCGAACAAGGTTCGGGGGCCTTTGCCGGATACTACAGCCGCCTATTCGTCGCGGCTTTCCGGGGTCATCACCAACAGGTCATCCTCGTCCCCGATCATGTCATTGACCGGGGCTGCCAGTGCGGCAGAGGCTTCGGCCTCGGCCTTGCGGGTCTCCAGCACCTTCTGGTCGCGGTCCAGCGCGATCTTCCGCACCCGCTTGGTCGCACCCCCGGTTCCCGCCGGGATCAACCGGCCGACGATGACGTTTTCCTTCAACCCCACCAGCTTGTCCCGCTTGCCCATCACCGATGCTTCGGTCAGCACCCGTGTGGTTTCCTGGAATGACGCAGCGCTGATGAAGCTGCGGGTTTGCAGGCTGGCCTTGGTGATGCCGAGCAGGATCGGCTCACCGGTGGCTGGGCGCAGACCGTTGGCCACCGCCTTGGCGTTGGTTTCCTCCAGCTCGTCCTTGTCGACATTCTCGCCTTTCAGCAATGTCGTCTCGCCCGAGTCCAGAATCTCCCACTTTTGCAGCATCTGGCGCACGATCACTTCGATGTGCTTGTCGTTGATCTTCACACCTTGCAGCCGGTACACGTCCTGCACTTCGTCGATCAGATAGTTCGCCAGCGCCTCGATCCCCATGATCCGCAGGATGTCGTGCGGGGCGGGGTTGCCGTCCATGATGTAATCGCCCTTCTGGACGAAATCACCTTCTTGTACCGGAATATGCTTGCCCTTCGGCACCATATATTCGACCGGCTGGTGGCTGTCGTCTGTCGGGGTGATGGTGATGCGGCGCTTGTTCTTGTAGTCCTTGCCAAACCGCACATAGCCATCAACCTCGGCGATGATGGCGTGATCTTTCGGGCGTCGGGCTTCGAACAGTTCGGCAACCCGCGGCAGACCACCGGTGATGTCCTTGGTCCGCGCCCCTTCACGCGGAATACGGGCCACCACGTCGCCGGGTTTCACCTCCTGACCATCTTCGATCGACAGGATCGCATCGACCGACATCTGATAGCTGATCGGGTTACCGGCTTCGTTGCGCACCGGGTCACCGGTCAGGGCGTCCATGATGATCACTTCCGGCTTCAGGTCATTGCCCTTGGGTGCCGACCGCCAGTCCGACACGATCTTTTGCGTCATCCCGGTGGCTTCATCGGTATCTTCGCGCACCGAAATGCCGGAGATCAGGTCGACAAACCGGGTGACACCACCCTTTTCAGCGATGATCGGCAGGGTATAGGGGTCCCATTCAAACAGCTTTTCGCCGCGCTTGATCGGGGCCTTGTCCTTGACGAACACCTTGGAGCCATAAGACAGCTTGTGGCTGGCGCGTTCCTGGCCGTTTTCGTCGATGATGGCGATCTGCATGTTGCGCCCCATCACGATCTGCTCGCCTGCGACGTTGAGCAAAAGGTTGGCGTTGCGGAACTCGATCTTGCCTTCCTGGCTGGCTTCAAGGAACGACTGCTGGCCACCTTGGGCAATGCCGCCGATGTGGAAGGTGCGCATGGTCAGCTGGGTCCCGGGTTCGCCGATCGACTGTGCGGCGATGATGCCGACAGCTTCACCGACGTTGACCATGGTGCCACGCGCCAGATCGCGGCCATAGCAGGTGGCGCAAACCCCTTCATCCGCCTCGCAGGTCAGGGGCGAGCGGATGCGGATCGCCGAAACCGCCGCAGTGGCGATGATGTCGGCGCGCCGTTCGTCGATCAACTCACCACGGCTGACGATCACCTCGTCGGTGCCGGGACGCAGCACATCTTCGGCGGCAGTGCGGCCCAGAACCCGTTCTGCCAGGCTGGAAACCACTTCACCGTCGTTCACCGCCGGTTCTGCGGTGATGTACCGTTCGGTGCCGCAGTCGATGCTGCGCACGATGCAATCCTGCGCCACATCGACCAGACGCCGCGTCAGATAGCCGGAGTTCGCGGTTTTCAGCGCGGTATCGGCCAGACCCTTGCGGGCACCGTGGGTGGAGTTGAAATACTCCAGAACCGTCAGGCCTTCCTTGAAGTTCGAGATGATCGGGGTTTCGATGATTTCGCCCGACGGCTTGGCCATCAGCCCGCGCATGCCGCCCAACTGCTTCATCTGCGCCGGTGATCCCCGGGCCCCGGAGTGCGACATCATGTAGACCGAGTTCGGCTCTTTTTCCGCGCCATTCTCATCCAGCCGTACCGCCGAGATTTCCGTCATCATGGCGTTGGCCACGGCATCGGAACATTTCGACCAGGCATCGACCACCTTGTTGTACTTTTCGCCCTGGGTGATCAGACCATCCATATACTGCTGTTCGAATTCCTTCACGGCATCGCGGGTACCGCCGACGATCTCCCATTTGGAGTCGGGGATCAGCATGTCGTCCTTGCCGAATGAAATCCCGGCCTTGAAGGCGGCACGGAACCCGGTTGTCATGATCTGGTCGCAGAAGATTACCGACTCTTTCTGACCGCAGTAGCGGTAGACGGTGTCAATGACGTTCTGCACGTCCTTTTTCCGCAGCAGACGGTTGACCAGATCGAACGGCGCCTTGGCGTTCAGCGGCAGCAACGCGCCAAGCCGCAGACGGCCGGGTGTGGTTTCATAGCGTTTCCAGACCTCGTTGCCTTCAGCATCGATCTGCTTGACCCGCGCGGTGATCTTGGAATGCAGATGCACGGCACCGGCAGCCAGACCATGTTCGACCTCTTCCACCGAGGTGAACTTCATCCCCTCGCCGACCATCCCCTTGCGCTCCATCGAGGTGTAATAGAGGCCAAGGATCATGTCTTGCGACGGCACGATGATCGGAGCCCCATTGGCGGGGCTCAGCACGTTGTTGGTGCTCATCATCAGCACGCGCGCCTCAAGCTGTGCTTCAAGGCTCAGTGGCACGTGAACCGCCATCTGGTCGCCGTCAAAGTCGGCGTTAAAGGCCGAACAGACCAGCGGATGCAGCTGGATCGCCTTGCCTTCGATCAGGATCGGCTCGAACGCCTGAATGCCCAGACGGTGCAGCGTCGGCGCGCGGTTCAGCAATACCGGGTGTTCGCGGATCACTTCGTCCAGAATATCCCAGACCTCGGGACGTTCCTTTTCCACCAGCTTCTTCGCCTGCTTCACGGTCGATGACAGGCCCTTGGCTTCAAGCCGCGAATAGATGAACGGCTTGAACAGTTCCAGCGCCATCTTCTTCGGCAGCCCGCACTGGTGCAGCTTCAGCTCCGGCCCGGTCACGATGACCGAACGGCCGGAAAAGTCGACCCGCTTGCCCAAGAGGTTCTGCCGGAACCGGCCCTGCTTGCCTTTCAGCATGTCGCTGAGCGATTTCAGCGGGCGCTTGTTGGTGCCGGTGATCACCCGACCCCGGCGGCCGTTGTCAAACAGCGCATCGACCGCCTCTTGCAGCATCCGCTTTTCGTTGCGCACGATGATGTCGGGCGCGCGCAATTCGATCAGCCGCTTCAGACGGTTGTTGCGGTTGATGACGCGGCGATACAGATCGTTGAGGTCCGACGTGGCGAACCGGCCACCATCCAGCGGCACCAGCGGGCGCAGTTCCGGCGGAATCACCGGCAACACCGTCAGGATCATCCATTCCGGGCGGTTGCCGGATTCCTGGAAATGTTCGACGATTTTCAGCCGCTTGATGATCTTTTTCGGCTTCAACTCACCGGTGGCAACCTTCAGTTCTTCACGCAGCCGCAGCGCTTCGGCATCCAGATCAATCGCCGACAACATCTCGCGGATCGCCTCGGCGCCGATATTGGCAGTGAAAGCATCCGCGCCATACTGGTCCTGCGCGTCAAGGAATTCTTCCTCGGTCATCAGCTGACCATAGGTCAGATCGGTCAGACCGGGCTCGATCACCACATAGTTTTCAAAGTACAGGATGCGTTCCAGATCGCGCAACGTCATGTCGAGCATCAGACCGATGCGGCTGGGCAGCGATTTCAGAAACCAGATGTGGGCGACCGGGGCGGCCAGTTCGATGTGCCCCATCCGCTCGCGCCGCACCTTTTGCAGCGTGACTTCCACACCGCATTTTTCGCAGACCACGCCGCGATATTTCATCCGTTTGTATTTGCCGCACAGGCATTCGTAATCCTTGATCGGGCCAAAGATCCGGGCGCAGAACAGCCCG
>JAYTDA010000112.1:0-2600 GCA_043736155.1 Paracoccaceae bacterium | reverse complement strand
TTGCTGGTTCTGGCCTGGCTGCTGACCCTCGGCCGGATGCCGCTGTGGGCCTTTGGTCTTGCGGCCTACCTTGGCTATGCCCTGTTGAAGCTGCGCAGTTTTCTGGAGCACCGCGCCCACCAGACCGCCCGCGCCCGGACCGTGATCATCGAGGATCGCGGGCCATTCGCCCTGTTGTTTTTGAACAACAATTTTCATGCCGTCCACCACTGCCACCCGGATGTGCCCTGGTATCGGCTGCCCGGAATGTATGCGGCGCGGCGCGATCACTATCTGCGACGGAACGAGGGCTATCTCTATCGGTCTTACGTCGACATCATCAGACGCTATCTTTTCCGCGCCAAGGATCCGGTGCCGCATCCGATCTTTCCGGTAAAACACGGCGGCAACCGGGCAGCTGAAGCGTCTGGCGATCAAGCGGGTTCGGCGCATTGATCGCACGCCGCACCATTCCCAAGCGGTTCCGGTCCTGGATTTCCTGCAATGTGAACCAGAGTGACGGCAATCCGCCCTAACCCAACCGGCGAAACTGCGGGGTTGCGCCGGAATTGTCGAAAAACGGCACCCCGGGCTGATCGGTGCCGCGCAACAGGGCGGCGACCTCGGCCAGAACCACCTCGGTGATGAACGGCAGGTCCAGCGCGCGGGCCTCGGTCAGGCCGATCCAGTGCAGATGGCCAAGCTCGCCCGAGGCGGCGGTGAAGTCGTCGTGGGCTTCGGCCAGATGGTCAGCGGAGACCAGAAAGAACCGCGCGTCAAAGCGGCGAGACCGGCCCGGCGGGGTGATGGCGCGGAAGATGAAGCGCAGGGTTTCAGGCGAGGGGCGCAGCGACAGGCCGGTTTCCTCGGTCAACTCGCGCAGCGCCGCGCCAATCAGCGCCGGGATGCCGGGCGCCTGGTGCAAAGGGTGCAGCGACAGCCGGTGCAGGCACAGTGCTGACAGCAGCGCCAGATCGCCGGCATCGCCCGCATCAACTCTGCCCCCCGGAAAGACGTATTTCGACGGCATGAACACCGCAGCCGCCCCCCGCTGACCCATCAGCACCTGCGGCCCCGATGGTCCCGCCCGCCAGATCACCAGCGTCGCGGCGGCATGGATCGGTACTGCCGCCTCCACCCGCTAAACTGCCTCGGCCCAGCCGAAGCCGTGCATCCGCTTGGCCCATTGCAGCGCCACCATCGCCCCTTTCAGCCGGGGCAGCAGGTAGAGCGACAATGCCACGGTGCCCAGCCCGAAAATGGTGAACAGCACCATCGGCTCGGGCCGGAATTTCACGAAGGACATCAACAGGATCGGTGCCATCAGATGGCCGGTGATCAGGATGGTGAGATAGGCCGGCCCATCATCGGCGCGGTGGTGCGACAGCACCTCGCCACAGGCGGGGCAGTCGTGGCGGACCGTCAGATAGCCCTGCATCATCGCCCCCTTGCCGCAGTTCGGACAGCGCCGCACCCACCCCCGCCGCAGCGAAAGGCCAAGTGGACGCGCGGCAGGATCGGTCAGCATCGGGGCGAGGGCAGTCATCGGCGGCTCCTGCGTCATGTCGCACTTCTTGCCGTAAATTGGAGGCAAAGCGCGGAGGGTGCAACACCCCCGTGCGCCTATGTCGCGTTTCGCCACCTGCAATCATTTCGGGCACCCCTGCGACGGAACCCCGGCCCGCCGCCGTTTCACTCAGCACAAGGCCGGGAGATGATCCCCGGCCTAAAGCAGGAGTGAATGATGAAACCGACCAACCTGATGTCCGCATTCGCCTTCGCCACCGTGACGGCGGCAGGTCTTGCCTCGCTGGCATTTGCGCAGGAAACCACCGCGCCGGCCACAGAACCGCCCGCGACGCAAACCCACCCCGCCCCGGAAGCGATGCCCGGCATGGGCCATGACCGGGGCGGCATGATGGGCCCGATGGGGGGGCCAGTCTTCGACTTTGCCACGCTGGACGCCGACAAGGACGGCTCGGTGACCAAAGCCGAGATGGACGCCTCCCGCGCCACCCGCACGGCCGAGATCGACGCCGATGCCGACGGCTTGCTGTCGGCGGACGAACTGGCGGCCATGCAGATCAAGGCTTTCACCGCACGCGCCACCGCGATGGCGGCAAACATGGTGACGCTGATGGACACCGACAAGGACGGCAAACTTTCAGCCGCCGAACTGGCGTCGCGGCCCGGTCCTGAAAGGATGTTCGACAAGATCGACGCCAATGCCGATGGCGCGGTCACTCAGGCCGAAGTCGATGCGGCCATGGCCGGCATGATGGACCGGGGCGGCAAGCATGGCGGCGACCATCGTGGCGGTCATCGGGGCGACCGTGATGGCCGGGGCTGGGGCTTTGGGCTGTTCGACGGGGCCGGCGACGGGGCCGGCGACGGGGCCGACGACGGGGCCGATGGCAACTGAGGCTGCCTTCCCGAGGGCCGGCCCCGGACGTCGGGCCGGCCCGAAACGATTGCCTGCCCACGGCTTGGCGGGTAAGCCTCCACAGGATGAACATGGCCCGCGATACCTTGGCAGAAGTGTCGGACGAAGCTTTGCTGGTGCTTTATGCCAACGGAGACCCGGATGCGGCGCGGTCGTTGATGCAGCGGCTGCTGCCGCG
>JAYTDA010000111.1:0-2249 GCA_043736155.1 Paracoccaceae bacterium | reverse complement strand
CGCCGTCTTGCCGTGGAAATCCTTGGTCAAATCCACAAAGCGCGGCAAATCCGCCTCGACCGGGGTCGCATCGCGGCCCAGCTCATTGCCAAAGGCGCGATAGGATTTTTCCTGCCGCAGCCAGTTCTGGGCGCGGGCACCGACCAGCTTCATGCCATGCGGCTCACCTGCTTTTTCCAGCAAGTCGAACAGATAGTTCTGCATTTCGATCGGATGATGCAATTCCCAGCCCAGCTCGCCGGTATAGGCCACCCGGATTGCATTGACCGGGCACATGCCCAGTTCGATCTGTTTGGCAGACAACCACGTGAACCGTTTGTTACTCAACGCCGTTTCCGGATCGGCGTCCTTGATGACAGCCTTTAGCACATCGCGCGATTTCGGCCCGGCGATGGCGAAAACGCCCCATTTCGTGGTCACATCCTCTTTGTTGATGCGCCCGAACTCATCCTCTTTGTCCATCAGGGATTGATACAGATAATCCTCGTCATAGGCATGCCAGGCCCCAGCGGACACAAGGTAATAATCATCCTCGGCCAGGCGCACGATGGTATACTCGGTCCGCGTGGTCCCTGCGGCGGTCAGGGCATAGGTCAGGTTGATCCGGCCAACCTTTGGCAGTTTGTTGGTGGTGAACCAGTCCAGAAAACCCGTGGCCCCCGGCCCGCTGATGCGGTGTTTGGCAAAGGCGGTGGCGTCGATCAGACCCACACCCTGCCGGATCGCCTTGGCCTCCTCCACCGCATATTGCCACCAACCGCCACGCCGAAAGCTGCGGGATGCGTGGTCGTCAAACCCCTGTGGCGCGTAATAAATCGGGCGTTCCCAGCCGTTGACCTGCCCAAACTGCGCCCCACGGGCCTTTTGCCGATCATAAGCCGGGGCGGTGCGCAGCGGGCGGGCAGCCTCGCGCTCTTCGTCCGGGTGATGCAGGACAAAGACGTTGGAGTAGCATTCCTCGTTCTTGCGGGCCGCATATTCGGTGGTGATCCAAGGCCCATAGCGTTTGGGGTCAAGGGCGGCCATGTCGATCTCGGCCTCGCCCTGCACCATCATCTGGGCGAGGTAATAGCCGGTGCCGCCAGCGGCGGTAATGCCAAAGGAAAACCCCTCGGCAAGCCACATATTGCGCAGGCCGGGGGCGGGGCCAACCAGCGGATTGCCATCGGGGGTGTAGCAGATCGGGCCGTTGAAATCGTCTTTCAGCCCCACGGTTTCCGAACTGGGAATGCGGTGGATAAACGACATGTACTCGCCCTCGATCCGGTCCAGATCGAGCGGGAACAGATCGGCGCGGAACGAGTCCGGCACGCCATATTCAAACCGGGCCGGGGCACCCTGCTCATAGGGGCCGAGAATCCAGCCACCCCGTTCCTCCCTTACATACCATTTCGCATCGGCATCGCGCAAAACCGGATGCTGCGGGTTGTTCTTGCGCCATTCGACCAGCATCGGGTCGGGTTCGGTGACGATGAACTGATGTTCCACCGGAATCGCGGGGCTTTTGATGCCCAGCAACTTGGCGGTGCGCTGCGCATGGTTGCCGGTTGCAGTGACGACATGTTCGGCATGAATGACGATCTGTTCCTCTGATGGAACCAGATTGCCGCCCTGCTCGACCATCTTGGTACAGGTCACCTCCCAATGATCGCCCACCCATTTGTAGCCATCAGCCTGCCAGCGCCGTTCGATCACCGCGCCATGCTGGCGCGCGCCCTTGGCCATCGCCATGGTCACATCGGCGGGGTTGATATAGCCGTCGGTCGGGTGAAAAATCGCGCCCTCAAGGTCCGTGGTGCGCACCAGCGGCCAGCGGTCCTTGATCTGCGCAGGGGTCAGCCATTCAAACGGCACATCGCAGGTTTCCGCCGTGGTCGCATAGACCATGTATTCGTCCATCCGGGCACTGGTCTGCGCCATCCGCAAATTGCCGACCACGGCAAATCCGGCGCTCAGGCCAGTCTCCGCCTCAAGCGATTTATAAAAATCGACCGAATATTTGTGGATATGCGTGGTCGCAAATGACATGTTGAACAGCGGCAGCAGCCCTGCGGCATGCCAGGTGGAACCGCTGGTCAGCTCGTCCCGCTCCAGCAACATCACATCGGCCCAGCCAGCCTTGGCCAGATGATAGGCGATGGATGTGCCGACGGCACCGCCGCCGACAACAAGGGCTTTGACATGAGTTTTCATCGGGCGACTCCTGAAGCGACTGCGACCCTTTTGCCCGATGATCCCCCAATCGGACA
>JAYTDA010000110.1:0-1889 GCA_043736155.1 Paracoccaceae bacterium | reverse complement strand
TGTCCGCGCCCAGCAGTTTCGATTGCACCGCCGCATCCACAGCGGTCATCCCGCCGCCGATGACCACCACATTGCGGCCCACAGGGAGCGCGGTCAGATCCGTCGCCTGCCGCAATTCGGCAATAAATCCAACGGCATCGCGGGCATGATCCTCGCCCGGCGCGGCCAAGGCATTCACCCCGCCCAGACCCACGCCCAAGAACACGGCATCAAACTCCGCCAGCAGCCCGGCCACAGTCACCCCCCCGCCCAAAGCCTTGCCCGTGACCACGGTGATCCCGCCAATGCCAAGCAGCCAACCGACCTCTCTCGCGGCAAAATCATCGGTCGATTTATACGCGGCAATGCCAAACTCATTCAGGCCGCCCGCCTTGGCCCTGGCCTCATACAAGGTCACCGCATGGCCCAACATCGCCAACCGGTGTGCGGCGGCCAATCCAGCGGGACCAGCGCCGACCACCGCTACATTTTTCCCCGTTGAAGCGGCCCGCGCAAACGGATGCACGCCCTTGGCCATCAGCACATCGGTCGCATGGCGCTGCAACCGGCCAATTTCCACCGGCTTGCCCTCGGCGGCCTCGCGGACACAAGCCTCTTCGCACAGGGTTTCGGTCGGGCAGACACGGGCACACATGCCGCCCAGAATATTCTGGCTGAAAATCGTTTTCGCGGCAGCTTCGGGCGTGCCGGTGGCGATCTGGCGGATGAACAGCGGGATGTCGATGGACGTCGGACAAGCCGTGATGCAGGGCGCATCATGGCAGAAATAACAGCGGTCGGCGGCCACGGCGGCTTCGTGGCTGTCCAGAGCGCCATGCAGATCAGCAAAATTCCCGGCAATCTCGGCGGCAGATAAACGCCCGGCCACGATGCCGGGGGTCATGGAATTGGGCATAGGTGGCTCCCTGAACTGGCTCCCTGTCAGGCTCCACCCTGCCATAAGTTAGTTTTTTATCAAACGGTAAAATTCAGTCCGTTCAGGAACCCGTCAGCCCAGCACCTTGGTCCCCAAGCCATGCCCCTCACTCGCCGCCTTTTTCGCCTTGGCGTCGCGCATCTGCTGAACCGACCGCACATCCAGCCGGGCCGCCCCGGCCCAGTCGCGGGTTTTGACCTTGGGGGTTTTCAGCCGCTCGATGGCAGCCGGAATGGCATGCGCATATTGCGGCAGCCATTGCGCCTGTGCCACCAGCATCTCGTCGACCATCTGCCAGACCTCCTCGGGGATGCAGATCGCCCCGACCAGCGGGTCGTGCAAGACCGCCTGTTTCAGCAGATCGACATCGCCGGTCATCGCGGCGCGGACGCTCATCCGCTGCACGTTGACCGATGCGGAACAGGTCGCCGCACAGGCATCGGGCAGGGTGACCCCCTCGACCATGTTGATCCCGAAACGGTCCACGAAACCGGGGCTCTCGATGATGCAATCCTCGGGCAAGTTCCTGATGATCCCGCCGTTGCGCATGTTGAAATGGCCACGATAGACCCGGCCGGTTTCCAGCCCTTCCAGAATCCAGCTCGCGTGTTCATCGGTGCGTTGATAGTCGGCCAGCTTGCTGCCCGCTTCTTCCAGAAAAATCGGGAAATCCTGTTCGAACCAGTTCCGGTTTTCGGTGGAATAGCGCAGATAGCCGCCGGTTTCGCCATGAATCCATTCGTCTGTGCTGATCCAGTCCATGATCTGATCGGGGCGCTTGCGATACCAGGGCAGGTATTCCGACAAGTGCCCGTTGCTTTCGGTCGAATAGAAGCCAAAGCGTTTCAGCACATCAATCCGGACCTTTTCCTGACGCGAGAATGTCGGGTGGCTTTCAAAAGCCGAAATCAATTCATCACGTGAAATCTTGCGCCCGTTGTGCCGGATATCAAGATACCATGTCTGGTGGTTG
>JAYTDA010000109.1:0-19894 GCA_043736155.1 Paracoccaceae bacterium | reverse complement strand
TGGCTGATGATCGGGACGACGCAGCCTTGCTGGACGAAGCCGCCTTGCGCAAAATGGTGGTCGAGATTGTCCGCCAGGAATTGCAAGGCCCTATGGGCGAACGCATCACCCGCAATGTCCGCAAGATGGTCCGACGCGAGATTTATCGCGTGTTGTCCAGTCAGGAATTTGAATCATAAGCCTTTGATGTCGGCGGCCAGACCAAGGATCGCGTCGATATCCAGATGCGTTTCCAGATGGGCGGCCAAGGTATCCAATGTCGCCTCGACCCCGACACTATAGGCATTGACTGAGGCGGTTGACCCCAGCCCGCGCAGAAATGTGGCGCGAAATTGGTCCGCCGCGAACAACCCATGCAGATAGCAGCCTTTGACCTGGCCATTGGCGCTGGCGGCCCCTTCGGGCCGTCCTGCGACAGTCAACCAGGCATGGGCGCGGTCTGGCCCCTCGGTCTGGCCAATGTGGATTTCATAGCCCTGCACCGCATCTCCGCTGGGCAGGTAGGTACCGCTGGTCAGGGCCAGTCGCTTTTCGGGCTTCATCACCGTGGTCACATTCAGATGCCCAAGTCCTGCAACCCGCCCCGGTGGCCCTTCGATCCCGTCAGGATCGTCGATCCATTGGCCCAACATCTGATAGCCGCCACATATCCCCAGCACCTGACCGCCGCGCCGGATATGGGCGGCCAGATCAATGTCCCAGCCCTGCGCCCGGACATGCGCCAGATCGGCGATTGTCGACTTTGACCCCGGGATCAGGATCAGATCAGCATCGCCGGGTAGGGCGACACCAGCGTTGATAATCTCGACACTGGTGTCGGGTTCGGCTGACAGTGGGTCCAGATCGTCAAAATTGGCAATGCGGTTCAGGCGGGGCACGGCGATTTTCAGTTTAGCACCCGGCTTGCGGCGCGACGCGATATCCATCACGTCCTCTGCGGGCAATTTCCACGCATCGGCAAACCACGGGATAATGCCCAAGGGGGTCCAGCCGGTGCGGGCGGTAATAATGTCCATTCCTTCGGAAAATAGCGTCGGATCGCCCCGGAATTTGTTGATGACAAAGGCTTTGATCAGGGCTTGGTCTGTGGGGGGCAGCACAACATGGGTGCCAACCAATTGCGCGATAACCCCACCCCGGTCGATATCACCGATGATGATGACCGGCACATTAGTGGCCTCGGCAAAGCCCATGTTGGCGATGTCACCGGCCCGCAGGTTCACCTCGGCGGGGCTGCCCGCGCCTTCGATCAGGATCAGGTCGCGCCCGATCGCCAGCCGGGAAAAGCTTTGCAGAACATAAGGTAACAGGGTGTTCTTCATCCGGCCATAATCGCGGGCCTTCATCGTCGCAAAGCGTTTGCCCTGCACGATGACCTGTGCACCGACGTCGGATTCCGGTTTCAATAGCACCGGATTCATATCGACCAAGGGGGCCAGCCCGCAGGCCAGCGCCTGTAACGCCTGTGCGCGCCCAATCTCGCCCCCATCGGCGGTTACGGCGGCATTGTTCGACATGTTCTGCGGCTTGAACGGCGCCACCCGCAGCCCGCGCCGCAGCGCCGCCCGGCACAGCCCTGCCACCAGCAGCGATTTGCCGACGTTCGACCCCGCCCCCTGAATCATCAGGGCGCGGGTCATCCGGCCCTGCCTTGTTGCATCGGATCAGTACTCCACACCAGGCTGGCCCTTGATGCCGGAGCGGAACGGGTGTTTCAGCAGGGTCATTTCGGTCGCCAGATCAGCAGCGGCGATCAGCGCCTCCGAGGCGTTGCGCCCGGTCAGCACCACATGGGTCAGGGGGGGTTTTTCGGCGGCGAGGAAGGCCAGCACCTCGACCTCATCAATATAGCCATAGCGCAGCGCGATGTTGATTTCATCGAGCAGCACCATGCGGTTGGCGGGATCGCGGATCAGCTCTTTCGCCTTGTCCCAGGCGCGGCCGGCAGCGGCGATGTCACGGGTCCGGTCCTGGGTTTCCCAGGTGAAGCCTTCGCCCATGGCGTGAAATTCGCAGATCTCGGCAAAGTGGCTCTCGATCAGGGTCCGTTCGCCGGTCGACCACGCCCCCTTGATGAATTGCACCACGGCACAGGGCATTTCATGGGCGATGCAGCGCAGGATCATGCCGAACCCGGCAGAGCTTTTGCCCTTGCCCGCCCCGGTATGCACGATCACCAACCCCTTTTCCCCGGCTTTGCCCGCCATCATCCGGTCGCGGGCGGCCTTTTTCTTCACCATCTTGGTGGCGTGGCGGGCGGTATCCTGTTCCATATCGTCGGTCCTGTGCTTGACTTGGGCCCGGTCTTGGCCTCTGGTGCCGCTGGTGTTGGTGCCTGTGGTAAGACAGGCGAAGAGGGAATGCGACAGGAAAGCGACACTTTCCCAAGCGCAGCCGCCCCCGCGACCGTGACCGGAGAGAGGGATCATGCCACTGGCCGCAAGGCTCGGGAAGGCGATCCATCGCGGGGCCCGCCTTCACCGGGTTGGCTCCAATCCGCAAGCCGGGAGACCTGCCAGCACTCCCGGGAAACCGGGCTATTCGGTGCGGACGGGGTGATCCGCAGTCGGTTCAGGGCGCATCCCGTGCCCGGCTGGCTGGCATCCCATGGGAAATGGATTGATGGCTGGCGTTGAACTCTTGATCTGTCTGACCTGCAAACGCGGCATTCCCGCCGACCCCGAGGCGCCGCGCCCCGGATCGGTGCTGATGGCGCTGGTCGCAGGCCGCGTACCCGACGGCGTGGCGGTGCGCGGCGTGGAATGCCTGTCGAACTGCGACCGTGGCTGTTCGGTGGCGCTGCGTGGCCCCGGTCGCTGGTCCTATGTTTACGGCGACATTGATCCTGACGCCGATGTCGCCGACCTGCTGGATGGTGCCGCCCGCTATGCTGCCACCGCTGATGGCTTGATCCCGTGGCGCGAACGGCCACAGATTCTGCGCAAGGGCGTGATTGCCCGCATTCCCCCAATGGAGCAACCATGAGTGATTTGGCCAAAGTACCGGTAACCGTCATCACCGGGTTTCTGGGTTCCGGCAAAACCACGCTGATCCGGCATCTGATGGCGAACCCGCAAGGCAAGCGGCTGGCGGTGCTGGTCAATGAATTCGGCGATGTCGGGGTCGATGGCGATATTCTGAAAAGCTGTGCCGATGCCAATTGCCCGGTGGAAAACATCGTGGAACTGGCCAACGGCTGCATCTGCTGCACCGTGGCTGATGAGTTCATTCCGACCATCGAGGCTTTGCTGGCGCTGCCAACCCGGCCTGACCATATATTGATCGAAACCTCGGGGCTTGCTTTGCCGAAGCCGTTGCTCAAGGCGTTTGACTGGCCGGATATCCGCAGCCGCATCACCGTCGATGGGGTGATTGCCGTGGCCGATGCCGAAGCGGTGGCGGCGGGGCGGTTTGCCCCGGATGCGGGACGCATGGCGGCAACTGACCATGAGACCCCGTTGTCGGAAGTGTTCGAGGATCAGATTGCCTGTGCCGATATTGTGCTGATGTCGAAGGCCGATCTGGTTTCGGCTGCCGTGATGGCCAAGGCGCGGGCGGTTGTTGAAGCCGAAGCACCACGCCGGTTGCCGATCCTGGAAATGACCGAGGGGCGGATTGATCCACGGGTGATCCTCGGCCTTGGTGCAGCGGCTGAGGATGATCTGGCGGCGCGGCCCTCGCACCATGATGGCGAAGACGCGCATGACCACGAGGATTTCAATTCGGTGGTGATCGAATTGCCGGAACAGGCCGATGTGGCGGCGCTGACAGCGCGGGTGGTGACACTGGCGCGTAACCATGCGATTTTGCGGGTCAAGGGTTATATCGCGGTTCCCGGCAAGCCGATGCGGCTGTTGGTTCAGGCGGTCGGCGAACGGGTGCGGACCCAGTTTGACCGGCCCTGGGGGTTGGAGCCGCGCCGCTCGCGGCTGGTGGTGATTGCCGAACAGGCTGATATCGACGAAGCCGCGATCCGTGCGGTGCTGGTGGGCTGATGCACGTCATCTTTCGCGAAACCCATGGGCTGGACCAAGGCGAGGTGCCGGTCGATCTGGCGCAGTCCCCGGCTGATCTGGTGGTGCTGTCGTTTTCGGATTCCGTTCTGGGGGCGTTTGCCGCCGGATGGCATCGGGGGGGGGGAGCGGTGGGGAAAATCCCCACCCTACGCCTCGCCAATCTGGTGGCGCTGAAGCATCCGCTGTCGGTTGATACCTATGTGGACCAGACGCTTGCCGGGGCCAAAGGCATCCTGATCCGGTTGATCGGCGGGCTGCCCTATTGGTCCTATGGCTTGCAGCAGGTCGAGGCTTTGGCCCGTTCGCGCGGCATTGCGCTGGCGGTGCTGCCCGCCGATGGGCGGCGCGACGCGCGGCTGGAGGCGGTATCGACGCTGCCGGTCTCCACCCTGCACCGGCTGGCCAAGCTGTGTGATGCCGGTGGCGCGGTGGCGGCACAGGCGGCGCTGGCGCAACTGGCGCTGGCCGCCGGGCTGTATGCCGGGCCGGTGGCGGGGGCCAAGCAGCTGCCGGATGTCGGGTTTTATGAACCGGGGCAGGGAGTGATCTGTGGTGCAATCGACCCTGTTCCGGCGCAAAACCGGGTTCTGCTGGTGTTTTACCGCGCTTATCTGACCGCCGCCGATCTGGACCCGGTGGACCGGCTGATGGCGGCGTTGGCGGCGCGCGGGATGCAGCCCTTGGGGCTGTTTGTGCCGTCGCTGAAGGCACCCGAGGCGGCACGCTGGCTGGCGCGTTGGGTCAGGCGGCTTGCCCCGCGCGCCATTGTGAATGCCACGGCTTTTTCGGGGATTGGCGCGGTGGGGCCGGGGTCGCCGCTGGATGCGGCAGAAGTGCCGGTGTTTCAGGTCGCCCTGTCCACCGCGACCCGTGCTGCGTGGCAGGCGGCGGAACGCGGGCTGTCCCCCACCGATCTGGCGATGCATGTGGTTTTGCCGGAAGTGGATGGGCGGCTGTTTGCCGGAGTTGCCAGTTTCAAGCAACCGGGCAAGGCGGATGCGGCGCTGCAATATTCCCGCTTTGCCCACCGGGCCGAACCGGGGCGGGTGGCGGCGATTGCCGACCGGGTGGCGGCCTGGGTGAAGCTGGGGGTGGTGCAGGCGGCAGAGCGGCGGGTGGCGCTGGTGCTGTCGACCTATCCCGGCAAGGCGCATCAGATGGCCCATGCGGTGGGGCTGGATGCTTTGGCGTCAGCCGAGGCGGTGCTGGCGGACATGGCAGGGGCGGGATACAGGGTTTCCGCCGGAACAGAGCCGCTGACGGCGCTGAACCGGGTACGGATCGCATGGCCGGTGGCGGACTACCGCGCCGCTTTGGCGGGGTTGCCACCGGCGTTGCAGCACCAGCTTTTGGCGGCATGGGGTGCGCCGGAATCCGACCCACAGGCGCAAGGCGGCGCGTTTCGGTTTGCAGCGTTGCGCCGGGGGCATGTGCTGGTGGCGCTGCAACCCGAGCGTGGCGACGTGCAGGGGCGTGCGGCGGAGTACCACGATCTGTCGCGGGTGCCGCGCCATGCCTATGTCGCGTTTTACCTGTGGCTGCGCGGGCAGGCCGATGCGCTGGTGCATATGGGGGCGCATGGCACGCTGGAGTGGCTGCCGGGCAAATCGGTGGCGTTGGGCGATACCTGCTGGCCCGAGGCGCTGACCGGGGCGATGCCGGTGATCTATCCCTTTATCGTCAATGATCCGGGGGAGGCGGCACAGGCGAAACGGCGGATCGGGGCGCTGACCATCGGCCATATTACCCCGCCTTTGCGGGCAGGGGGGATGCCACCCGCCTTGGCGCGGCTGGAACGGTTGATGGATGAATATTCCACCGCTGACGGTCTGGACCCGAAACGCCGCGACCGGCTGATTGCCGATATCCGCGCCGAGGCTGTTTCGGCGGGGATCGAGGCTGATCTGGGGCTGTCGGCGGAGATGGCGGCGGCACAGGCGATACCGCTGATCGACCGGTTTGTCTGTGATGTGAAAGAGACGCAGTTCGGTGACGGGCTGCATGTGTTTGGCCGGGTCACCGTTGCCTCGACTCTGGATGTAACCGCTTCGGCAGCGGCGGAAAAGGTCGGTTTGCTGGCGGCGCTGAACGGGCGACGGGTCGCGGCGGGGCCGTCGGGATCACCCTTTCGTGGCCGTGCCGATGTGTTGCCGACCGGGCGCAATCTGTACACCACCGACCCGCGTGCCGTGCCATCGCACGCCGCATGGGCCCAGGGGGGAAAGCTGGCGGGCGAACTGATCCGACGGCATTTGCAGGATCAGGGCGACTATCCGCGCGGGCTGATCGTGGATTTGTGGGGCTCCGCCACCATGCGAACGGCGGGCGAGGAATTCGCCATGGCGCTGCATCTGCTGGGGGTCAGACCGACGTGGGACGAGGGGTCGGACCGGGTGACCGGGTTCGAGGTGCTGCCTTTGGCGCTGCTCGACCGGCCCCGGATTGATGTGACATTGCGGGTTTCGGGCTTGTTCAGAGACGTTTTTCCCGGCCTTGCCACCCTGTTCGGCCAGGCGGTGGCAGCCCTAGCAGCGCGCGACGAGGCGGCGGACTGGAACCCCTATGTTGGTCGCAAGGGCGCGCGGGTGTTCGGGCCTGAACCGGGGCACTATGGTCTGGGCATGGGAGACGCTGCCGAGGATTATGATGGCGGGCGGCAGCGGGCAGGCGACGCCTGGCTTGCCGCCTCGGGTTGGGCGCTGGATGGGGCCGAGGCGGTCGCTGATCCCGCCGGGATCGCGGCACGGGTCGCCGGGGCCGATGCTTTTGTGCATTTGCAGGACCTGCCGGAAACCGATCTGTTGCTGGCTGCCGATTATGCAGCACATCAGGCCGGGTTTGCGGCGGCGCAGGGGCAGGTCGGCGGCAATGCCACGCTGTATCACCTTGATGCCACCAATCCCGACGCCCCGCGTGCCCGGACTTTGGCGGAGGAGATTGCCCGTGTGGTCCGGGGCCGCGCCACCAACCCCGACTGGGCCAGCGGCATGATGCGCCACGGCTTTCGCGGTGCCGCCGAAATTGCCGCCACCCTGGACCATATGGCAGCTTTTGCCCATCTGGCGGGTGTCGTCGCGCCGCATCTGTTCGACCTGTACCACGATGCAACCCTGGGCCGCGCCGATCTGCGCGGCTTTATGGCACGCGAGAATCCAGGGGCTTTGGCGGCGATGGAGGGTCGGTTCCGGGCGCTGCACGCGGCGGGGCTGTGGGTGACCCGGCGCAATTCGATTCTGGCCGATCTGGGGGTGGGGCATGACGCGGCCTGATCTGCGACCTGAACCGAAAGGCTGGTGCCCCGGCGCGCATCGCCCGATGGCATCGGGGGATGGCCTGATTGTGCGGGTCAGGCCCCGGCTGGCGCGGCTGACCCCGGCGCAGGTCCGCGGGCTGGCTCAGGCGGCGCTGCGCCACGGCTCGGGGGTGATCGATCTGACCTCGCGTGCCAATCTTCAGCTTCGAGGCGTGAAAGAGGCGGGGTTAGAGCAGCTGTTGCTGGAACTTGCCGCGCTGGACCTGCTGGATGTCGATGCGGCGGCGGAGGCGCGGCGCAATGTGATGGTGGCGCCTGAATGGGTGCCCGGTGATCTGACATCGCGGCTGGCACAGGGTCTGCTGGCGCGGCTGGGGGATTTGCCGCCGTTGCCCGCCAAGTTCGGCTTTGCGGTTGATGCAGGCGATCAGCGCGCGTTGTCGGAGGCTTCGGCGGATATCAGGATCGAACGCGGGGCCGGGGGGCTGATCGTGCGGGCCGATGGGGCAGCGCAGGGGGTGGCGGTGACCGAGGCTGCGGCGGTGGCTGCGGTGCTGGCGATGGCCCATTGGTTCGTGGCCAATGGATCACCGGGGCGGATGGCGCGGCTGATGGCAACCGGGGCTGTGATGCCGGGGTGGGATGCGTTGCCGGGGCCGGAACAGGGTCTGGTACAGCCCGGTTTGCGGCCGATGGGGGCGATGGTCGGTTTTGCCTTTGGCCGGATTGCGGCACGCGATGCGCTGGCGCTGCCAGCGGTGGCGGTGCGGGTAACCCCCTGGCGGATGCTGCTGCTGGAAGGGGCGGGGCTGCCGGATCTGCCGGGGGTTCTGACGACGATTGACCCGATTCTGCAGGTGGATGCTTGCCCCGGTGCGCCCTTTTGCGGCTCCTCCTCAGTTGAAACCCGGGCGCTGGCGCGATCTCTGGCCCGCCCCGGTCTGCATGTGTCGGGCTGCACCAAGGGATGTGCCCGGGCGAAACCGGCAGCTGTGACGCTGGTGGGTCGCGATGGTCGGTTTGATGTTGTGAGGCAGGGGTCCGCGTGGGATATGCCCGTGCTGCGGGGCCTGCCCCCCGATACAGTCAGCGGAGCGCTTGATGCCCTGGACCTATGAAACCGACGGTGCCGCGATCTATCGGGCGAGCTTTGCGATGATACGGGCAGAGGCTGATCTGGCCGGGTTCGATGTTGACGAAGAAACCGTGGCGGTGCGGATGATCCATGCCGCAGGCACGGTCGATCTGGCCGCCGATATCCGGATTTCCCCCGGCATGGTGCGGGCGGCCCGCACAGCGCTGGAAAATGGCGCACCGATCCTGTGCGATGCACGGATGGTGTCTGAAGGGGTGACGGTGGCGCGGTTGCCACGTGGCAATGCGGTGATCTGCACCCTGCAAGACCCTTCGGTGCCGGCATTGGCCAAGGCGATGGCAAATACCCGCAGTGCAGCGGCGCTGGAACTGTGGCGGCCGCATCTGGCCGGGGCCTTGGTGGCAATCGGCAATGCGCCAACCGCGCTGTTTCACCTGCTGAACATGCTGGAAGACCCTGCTTGCCCGCGCCCTGCCGCCATCATCGGCTGCCCTGTCGGCTTTGTCGGCGCCGCGGAATCGAAAGCGGCGCTGTGGCAGGTGCAGCCAGTGCCGTGCGTCATTGTGCAGGGGCGCAAAGGCGGGTCTGCCATCACCGTCGCCGCCATCAACGCGTTGGCGAGTAGCGCGGAATGAGCGATCCGGCCAGAACAGGCACTGTTTTCGGCGTCGGCCTTGGCCCCGGCAACCCTGATCTGATCTCGGTGCGGGCTGACCGGCTGATCCGCAGCGCCCGCCATGTCGCCTTTTTCCGCAAGGCGGGCCGGGCCGGGCAGGCCCGCAGCATCGTCGGCGGCATGCTGCCCCCGGCTGCCGTGGAATTTCCGATGGAATATCCGGTGACAACCGAGATTGCGCTGGATGATCCGTGCTATAATGCCACGCTTGCGCCGTTTTACGAAACCTGTGTCGCGCATCTGACCCGGCTGGTGCAGGCCGGGGAGGATGTCGTGGTGCTGTGTGAGGGCGACCCGTTTTTCTACGGCAGTTTCATGCATCTGCATTCGCGCCTGCAAGGTCGGGTGCCTGTCGAGGTGCTGCCTGGCACCACCGGCATGTCGGGGGCCTGGACCGCCACCGGGATACCGGTCACCTGGGGCGATGATGTGCTGACGGTGCTGATGGGCACCCTGCCCGAGGCGGAACTGGTGCGGCGGATCACCGATACCGATGCGCTGGTGGTGATGAAGATCGGGCGCAACATGGAAAAGGTGCGCCGGGCACTGGCGGCGGCCGGGAAACTGGAAGCGGCATGGCTGGTGGAATATGCCACCATGCCAAATCAGCGGGTGGCGCGGCTGGTCGCGGTGGAGCAGGGGTTGACCCCCTATTTCGCCATTGTGCTGGTGCATGGTCAGGGGCGGCGGCCATGACGGGCGGTCGCGGTGGCTGGCTGGTGGTGGCGGGGCTGGGGCCGGGAGCAGCGGCGCAGGTGACACCGGAAGTGTCGCAGGCCTTGGCTGAAGCCACCGATGTTGTGGGCTATGTCCCCTATGTCGCCCGGGTACCGCCCCGGCCGGGGCTGCTGCTGCACGGCTCCGACAACCGGGTGGAACTGGACCGGGCGCGCGCGGCTTTGCGGATGGCGGCGGCGGGGCGGCGGGTGGTGGTGGTATCGTCAGGCGATCCGGGGGTGTTTGCCATGGCGTCGGCCCTGTTCGAGGCGGTGGAACAGGGCGACATTGGCTGGCGCAGGCTCGATATCCGGGTGTTGCCCGGTATCACCGCGATGCTGGCGGCGTCGGCGCGGGTCGGGGCACCGCTGGGGCACGATTTTTGTGCGATCAACCTGAGTGACAATCTGAAGCCCTGGGCTCTGGTGGAAAAAAGGCTGCGGCTGGCGGCACAGGCGGATTTCGCCATGGCGCTTTACAACCCGCGCTCCGCCAGCCGCCCCACCCAGTTTGACCGCACGCTGGAGGTGCTGCGTGAAGAATGCGCCGATGCCCGCCCGGTGGTGTTTGCCCGCGCCGTCAGCACGGCAGAGGAGGCGATCCGCGTGGTGCCCCTGACCGAAGCCACCGCCGACATGGCCGACATGCGCACCATGGTCATCGTGGGGTCCAGCACCACCCGGTTGATCGAACGGGGCGGAGTGCCGTTTGTCTATACCCCAAGGTCGGTCTGATGCAGCCAGTCGATCACCGCCTCGATACTCGCTGTTACCAGCCGGTCGGGCAGGTCGGGCCGGTCGATCAGAACCACCGGCAGCTTCAGCATCCGGGCCGCCGACAGCTTGGCATCGGCACCGCTGCCGCCGGCATTCTTGGCCACCACAGTCTCGATCCCATGGGTCTGCAACAGGGCCAGATCACCGGTTTCAGTGAAAGGGCCACGGGCGATGACAATGGTTGTGTTCGGCAGCGGCAGCAGGCCGTCGGGTGGATCAACCAGCCTGAGCAGGTAATGATGCTGGGGCTGGCTGGCAAATTCCGCCAGATGTACCCTGCCAATCGCCAGAAACACCCGGCGCGGCGGGCCAGCCAGCGCCTGCACCGCGCCTGCCACATCGGCGACATGGGTCCAGCGGTCACCGGGGCCGGAGTGCCATTCGGGCCGCTGCAAGGCGATCAGCGGGGTGCCGGTTGTTTTGGCAGCGTCGACCGCATGGCGGCTCATCCGGGCGGCAAACGGGTGGGTGGCATCGACCAGATGGGTGATGGCATGGTCGCTCAGATAGCGCACCAGCCCTTCGGTGCCGCCAAAGCCGCCGGTGCGGGTAGGCACCGGCTGTTGGCGCGGGCGGGCAACACGCCCGGCATAGGACAGGGTGGCGGACAGCCCGGCGCTGGCGCAGGCTGTGGCCAGCAGGCTGGCCTCGGTGGTGCCGCCCAGGATGAGGATATTCGGCATGGATAGGCCCTGGCTGACCATCATTGGTCTGGGCGAAGATGGACCGGATGGCCTGTCGCCTGCAAGCCGCAGCGCAATTGAGCGTGCCGAAGTGGTGGCAGGGGCGGCGCGGCATCTGGCGCTGTTGCCCGGCCTGGGGGCGAAGGCGTGGGTCTGGCCGGTGCCCTTTGCCGAGGGTGTTGCGCCCTTGCTGGCGATGCGGGGCCGCGATGTGGTGGTGCTGGCGTCAGGCGATCCGTTCTGGTTTGGCGCAGGCACCGTGCTGGCGGCGCAGCTTTCCCCCGGTGAGTGGGTGGCGCATCCCGGCGTCTCCGCCTTTGCGCTGGCGGCGGCGCGGCTTGGCTGGGGAATCGAAGGCGTGGCCTGTCTGGGCCTGCACGCTGCCCCTCTGACCCGCATCCGCCCGCATCTTTCCAATGGCGCGCGGCTGCTGGTGACGCTGCGCGACGGGGACGCGGTGCGGGAACTGGCGGACACAGTGACGCGCCTTGGCTTTGGCGCATCGACCCTGTGGGTAATGGAGGCGCTGGGCGGGGTCCGGGAACGGGTGCGACAGGTGCAGGCTGCGGGGTTTGATTTGGCGGCGGAGGCGGCCCCGGTGCTGGTGGCGGTGGCGGCGGAGGGGCAGGGGATGCCGCATGTGGCGGGATTACCCGATGATCTGTTTGACCATGACGGCCAGATCACCAAACGGCCGGTGCGGGCGCTGACGCTGTCGGCTCTGGCGCCACGCCCCGGCGAGATGCTGTGGGACATTGGCGCGGGGTCAGGGTCGGTTTCGATCGAATGGCTGCTGGCGCATCCGTCGATGCGGGCGATTGCGCTCGAAGCGGACGGCGTAAGGGCCGACCGGGCACAAGCCAACGCAGTGGCGCTGGGGGTGGACCGGCTGGTATTGGTGCGTGGCGCGGCACCGGAGGCGCTGGCGGAATTGCCGCTACCGGATGCAGTGTTCATTGGTGGCGGAGTCAGTCAGGCGATGCTGGCGGCGCTGTGGGCAATGCTGCCCGCTGGTGCGCGGCTGGTCGCCAATGGGGTGACGCTGGAGGCGGAGGCGCTGTTTGCCAACTGGCAGGCAGCGGTTGGCGGGTCGCTGCTGCGGATCGATCTGGCCGAGGCCGGGGCGTTGGGCGGCAAACGCGGCTGGCGTGCGGCACTGCCGGTGGTGCAGTGGAGTGTCACGCGATGATCGTGGCAGGCTTTGGCTTTCGCGGTGCGGCGACTTTGGTCAGTTTGCAGGATGCCTTTGCGCAGGTCGGGGGGCAGGCCGATGCGCTGGCGGTGCCGGCAGACAAGGCGGCGGCAGAATGCCTGATCCTGCTGGCGCAGAGCCTGTTGCTGCCGATTTTGGCGGTGACACCTCAGGATTTGCAGGCGCAGGATACTGCGACACGGGCGGAGCGGGTGGTGAGGCTGCGCGGCACCGGATCGGTGGCCGAGGCAGCGGCGCTGGCCGGGGCCGGACCGGGGGCGCGGCTGGTGCAGACCCGTGTGGTATCACGCGACCGGCTGGCCACAGCGGCGCTGGCGGCGCAGTCTGATCGGGGGGCGGCATGACGGTGCATTTCATCGGCGCAGGACCGGGTGCACCGGACCTGTTGACGCTGCGGGCGGCGCGGATCATCGGGGAGTGCCCGGTCTGTCTTTATGCCGGGTCGCTGATCCCGGGGGATATTCTGGCACTGTGCCCACCTGGCGCGCGGGTGGTGAATACCGCACCGCTGGATCTTGATGCGATCATCGCCGAGATGGCGGTGGCGGACGCGGCGGGGCAGGATGTGGCGCGGCTGCATTCCGGCGATCTGTCGATCTGGTCGGCAATGGGGGAACAACTGCGTCGGTTGCGCGCCCGGGGGATTGCAGTCAGCGTGACACCGGGGGTGCCCGCCTTTGCCGCTGCTGCGGCGGCGTTGCAGGCGGAACTGACGCTGCCCGGGCTGGTGCAATCGCTGGTGCTGACCCGCACCTCTGGCCGGGCGTCGCCGATGCCTGCGGCTGAGACTTTGGCGGCCTTTGCCGCCACCGGGGCAACGCTGGCGGTACATCTGTCGGTGCATGTGCTCACCCGGGTGGTGGCGGAATTGCTGCCGTTTTACGGTGCCGATTGCCCGGTGGCAGTGGTGTACCGCGCCTCTTGGCCGGATCAGCGGGTGATTTCGGGCACGTTAGGCTCGATTGCCGGGCAGGTGCAGGGAGTTGAGCGGACAGCGCTTATTCTGGTCGGGCGTGCCATCGGGGCAGAGGCGTTTGGCGAAAGTGCGTTGTATGCCGCCGATTATGACCGGCGGTTCCGGCCCAATTCGGTGAGGTTTCCCGAGTGACAAGGGTGGCGAGCCTCCGGCGGGAGTATTTTGGCGAAAAACAATCGCAAGGGCCGGTGCGATGAAGGGCATCGTGATTTCAGCGCCACGCTCCGGGGCGGGCAAGACCACCGTGGCTTTGGGGCTGATGCGGGCATTCGCGCAGGACGGGGTGCGGGTGCAGCCGTTCAAATGCGGGCCGGATTACATTGACCCGGGGTTTCATGCCGCGGCAGCAGGGTGGGCCAGTTTCAACCTCGACAGTTGGGCGATGCCCGGGGCGATGCTGGACGGGTTGGCAGGGCGCGGTGGCGATCTGGCGATTGCCGAAGGGGCGATGGGGCTGTTTGACGGGGTGGCGGTGGCGGGTGCATCGGGGGTTGGAGCGTCGGCTGACATCGCCGCGCGGATGGGCTGGCCGGTGCTGCTGGTGCTGGATGTCTCGGGGCAGGCACAATCAGCGGCGGCGGTGGCGCTGGGCTTCAGCCGGTTCCGGGCCGGGTGCCGGGTGGCAGGGGTGATCCTGAACCGGGTCGCCTCGGCAAGGCACGAGGCGATGGTGCGGGCCGGGATGGCAGAGGTGGGGGTGCCGGTGCTGGGGGCGCTGCCCAAAGACAGCGGTGCCGGGTTGCCGGAGCGGCATCTGGGGCTGGTGCAGGCCGAAGAGGTGGCGGGGCTGGAGGCGGCGCTGGACCGGCTGGCGGGTCTGGTGCGGACCCATGTCGATCTGGCGGCGGTGCAGGCGCTGGCGGCGGGGGGCAGGGCGGGTGCCGGGTGGACGGTCAAACCGCCGGGGCAACGGATTGCGCTGGCGCGGGATGCCGCGTTTTCGTTCATCTATCCGCATCTGTTGCAGGGCTGGCGCGCCGCCGGGGCCGAGATCGTGCCGTTTTCACCGCTGGCGGATCAGCCACCGGACGCCGGGGCCGATGTGGTGTGGTTGCCCGGCGGCTATCCGGAACTGCATGCCGGGGTGATTGCCGGGGCCACGCACTTTCTGGCCGGGCTGCGCCGGTTTGGCGGGCCGGTGCATGGCGAATGCGGTGGCTATATGGTGCTGGGGCAGGCGCTGGTGGATGGGCAGGGTGTGGCGCATCCGATGGCGGGGCTGCTGGGGCTGGTGACCAGCTTTCAGGCGCGCAAGATGCATCTGGGCTATCGCCACGCCCGGTTGGCAGCGGCAATGCCGGGCTTTGCCACCGGGGCGCGGCTGCGCGGGCATGAATTTCACTATTCCACCATTCTGGAACAGCCCGATGCGCCGTTGGCCGAGGTTTTTGATGCCAGCGGGGACATGGTGGCTGAAACAGGGTCGATCCGGGGCCGGGTGTCCGGCAGCTATTTCCACCTGATCGCGGAGGCGGCATGAGCGGGTTCGTGTCTTTTGTCGGCTCTGGTCCCGGTGATCCCGAACTGTTGACGCTGAAGGCGGTGGCGCGGCTGAAGGCGGCGGATGCCGTGCTGTTTGATGATCTGTCGGCGGGGCCGATCCTGGAATTTGCCCGCCCCGGGGCCGATCTGGTGGCGGTCGGCAAGCGGGCCGGGCGGCCCAGCCCGAAACAGGATCATGTCAGCCGCCTGCTGGTGGATTATGCCGCAACCGGCGCCCGGGTGGTGCGGCTGAAATCCGGTGACCCGGCGATTTTCGGGCGGTTGGAAGAAGAGATCCTGGCGCTGCGGGTGGCCGGGATCGGGTTCGAGATCATTCCCGGCGTCACCAGTGCCACTGCCGCCGCCGCCTTTGCCGGGATACCGCTGACCCGGCGGCTGACCGCGCGGCGGCTGCAGTTTGTCACCGGCCATGATATATCGGGGAAGTTGCCTGCCGACCTGAACATAGCGGCACTGGCGGACCCACAGGCGACCACCGTGGTGTTCATGCCAAAGGCGACCTGGCCCCTGCTGGCGGCGCGTCTGATCGCAGCGGGGTTACCCTGTGAAACCCCGGCGCTGTTGGCGGAAAGCGTGTCTGGTCCGGGGCAAAGGCTGCATCGCTCCACCGTGGCGGCATTGGCAGAGACGCTGGCGCAGGAGCGCGGGTCGGCCCCGGCGCTGATCCTGTATGGGCCACTGGCCGAGGGGGAATGATGCATCATCTGCTGGTGTGCGCCTCTTGTCACGGCGCTGACAGGGCGCAGGTTCTGATCGACCGGCTGGCAGCGGCGCTGCCGCAATTCGAGGTTGGCGCGGTCGAATGCATGTCTGGCTGCCAGCGCCCCGGCACTATGGCATTTCGCGCCGAGGGCAAGGCGAGCTATCTGTTTGGCGACATCGATCCGGATGCGGCAATCGATGACATTCTGGCTTTTGCCAAGGCGTTCGTTGACGCTCCCGATGGCTGGATCACCGATGCCCGGAGGTTCGGTGCCCTGCGAACCGGGGCGATTGCCCGCATTCCTGTCGCACTCGAGCGGTGAGGGGTCGCAAGTGGGTTGACCTCTCTGCCACCGCCATGCGACCACAGGCTGGTGGTGTCCGAAACAGCGATAGCTCGGACTCAATCGGGAATGGGGAAGGGCGGACCAAATCGCGGCGCCCCTGCCCCAGCCGCCCCCGCGACTGTAAGCGGTGAGCGCCCTCCAACCTGCCACTGGCGCAAGCCGGGAAGGCGGAGGTGCGTTGTGACCCGCGAGCCAGGAGACCGGCCACGCCAAAGGTAACCACAGCCGTCGGGTGTGACGGTTCAGGAGAACGATGATGGAAACGAAAACTGCGATCCAGACCCAATCCAAAGCCGGGCTTCTGGTCTTTGTCGCCTTGATGGCGACGCTTGGGGCAGCCATGGTGTTTGCCGCAGGTCTGGCCCAATCGGCCACCCTGCATGACGCCGCCCACGATACACGCCACGCCACCGGCTTTCCCTGCCACTGACGCCATGATTCAACGGATGGCGGCCAGCGCCCTGTTTGCTGGCTTTGCTGCGGGGCTGTTTGCAGCTGCGCTGCACTTTGCATTTGTCGAACCGATCCTGCTGGATGCAGAGCAGTACGAGTCCGGGCTGTTGGTTCATGTTGGGGTGGCATCTGGCGGGCATGACCATGCCGCCCATGACCATACCGCAGTGCCAGAGGTTGCAGCACCCGCCATTGCGGCCCCGGCACCAGCCGCTGCGTCACCGGTGGATTGGGGGCGTCATGGCCTGACGGTGGTGTTTCATGCCCTTGTCTACAGCGGCTATGGCCTTGTGCTGGTCGCCGGATTTGCTGTGGCAGAGATGGCGGGGCAGCGGGTCAGCCCGCGTGCCGGACTGATCTGGGGGTTGGCGGGGTTTATCGCCGTGCAATTCGCCCCATCTGCCGGATTGCCGCCGGAATTGCCGGGGATGGCCGGGGGGGATCTGACGGCACGCCAAGTCTGGTGGGTTGGCACGGTGCTGGCAACCGGTGCCGGGCTGGCGCTGATCGGGTTCGGGCGCAACGCTGCTGCATTGGGGCTGGCTGTGGTGCTGATCGCCGGGCCGCATCTGATCGGCGCACCCCGACCGGCAGAGATGACCGGGCCGGTGCCGCCGGAACTGGCGGCGCTTTTTGCCAGCCGCACTTTGGGGGTGGGAATGGCGGTCTGGGCGGTTCTGGGGCTGGTGGCTGCGGCGATCTGGGACAGAATGCCGGGGTGGCGGCGCAGATGACCGATCTGCTGCTCATTGGCATCGGCACCGGTGATCCCGACCACCTGACCGGTGCTGCAATCAAGGCGTTGAACCGGGCCGATCTGGTGCTGATCCCGGAAAAGGGCACAGGCAAGGCCGATCTGGCAGACCTGCGCCGGGCGATCTGTGCCCGGTTTCTGACCAGCGGCGCACAGGTTGCCGGGTTTGATCTGCCGGTCCGCGATCCGGCGGTTGCGGATTATCTGGACCGGGTGAGCGACTGGCACGATGCCATTGCGCAGGTCTGGCAAGCGACGATCACCCGGCATCTGCCGGGGGGTCTCGGCACCGTGGCGCTGCTGGTCTGGGGCGATCCGTCGCTGTATGACAGCACCCTGCGCATTGCCGCGCGGTTGCCGGTGAGGGTGACTGTGGTGCCAGGGATCACCTCGCTGCAACTGCTGACCGCCGCCCATGCGATGCCGCTGAATGAGCTGGGCGAAGCCTTTGCCGTCACCACCGGGCGCAAGTTGCGCGACCATGGCTTTCCCGCCGGAATAGACACAGTGGCGGTGCTGCTGGACGGCGACTGCAGCTTTCAGTCGGTACCCCCTGCCGGTGTCACCATCCATTGGGGTGCCTATCTGGGGATGGCGGAGCAGTTGCTGATGGCGGGGCCGCTGGCAGAGGTCGGGCCGCAGATCGTGGCGGCGCGGGCAGTGGCGCGGGCGGCGCATGGCTGGATCATGGATATCTATATCCTGCGGCGCAATCCTGGTCAGACCGGGGCCTGAAACCCCACCGCCTCCGCCATCAGCGCCCGGGCATACAGGGCGCGAATGTCCGGGTTCGGCGCGGTTTGGTGGCGCAGGCAGCAATAGGCCGCCATGCGCCAGGCAAAGCAGGGTTCCAGCGCCCGGTGGCGGGCAGCAATGTCTGGCCGGTTCAGCGCCGCGAAAAACCGGGCGCGGTCAGAGGCCTGCGGCACCGGGCGGTGGTTGATGATGGCCACGGCGGGCGACAGGAAACTGGCGACATCTTCGGCGATATCCCCGGCACCGGGGCATTGCCAGTCGATCAGCCGCAACGCGTCACCGGCACCGATCAGGTTTCCCCCCCCCAGATCGGTATGCACCAGCGACAGCTGAGCCGGGGGCGGCAGCGCCGCGGCATCGGGGCGCAGGTGCCGCCAGTGATCGGTCAGGGCATCGGCGCTGCACTGGGCAAACAGCCGATCGGCATCGGCCAGTATCGCCGGGCCACTGGTCGGCAGCAGCCGAAAGCCCACCGGGTCCGCCGCCTCCTTGCGCAGCAAAAGCCGCGCCACAGCCCCAAAATCGCCGTGCCACTCTGCCCCGTCGACATGGCGGTAGATCAGCACCCCGGCATCCGGCCACAGCTGCACGAAATCCGGTGCCACCTGCAGCCCCGCCAACCGTTGCAGCGCCAAGGCCTCATCTTGCGGCAGGTTGGGGAACAGGGTCACCGGCAGGACCGGGCGATAATGTTTCAGGGTCAGGCGTTGACCAGCGCCGGTTTCGATCTGAAACACATCGTTCCACATGCCACCCTGCAAGGGCGTGGTGGTGCAGCGGCCAAAACCCTGTGCCAGCAGAAAGCTCCGGGCGTCACGGATGCTCCAGTCTGTCATGCGGGCCGTCGTCCTTTTGGGCAAAGTGGCAGGTTTCACTTCGTTGTGCCGCCTTCGAATGGCAGTATCGCCGGGCTGCATCCAGCGGTAATTTGCCGCAAGCTTCCAGAATCGCAAAAGGAGCACCCGAATGGCCGGACTGACGCTGTATTCCAACCCGATGTCGCGGGGCCGCATTGCCCACTGGATGCTGGAAGAGGTGGGGGAACCCTATGATCTGGTCTTTCTCGACTATGCCACCACGATGAAGGCACCCGCCTATCTGGCGATCAACCCGATGGGCAAGGTACCGGCGCTGCACCATGGCGCACGGGTGGTGACGGAATATGCCGCGATCTGCGCTTATATGGCGGATGCTTTTCCGAAGGCGGGGCTGGTGCCCGAGGACCGGTCGTCCTATTACCGCTGGCTGTTCTTTGGCGCCGGGCCACTGGAGGCGGTCATCATCAATGCCTCGCTGGGGGTACAGCTGCCGGATGGGATGCGGGGGCGGGTTGGCTACCGCGATCTGAAAACCACGCTGGATGTGCTGGAACAGGCGCTGACGGCGAAGCCCTATCTGGCGGGGCCGAGCTTTTCCGCCGCAGATGTCGCCACCGGGTCGCAGATCGGCTGGGGCATGCGGTTCGGCACCATCGAAAAGCGCCCGGCGTTCGAGGAGTACTGGGCGCGGATCAGTGAACGCCCGGCACTGCACCGCGCCAATGCAGCCAATGATGCCGCCACCGGAAAGGGATGAAAATGGCCACCCTGTTGACCGAAGCCGAACGCCGCGCCGCCTTGCCTGCCCTTGGGCAAACCGGATGGGGGGCGGTGGCAGACCGCGACGCCATTCGCAAAATCCTGAAATTCCGGAATTTTTCCGAAGCCTGGGCCTTCATGGCGCGGGTGGCGCTGGCGGCGGAAAAGGCGAACCACCACCCGGAATGGCGCAATGTCTATAATGTGGTCGATGTGACGCTGACCACCCATGACTGCCACGGGTTGTCGGCGCTGGATCTTGATCTGGCAAAGCGGATCGATGGCTTTGCCGCCGGTGCAGAGGTGCAGAAAGATCATTCCGAACCGGTGGAATGTCTGTGCCAGACCGGGGCCCGGGGGATCTGCTGACCAAAGCCGGGGGGGCTTCGCGCCCCC
>JAYTDA010000108.1:0-4860 GCA_043736155.1 Paracoccaceae bacterium | reverse complement strand
AAACAGGTGGCGTTCGCGTTTGTCGGTCTTGCCGACCCGGCTTTCCACCAGACCATCTTCGATCAACAACCGGAGCACCCGGTTCAGCGACTGTTTGGTAACGCCAAGCGTTGTCAGCAGGTTGTTGACAGTGGTGCCCGGGCTGCGGTGGATGAAATGCACGGCGCGGTGGTGGGCCCGGCCATATTCGTGGGTGGCCAGTATCCGGTCCGGGTCAGCGGTAAAGCCGCGATAGGCAAAGAACATCGCCTCGATCCCCTTGCGCAGCTGTTCATCGGTCAGAAACAGCAGGTTCTCGCCACCTGTGGCACCGCTTCCGCCCTCTGCCATCGCAAAACCCCCGGATCATGGTACAGGCCACATGCGCCTGACACATGCTGTATTTTATGTCAGCCTTGTTGACTTTCCAAGAATCAATTGTTAGCGATTTGCAGGTTTCGCGCAACAATATGTCCGAATCGGACCTATTGCGCGCAACAAGTGCAAATTTCGCCCCGGTGGCACAGGAGAATGACGATGGCCGGTTCTTATGATGACCGCGACGGCAAGATCTGGATGGATGGCAAACTGACCGACTGGCGGTCGGCCAATGTGCATATCCTGACCCATGCAATGCATTATGCCAGCGCGGTATTCGAGGGCGAACGCTGCTACAACGGCAAGATATTCAAGGGCCGCGCTCATTCCGAACGGTTGATCGCCTCGGGCCGGATGCTGGATATGGAGATACCCTATTCGGTCGATGAGATCGAAGCGGCAAAATATGCGGTGCTGGCCGCCAATGGCTTTACCGATGCCTATGTCCGCGCCATCGCCTGGCGCGGGGTGGGGGAAATGATGGGGGTCGCCTCCAACCTCAACCCGGTACGGCTGGCGGTGGCGGCGTGGGAATGGGGCGCCTATTACGGCGACGCCAAGATGAAGGGTGCCAAGCTGGATATCGCCAAGTGGAAACGCCCCAGCCCCGAAACCATCCCTTGCCACGCCAAAGCTGCCGGCCTTTACATGATCTGCACGATGTCGAAACATGCGGCAGAGGCCAAAGGCTGTTCCGACGCGATGATGTTCGACTATCGCGGCTATGTCGCCGAGGCGACCGGGGCGAATATATTCTTTGTCAAGGATGGCGAAGTGCACACCCCGCTGCCGGATTGTTTTCTGAACGGGCTGACCCGGCAAACCGTGGTGGGGATGCTGCGCGAGCGCCAGGTCAAGGTGCATGAACGCCATATCATGCCGGGTGAACTTGAAGGGTTTGAGCAGTGCTGGCTGACCGGCACCGCCGCTGAAGTGACGCCGGTCGGGTCGATCGGCGACTATAATTTCGAGGTCGGCGCGCTGACGAAGGACATCGCTTTGGGGTATGAAAAGCTGGTGCGGCTGTAGGGCTGGCACCGGCGGGGAATTGGCACCCGGTCAACCACCTCTTCCCGCGCCGCCCCGGCGAAAGCCGGGGCCCCGAGTCTCTAAGCCGGGGCCTAAAATCTCACCGGCCGTCCTCGGAGACCCGAGGCCCCTGATCAAGTCAGGGGCGGCGTGGGGTTTTGGGGGGTGGTCGGTTTCCCGAACTCCTTCCCCCGCCGCCCCGGCTCGAAATCAGACGATGACCGTCTCTACCTCGATATTGCCTTTGGTTGCATGGCTGTAGGGGCAGATGAAATGGCCGCGTTCGGCAATCTTTTCGGCGGTGGCACGGTCAAGGCCCGGCATTGAAACGGTCAGAACCGCTTGCAGCCCGAACCCGCCTTCGCTGCGGCCACCGATGCCGATCTTGGCGGTGACGGTGGCGTTTTCCGGGATGGTGCCCAGTTTCTCTGCATTCGCAGCAAAGTGCATGGCGCCAAGGTAACAGGCTGACCAGCCAAGGGCGAACAGCTCTTCGGGGTTGTGGCCTTTGCCGGAACCGCCAAATTCCTTGGGCGAGACATGGGTGATGGTCAGCATGCCAGAGGCAAGGCTGGCCACGCCGTTGCGGCCACCGCCGGTGGCAGTGGCTTCGGTCCAGTATCCGGGGGTGATGGTCAAGGGTCTATCCTCTCGTTTGCGATTTAATCGTGTGCGTTATCGATCGAATCAGCGGATGAGTCAATCGCTTGCGTTTTCATCGTGTGCGCGGTACTTCAGGCCATGACCCTCGCCCCCAGCCAGATGCTGTGTTTTTCGCTTTATTCCGCAGCGCATGCGATGCAGGCGGCCTATACGCCCTTGTTGGCACCGCTTGGCCTGACCTATCCGCAATATCTGGTGTTGTCGGCGTTGGCATCCGGCACCGAAGCGGATCAGCAGGGCCAAAGTCTTGGCCAGATCGGTGCCCAACTGATGCTGGACAGCAATACCCTGACACCGATGGTCAAGCGGATGGAAGCGGCAGGTTGGGTGGTGCGGAGCCGCAACCGGGCCGATGAACGGCAGGTTCTGGTCCAATTGACGCAAGCGGGCGCAGCGCTGGTGGCGGAAGTGGACGATGTCCCCGCGTGCTTTGTCGCGCAGACCGGGCTTGATCCCGCAGCAATCGACACGATGCGCACCGCCCTGACCCAATTGCGCGACCGGCTGCGGCAGCGCTGAGCACTCGCCGGATTAGAATCGTTCCAAACCTTGACGCGCGGCGTTCCCGGGCGCATATCCCCCTGGTAGCTTGGAGGCACCGATGTTCATCCAGACCGAATCCACCCCGAATCCTGCCACCCTGAAATTCCTGCCCGACCAGACCGTGCTGGAGCTTGGCACCGCCGACTTTCCCAACGCCGAGGCGGCGCAGACATCGCCGCTGGCGCGCCGGATCTTTGCCGCTGGCGGAGTCACCGGCGTGTTTTTCGGCACTGATTTCGTGACCGTCACCAAGGCCGATGCCAGCGCCTGGGAACATGTGAAACCCGGTATTCTGGGTGCAATCATGGAGCATTTCCAGTCTGGCGCCCCGGTGCTGGAGGGCGAACAGGCGGCCTCGGGCCATGCCGAACATTCCGGTGAAGATGGCGCAATCGTGCAGCAGATCAAGGAGTTGCTGGATACAAGGGTCCGCCCCGCCGTGGCCCAGGATGGCGGCGACATCACCTTTCACGGCTTTGACCGGGGTGTGGTTTACTTGCATATGCAAGGCGCCTGTGCCGGGTGTCCTTCCAGCACGCTGACGCTGAAAATGGGCATCGAAAACCTGCTGCGCCACTATATCCCTGAAGTGATCGAGGTGCGGCCGGTTGCCGCCTGATCTGACACTGGCATTCGACACAGCGGCGGCACATTGTGCCGCCGCTGTGCTGTCTGGCGACAGGGTTCTGACGGCACGGGTCGAGCTGATGGACAAAGGGCAGGCCGAACGTCTGATGCCAATGCTGGAAGAGGTCATGGCCGAATTCGGTGCGACCTGGCGCGACCTGGCGCTGCTGGGGGTTGGTATCGGCCCCGGCAATTTCACCGGAGTGCGGATTTCGGTGGCGGCGGCGCGGGGTCTGGCGCTGGGCCTGGGAATCGCGTCAATTGGGGTTTCGGGGCTCAGGGCCCTGGCTTTCCACATGGTAGGGCCCATCAGAGTTGCCTTGAAAGGACCACGAGGCAGCTTCTACCTGCAGGATTACCTGTCGGAAGCCCCGGTGGGAGACCCTTATATCGCGGAAGCAGGATCGCTCGGCTTCTGGCCCGCCGTCGGAGCAGGCATTCCAGTCGGCGACTGGCCTGAACCACCAGAGGATCGCCCCGATCTTTGGACCGCCCGACCGGAACCGATCGGCAGGATTATCGCCGTCGGCCACATTGCCAGAGCAATGTCCGGCACCAACCAGCCCCGGCCCACACCCCTTTACTTGCGCGCGCCGGATGCCGCACCCCCATCCGACCCGCCTCCGGTCATGCTGCCATGACACCCGACCAGATGGCGGCGCTGCACCGGGCCTGTTTCACCACGCCGCCGCCCTGGTCTGCCGCTGCCTTCGCCACACTGGTGGCCGACCCGCTGGTGATCTGCCTGACCGAGGCGCAAGCGCTGCTGCTGGTGCGGCTGGTTGCCGGTGAGGCCGAAATTCTGACGCTGGCGGTGCACCCTGACCGCCGCCGTCAGGGGGTGGCGCAGCGGTTGACTGCCCTGGTTCACGCTCAATTGGCCGGGAGCGCCGCTGCGGTGTTTCTGGAAGTCGCCGCCGATAATGCCGCAGCGCGGGCGCTGTATGACAGCGCGGGTTATCGGCTGGTTGGCACCCGCCGCGGCTATTACCGCTACGCCATCGCCGCCCCGGTCGATGCTTTGGTGTTGCGGCGCGATCTTTCAGCGGACCACAGGCCCGATATTTGATCGAAGGGTCAAAACTCGGCATCACCCGCCGCAAATAGCTATTGACCACTTGCACCGCTGCAGCCTTAATCAGCCATGATCCGACAGAGATCTGACTGCCACCGGGCTGCCGGACCAACACGGCAGCCCTAATGACCAACCGGGAGAGTTTCATGACCCTTATTCACAAATTTCTGGGCGCATCCGCCGCGCTGGCGCTGATGGCCGGTGCTGCCGCCGCAGACCCCGCCATCATCTTCGATCTTGGCGGCAAATTCGACAAGAGCTTCAACGAAGCGGCGTTCAACGGCGCAACCCGCTGGGCCACCGAAACCGGCGGCACCTTCAAAGACCTGGAGATGCAGTCGGAAGCACAGCGCGAACAGGCTCTGCGCACCCTGGCCGAAGCCGGGTTCAACCCGGTGGTGATGACCGGCTTTGCCTTTGGCGACATTCTCAACCAGGTTGCCCCCGACTATCCGGATACCAAATTTGCCATCATCGACATGGTGGTCGATCAGCCCAACGTGGCATCCATCGTCTTTACCGAAGATCAGGGATCTTACCTCGTCGGCATGATGGCGGCGATGGCG
>JAYTDA010000107.1:0-3516 GCA_043736155.1 Paracoccaceae bacterium | reverse complement strand
GTAGCCCCAATGTTTGACCGTCTTGACCGACACCTGCACGATAACAGGGGCCTGCAAGGCGGTGGCCCCGTCGATCACGGCGCGCGCACTGTTATAGTCGATCATGTTATAGGCGGCGATGCCGTAATGGTTGGCGCGGGCATGGCGCAGCATCGGGGCCATCGAGACGAGGGGCATGGGACTATCCTTTTGGAGGCACGCGCGCCGGATGGTCCGGCGGGCGCAGTGTCAGATCAGGGTTTCGGACGCGCGCGACGGATCGAACAGCCGGCGGCGACCGGCGGCTTTGGCTTCATTGTCAAAGGTGGTGGCCTTGGGGGCGGAGACGATTTCCAGCTGCAACCCCCAGGGCGCCATGAAATAGCACCAGGTCAGGCCAAGGTTCGGCCCGTCGGTATAGGACGTCGGCTCGCCCAGTACCTTGACATCGTTATCCTTCAGGAACTGGATCGCCGCTGCCATGTCATCGACGTAAAACGCCATATGATGGCCGCCGATATCGCTGTTTTTCAGCGGGCCATCGATGTTCTGGTCGGGGGCGGTGAACTGGAACACCTCAAGATTGGTGCCATTGCCAAGGCGGACATAGCGGAATTCCTTGATTTCCGCCCGCGGATGCACGTTCAGGTGTTCAAGCATCCAGTCGCCTTCGCCCTTGAAATCGGTGGCGGCGGTGAACAGTACTTCGGCCCCCAGAATGCGGGTAAAGAAATCGCAGGCCTGATTGATGTCGGGCACCGTGATGCCGACATGCTCCATTCCGCGAATACCGGGTATCGGCATGGTTGATCCTCCCTTTTCAGTAATGCTTGGCCGCAAAGGCGGCGAGTTTTTGGTAGGCCCCGGCATTGGCCATGGCCTCATAGAAGTCGCGGTAGATCTGGTGTTGTTCGCCATAGAGATCGGTCAGGGCGGGGTTCGGCTCGAACTCGCCCTCCACCTTGACCATCGCGCCCACCGCCTCTTCGATACTGGCAAAGGCACCCGAGCCGTAAGCGCCCAGAATGGCAGCCCCCAGCACCGTGCATTCGCGTTCACGCGTCACCCGGGTCGGTTTGCCGATGATATCGGTCATGATCTGCACAAAACCGTCGGATTTCGTGCCGCCCCCGGTCAGTCGGAAATCGGTGATGCCGCCGTCGATGTCGCTGTCGAACGCGCCGACCACCATCCGCATCTCATGCGCGCAGCCTTCGAGCAGGGCGCGGATCAGATCCGACCGCTCGTGATACAGTCCTAGGCCGAGAAAGCCGCCGCGCGAGGCGGCGTCATAATAGGGCGTCACCTGACTGGCCATGAAGGAATGAAACAGCACGCCGTTCGCGCCGGGTTTCGAGGTGGCGGCAGCCTCGACCATGACGGTATAGGGGCTGCAATTGCGCCGCACAGATTCGTCAGTTTCGTTGCGCCCCAGATGGTTGCGCCACCATTTCAGGCAGGCGCCAAGGCTGAAGGCGCCGCCTTCGATATCCCAGGCACCCGGCACCGCATGGCCGCCCCACCACAGGTTGCGGCCCTTGATCCGGCTAACGCTGTCCAGATGTGCGACCATCACGCCCGAGGTGCCGACGGTAAACTCGGCCATACCCTGCTTGATCACGCCTGCACCGATGGCGGCGCATTGCTGATCGCCAGCACCCCGGCACAGCACGGTGCCCGCAGGCAAGCCGGTGTCCATCGCCGCCTGCACCGACAGCTTTCCTGCAATGCCCGACGGAATGCCGACGGGCGGCAACCGATCCCGCCCGATACCGATGATGCCAAGGATACGGTCGCTCCAATCCAGCTTGGCGATATCCATCATGCCGTTCAGGGTCAAAGATGCCGGATCGGTCACCCATTCCTCGGCCCCCAGCCGGTGCAGGAAATATTCCTGCCCATTGGCGAACCAGCGGGCCTTGCCGAACAATTCAGGCTCGTTGTCGCGCAGCCAGGCGATTTTGGCCGCCGTCCACAGCGGGCTGAGCTGCATGCCGGTGTGGGTCTGATAGTCCTCGGCAGAGATTTGTTCGGCGATGATCGCCTGATAGGCAACCGCCCGGCCGCAATTCCAGACAATCGAATTGGCCAGCGGTTTCTTGTCGGCATCGAGCAAGGCGAATGTCCCGCGCTGGCTGGAAAAACCGATCGAGGCATAGGCATCGGCGGGCAGGGCGGCTTGTTTGACCGCCTGTTGCGAGGCGGCACAAATGCCGGCCCAGACGTCTTCCAGATCCTGTTCGTTCCAGCCGGGACGGGGTGAGGTGCAGGGGTATTCCTGATAGCCTTTGCCCAGGGCAACCCCGGTTTCGTCAAAGATCATCACGGCGCAGCCAGTGGTTCCGGCATCAATCCCGACAAAGGCGCGTGTCTTGGCCATTTTGGTCGTCCCCCCTTAATGTAGCGTCGCGATCCAGTCCGAGAGCAATTGCAGGAACAGCCGTCGTTTTGCCGCCTGATCGGCGGTCAGACCCGCCAAAAGCCGGGCCTTGGCGGTGATCACATCCTCGGCGCGCAGCGGGGCCCCGTCGGGCGAGATGGCAAGGCGGGTGTCGCCGCGGCCAGCCCATCCGGCATTTACCGGAAAGCCGTGGTGTGCCAACGCATCAGGCCATGTGGCATCCAGCCGGACCTCGTGGTCCGGGCCTTGCCAAACGACATAGCAATGAAAATCCGGCACCCCGGCGGCGCGGATCATCTCGCAGAGCGGCAGGGGCATCGTAGGAGCCAGCGGCAACCCGGCGGCAAAATCGCCAGCTACCAGTTCCACCTCTGCGTTCTCGCCATGCCGTCGCAACAGGTCACGCAACAAGATATGTTTGGCGGTACAGGCCCCGCGCCCGCTGCGCATCACTGCTTCAGAGGATCGCTCGCCGCTGGAGAAATACGCCAGTTTGCGCACGGCATGATAAATCCCCGGCACGTCGCCAATGCCATGGCTGGCAATGAAAGCATCAAGCGCCTGATCATAGGCCAGACTATGCGCCGGGATGGTCTCAGAAATAAGCATGGCCGTCTTCGATGTCGAACAGATGCCATTTGTCGCGGTTCACCGTCATGTAGCACGGATCATCGGCGACGCCGGCAAACTCGGTATGGGTCTTGATCCGGATCCGGGCATCGGCAAGCTGCACATCGACCAGCATGTCGCCGCCCAGCAACTCGGTCACGTAAATCTTTCCCTCGATCGCCGGGCCTTCGGGGCGCGTGGTCGAAATGCTCAACGCGTCGGGGCGCACCCCCATCCGGACCTCGCGGCTGGCCGACCCATTGACCAGAGCCACCTGATGCGGCAGCAGCGGAATGCTGAAATTCGGATGGGTCAACACGGTGGTGCCGCCGTCGCTGCGCAGTTCCGCCGACAGGAAATTCATCGCAGGTTCGCCGACGAACCCGGCAACCCAGGCGTTGACCGGCCGGTTGTAAATCTCGCTTGGCGTGCCCCATTGCTGCAATTCGCCGTCATGCATCACCGCGATCATATCGGCCATCGACAGCGCCTCGAGCTGATCATGCGTCACATAGATCATCGTGGTG
>JAYTDA010000106.1:0-1652 GCA_043736155.1 Paracoccaceae bacterium | reverse complement strand
GTAATCCGGCTGATCACACCGCATTCGGTGGAACTATAGGTCATCAGATAGGCGGGCGTCAGGTGCCGCACCGTCAGGAGTTTATCGGCGGCCAACGCCGGGCCACCGACCGATTGCAGCTTTTTGAGCTGCGGATAGCGCGGCACCGGGCCTTGTGGCAGATGCGCCAGCCTGCGGATCACTGCCGGGGGCAGGGTGCATTCATCGACATCAGGCTGCAGCAGGGCTGCATCAAGGTCGGTCAGGCTGTGCAGCAAGTCCAGTGCAAAGATCGGCACCCCCGCCGCCAGATTGCGCAGCCAGATCGCCCGGCTGGCCGGATAGGCGACCGACAGCGCCGACAGCGCCACCCCCCATGCGCCCCGGTCCGTGCTGTCGATCATTTCCCCGATCCGCAGGCCCAGCCGGTGTTGCGGTGTCGGGGTCAGTTTTGGCAGGCCGGTACTGCCGGAGGTGGCGAAGTAATCGGCGGTCTGATCTGCGGACGCAGGTGTGGGGGTGAACTGTTGCGTCGGATCTGCCGTGAGCAGAATGGGGTTGAGCGCCTGAGCCGCCGCGACCCGCCGGGTGCTGACCACGAGGTCCGGGACCAACTGCCCTTGCGTCTGCGCAAAGCGGTGCGCAGTAGTCCGAAAGTCGAGAAGCAGGCTCGTGGCCCCGAGCAACCATGCCCCGAGCTGCATCTGCATCGCCGTCAGATTATCGGTGACGATGATCCAGACGCATTGCCCTGAACTCAGCCCGGCGGCCTGCATCTGGGCGGCATAGCCCATGGCTCCGGCATGCACCTCGGCCCCGCTGTGCCATGTGCCACGATACTGGACCAGCGGACGGTCTGCCGCCTTGGCCAATCCGGCCTGCAGCCATTGCAGGGCGGTCAGGCCGGCCATGGCAGGACCCGGCATTGGTCAATCCCGGAGGCAGCCTCGGCCATCATCTGCCGGCCTTTGGCGGTCAGCTGCCCCTGTGCGGCAATGATCGCTTGGGCGCTGTCAAAGCTGGTGATGGCGCGGGCAAGTTCACCTTTCAAGGCCCGGTCAGCGCCCGGCCCGAACATCCGTTCGCCCGCTTTGACCCGGCCGATATCGGCGATAAACAGCGCCATCCGCGCCAGCACAAAGGCCGCGTGATAAAGCCCGTTCATGGGCCGGGGTGTGCGGCGCAGCGGGCTGGAAAAGGTCTGATCGGGAGGGTTCAGAACGATGTCGTCGTCCAGATAGGCGTGGAACAGTTTCAGATGCGAACTTTCATGCACCATGGTCAGCGCCAGGTGCAGCCGGTCGCGCCGATATGCCGGGTTGATCAGGATCGCGCCCCAGACATCAAAGGCCGAGGCCCCGGCAAAGCTCTGGCCGGTGTCGGTTGTGGTGGCCAGAATGATGGTGTCGAGCAGCGCCTGCAACTCCTGCCACCAGAGCGGCAGATGGGTGGCGAGCAGGGGTTTGAGGGCGGTGATTTCGGTGATGGCGGCTTGTGTGTCGGCGGGGTCGGGCGCGGTCAGTTGTGCGGTCAGGCCGATATCGTCGTTGAACCCGAATTGAAGCAGGGTTTGTTCTTGTGGGCTCAGATCTGGTGCCGCATAGGCGATGATCCGACAGCGCTGGGTCAGGTCGCTGTCACGCAGAACGGCCCCATATTCGGTATGCAGCTGC
>JAYTDA010000105.1:0-2301 GCA_043736155.1 Paracoccaceae bacterium | reverse complement strand
GGTCAGCCGGTCTTAGATCCGGTTGAAGGCTGGTGTTGTCCCGCGCACCTCTGACGGGCCGGTCAAAGGCAGCGGGTTTGCATCCGGCCCGCGCCCCAGCCGGTCGGCAACGACCGCCAGCGCGCGCATCGGGCTGCCCGAGGCGATGGCCGACTGGTCGCTGACCAGCCTGAAATAAAGCCTGATCAAGATCGGGGCCGGCGTCGTGCGCCATGCCCGCGCCATCGCCGTTCAACTGGCCGAAGTTGCCGTCACCGGCCCGATGATGCACGCTATTTTTGCCGCCATCCAGCGCCTGCCCGCGCCACCGCTATGCAGGTGACCACGATCCGGACCCGAACCGAACAAGAGCAGCACGACAGGTCCTTCCGCCGCGCAGAAAAACGCCCTTGGCGGGCTTGGACGGGGCCGTTTTACGGCCTGATCAGCCATCATTTCAGCGGTCCACAGACCGCGGGCGACACGTGCAGGGCAAAACACTTGACCCAGCGGCCCGATCAGGCGATCTTTTTGTCAATCGGCAGGCCATTTGGGGCAGGCCGGTTGGAGATTACGGCCATGGCGTTCAAATTCTGGGGCGGCGCAGACGCCGAAAACGAGTTTCGCGATGATATCATGACCGTGCATCGAAACTCTGGCTACACCGGCTGTTATCCGGTGGCAAAGACCCAGGATGTCTGGAGCAAGTTGCGCATCTGGTCGGCACCGTCAAGGACTGCCCGTGACCTGTTCCGGTTCATTGACGAGTCCAAACAGGTGATTCATGTCGTCGGGATGAGCGGTGGGTTCCAGTGTTTTGGCAGTGCGCAGGGGAGCGACCACAAAAAAGGGGTGATCTTTGTCGATCTTGATGCAAAGCTGATGATCATCGCGAATACTAGCCACAACCTTCATCTGCCGATGGATGTCATGAGCAAGCTGTGGAAGGGCACTTCCGGTGGAAACACCCGGGCCGATCTCGACAACCGGATCACGCTTTTGCACGAGATAGGCCATGCCAGACAGTGGATCGAAAAGCCCGGCTGGTTCGACAACGATTATCGCACCGCGACCAAGGTGGGTGTCGGAGATGCGGCCAAAACCATGAAGGACCTGACGGCCGCCGAAATCCTGCGCCTTGCGACGGCAAAGGCCGGGGCGGGGGGCGCGTCCTTTCTGCCCAAGACCCAGGCAGGTGATGCGGGGGTCACGCAGAAAATGAAATCGCCGGTCGTCTGGGGCGTGCCGATCGAACATGACAACATGCGCCGTCACGAATGGAAGATCTGCCGCGAGATGGGTCTGCCGCTGCGATCGAATTATGGGGACATCGCGGATGGTGGATCGGCCAAGAACAGTTCGCTGACCACGCAGATGTTTCGGTGGATCAAGGAAGACGAGGAAGCCATGGCAGCAAAGAACGCCGCCAGGATCGAGCGCCCGGCCACGGTCTGCACAGTCTGCAACGTCGATTTCAAGAGTTTCATCAAGCTGAATGCCCACAAGATGGTAACGCGCCACATGGTTGACTAGGCAGCGACAGGTGCGGGCAGGGCGTCAGATTGGCCTTAGAAGATCGCCAATTTAACGCCATGACCTGGACTTTGCGCGCGGTGATGATGCTTGGCCCCGATAACGCCCGTATGCCGCCAGCGATGGCGGTGCCGACTTGGCGCACGCGATGCACGCCTGCCGACCGACCCTTACTCCGATAAGGCTCAGAGGTTCTACGAACAGCGCGCCGCCCACCGCTTCAACGCCCTATGCACCGTTTCACAGTCAAGGGCCATTGCGGCGCCTGCGCAGGTCGGATGGGTTCGCAGCGTCCGCGTTCATGGCGTTTGTCGCCCAAGCAGAAGAAGTGGCATGGCCAAGCCCGGACGAAAATTGCGGTGAAATCCCCCCGTTGCGCGCATTGGTGAAATGGGTCAAAATTTACTGGATGTGTGCTCTGAAAATAAGACTGCAAAACACTCTATCCCGGTGTTTGACGCACCTATGTTTGTCAAGTTGCTTGTGGGTGGCACCCAAAGCGATGACATGGCGACTTTCGACACCAACAAGGATGGCACGCTCAGCCCAAAGGAAATGACCGCCGGGATCAAGGCCGAACTCAAGACCTGTGACACCGATGCAAACGGCGCATTGTCGCTGGAAGAATTCGCAGTGATGCATGCTGCCCATACGCGGCCAATGACCGTGCGCACCTTCCAGATGTAGGACGCTCACGGCGACGCCCGAGTGACAGAGGCCGAAATGATGCAAGACCACATGAACGGCGTGCCCGGCGCAGCAAAACGCATGATGGACACCAACTGACAC
>JAYTDA010000104.1:0-1902 GCA_043736155.1 Paracoccaceae bacterium | reverse complement strand
TTGATGGATGAATTGATGCCCTGCAATTCGCCTTGCTGATCTTCGGGCGTCGCACGACTTAAAATAGCTTGCAGGGCCGCCCCGGTGACACCACCAAACGCCGCCCAAGGTGTGAAACACAGTGCCAATATGCCGGATGTGGCAAAGCCGTAGAAGGCGTAACTTCCCACCTCGACCACCATGCCGATGGTGGCGGTTTTACGCTCGCCGTAGCGGCGGATCATCGGGGCCACCAGCGTGGCGGAGACGATGGCGGAAAACACGCCGAACACGGCGAGGGAAAAGCCGATCCAGCTGGCGTTCCAGCCGAAGGCAGCTTTGCCGTAGTAGGACCAGATTGCGGGCCAGACGTTGAAGGTCAGCGCGTAGATGAAGCTAACGAGCAGGAGGCGGTTCAGCCCGGGCAGGCGTTTGATGGCAGCGAAAGAGGCCAGCGGGTTGGCACGGGCAAAGCTGAACGGGCGGCGGTTTTCAGGGGCGAGGCTTTCGGGCAGCACCAGAAAGCCGAATGCCAGATTGGCGGCGGCAAGCACGGCAGCCACCCAGAACGGCACGCGCGGATCAATGCCCGCCACCAGCCCGCCGATGATGGGGCCGGCGACGAAGCCTATGCCAAAGGCGGCCCCGATCAGGCCAAAGCGCTTGGCCCGTTCATCAGGAGCCGAGATATCGGCGATGTAGGCTGAGGCGGTGGAATGGGTGGCCGCAGCGATACCCGCCACGATGCGGGCGGCGAGCAGCAGCCAGATCGTCTGCGCGGTGGCCATGACGATGTAATCCAGCACCATCACGACCAGTGAGGTCAGCAGAATGGGGCGGCGGCCGTAGCGGTCGGACAGGTTGCCGACGATGGGCCCAACCAGAAACTGCATCACGGCAAAGGATGCGGTCAGCACGCCGCCCCATCTGGCCGCTTGGCTAAGGGTGCCGTGGGTGACCTGCGCCATAAGGTCGGGCATGACGGGAAAGATCAGGCCGATGCCGATGGTATCAAGCACCACAGTTGCGATGATAAACGTCAGGGCCAAGCGGCTGCGGTCGGGCATCGGGGTGTCCTGTGGTTGGTGGCGCAGCCTAATGTGGGGCATGGTGGTGTCAATCGTCCGGGTCAGGAAAGATGGGCGATTTCTTGCAGGAAAGTGACCAGCGCATCGGCATAGGCTTGCGGGCGTTCGGCAAAGGGCAGATGGCCGCCGCCGCGGATCAGGGCGAAGCGGCTGCCGGGGATAAGGTCCGCCGTTTCTCGCACGAGGTCGGGTGGGGCCGACCCGTCTTCTGATCCGGCGATGGCGAGGGTAGGCAGTCGCAGGCTGGCGGTGGGGGTGTAGAAATCGGTGCCAGCGATGGCTGCGGCGCAACCGATGTAGCCGTCCTCGCTGCCGTGCAGGAGCAGGTTTTGCCAGTGGCTGAATTCGGGCGTGGCGCGGAAGGCGCGGGAAAACATCCGTTCCATCGTGGCGCGTTTGATGGCGGCAAGGCCACCGGCGCGGACCTGTGCGATGCGGTCTTGCCAGATGCTTTCGGTGCCGAGTTTGGCGGCGGTGTTCGAAAGGACCAGCCCGCGCACAAGGTCCAGCCGTTTGACGGCAAGCCCTTGGGCCACAAGGCCGCCCATCGACAGGCCCAGAAAAACGCAGTCGCGGATACCCAGATGATCGAGCAGGCGTTCAGCGTCGGTGATCAGGGCACCCATGGCATAGGGCGGCGGCGGGGTGTCAGACCCACCATGGCCGCGATGATCATTGCGCAGGATGCGCAGGGTTGGGGGCAGCAAGGGGATGATGTGGTCCCAAATGGTCAGGGTGGTGCCAAGCGCGTGGGTCAGCACCAGAACCGGGCCACCCTCGGGGCCATCAAAGCGGTAGTTCAGGCGCAGATGGGGCAGGTAAGCCAATGGCATAT
>JAYTDA010000103.1:0-5221 GCA_043736155.1 Paracoccaceae bacterium | reverse complement strand
CGTGGCAGGGGGTGCAGTACGGCGTCCCTATCATGGTGTCCGGCGAAATCCTGGTCTACCGCACCGACCTCTTGGCCGCCGCCGGGCTGGCGCCACCCCAAACGGTGGAACAGACGCTGGCTGTCGCGCGCGCCTTGCACAACCCCAGGGCGGGCCTTGCCGGCATCGGCTGGAACGGCGGTCGCGGAACCCCTCTCGGCCACACCTTCATGATGATCATGAGCGCCTTCGGGCAGCCCATCATCGACCTGAGACTCACGCCCGACGGCTTTGACGCCGAGCGCATCGCGCCCGAGAACATGCGGCCGATGTTCCAGTCCGACGCGGCACGACGAACGGCGGAGTACTTGATGGATCTATTGGCCGTCTCGCCGCCCGGAATTCTGCGGATGACCTGGTACGACCGCGCGCGCACCTACGCGCAGGGGAGGGCGGCGATGGCTTATTCGCACTCGATCCTGGCGCCGATCCACGAGACTGACCAGTCCTCGCCTGCGCACCGCACCACCGGTTACGCCCCGCATCCGACCGGCCCCGGGGGACGGCCGATCGTGCCGATGGGAGGCTATTCGCTGGCGATCCCGGCCAACATCGCGGCCAACCGCATTGGTGAGGTCTGGCGCGCGCTGCAGACCTTCACCACCGCCTCGGCGGCGAAACTCTACCTCGCCAACGGCAGCCTCGCCAGTCCCAGGACCAGCGTCAGCCGCGATCCCGAGGTGGCGGCATTGTCGCCGCTGATCTCGGCCGTGGACGACATGGCGCGGCGGGGGTACCTGCGGATGTGGCCACGCCCTCCGGTTCCCGGCATCGCCGACCTTATTGCCATCGCAGGCGAAGAGATCCACGACATGCTGGCCGGTGCCAAGACCCCCCGAGCGGCCCTGACGACAGCGCAGAACCGCGCCGAGGCGCTGCTGCAATTTCGGGGCACAGGGTAGCGGACACGCCTCGTATAGCGTGAGAGCCGCCCGCCTCGGCTGCTGCAGCAAGCTCGAAACCGATCAGAAGGGCAAAGTGCAGTTCGAAACAGCCGAAAATCTGTCCAGGGATCTGGGATCACCTCATCTTGGACCAGCCCTGAGACCATCCGCCGGTGATTTTGTAGGGCCGCTGCCCGTTTTCGTTGAGGAATGCGGGGGATCCGCTCTAGGAACGCGGCATCGAGATCAGGCAGGTGTTTGATCCCGGATGATTACATAGCCCCGCGCCGATCTGCCTTTTCATGGCAAGATCGGTTATGAGGGACACCCGGAGCGGGTGCGGACATGCTGATCCATCTTTACAAGCAGGCGACGACGACACCGAAGGTGCGGGCGGCGATCCACGCCAGCGCCGTGCCTGCATCGGTTTTGGCGGCGCGGTTTGGAATGACCGGGCGGGGCGTCTGCAAATGCAAACACCGCTCACCTGTGCATGACCGCAGCCACACCCCGCACCGGCAGCAAAGTGAGACGGATCAGAAAACGATCCGGGGGACCGTTTCCCCGGCGAACGGCATGGTCGCGCGCTGCGCCGGCGAGATCACCCGCCGCACCGAGGTCGTCGGCATCTTTCCAAACGACGAAGCTGTTGTCCGTCTGGTCGGAGCGTTGCTGCTCGAGCGGAACGATGATTGGGTCGTCCAGCGCGCCCGTGACATGACACTGAAAACCACCGTGCCAGTGGGCGATGATCCCGCTGTCAGCCGCCTCTGATCACGCCCGAGAACGCCGACGAGGCGCTGCAGCACACCTGGCCGGGCTGATCATGGCCACGCCGGCTTTAACGACCGGCAGCACGGGAGGGGTGACGCCCCTCCTGTCGCTGCGCAACATCAGCCGCAGCTTTCCCGGGGTCCAGGCGCTGTCTGATGTCAGCATCGAGATCACCGCAGGGCGCGGCCATGCGCTGGTTGGAGAGAACGGCGCAGGCAAGTCCACCTTGGTCAAGATCATGTCCGGACTGCTCTCGCCCTCCAACGGTGAGGTTCTGGTCGACGGCCACCCGGTGACGCTGCGTTCGCCGGCCGAGGCACATCGCCATGGTATCAGTCTGGTACCGCAGGAGATCTCGGTTGCCGGCAATCGCTCGGTCGCCGAAAACATCTTCCTTGGCCATCTGCCGCACCGCGGCCCGTTCGTCGATCTGCGGCGTCTCTACCACGAAACCAGAGTGCTGCTCGACGGTCTCGGGCTGGAGGTCGACCCGGCGTCTATGCTCGGCAGCCATGGTCCCGCCGTGCAGCAGCTGGTGATGATCGCCCGCGGCATCGCCCTGAAGGGCCGCGTGTTTGTCCTGGATGAACCGACCGCCGCGCTCACCGATCCGGAAATCGATAACCTGTTCGTCGTGCTGAACCGGCTGAAGGCCGAAGGCGCTGCCCTCGTCTATGTCAGTCACCGGCTGCGTGAACTGCCGCTCGTCACAGAAGACGTGACGGTTCTGCGCGACGGACGTCTGGTCGAGAGCCGCCCAATGGGCGAGGTCACCGAGAAGGACCTTGTGCGCATGATGGTCGGGCGCCCGATCGAGCGCCTGTTCGGCGACCGCCATGTCGTCGGGTCGGAAGGCAAGGTCGTGCTGGCGGTTTCCGGACTGACGCGCCAGCCGGACTTCCACGACATCAGCTTCGAGGTTCGCGCCGGCGAAATCGTCGGACTCGCAGGCCTTGTCGGTGCCGGGCGCACCGAAGTGGCGCGCGCCATTTACGGGATCGACCCGCATGACGGCGGCGAAGTCTGGGTCGATGGCCGCAAGGTCACTATCCACAATCCGGCCGACGCAATCGCCGCCGGGATCGTTCTGGTGCCAGAGGAGCGCAAATCGCAAGGGCTGGTGCTGGATCGGACCATTTCGGACAACATCGTGCTGCCACACTTGTTCGAACTCGCCAAGGGCATCTTCTTCCGTGAGGCAACTCTCAAGAGTTACAGCCAAAAGGTCGCGACGGCGGCGGGGGTGAAGGCACCCAATGTCGATGTCCGAGTCCGAAACCTCAGCGGCGGCAACCAGCAGAAGGTCGTTCTGGGGCGCTGGTTGACCGGCAAGCCCCGGGTCTACATTCTCGATGAGCCGACGCGCGGCATCGACGTGCAGGCCAAGTCCGAAATCTATGCGCAGATCCTGCGCATGGCCGAAAACGGTGCCGCGATCCTGATGATCTCTTCCGAACTGCCCGAGGTCCTCGGCCTCTGCCAGCGCATCCTGGTGATGCGGAATGGCAGGCTGGTCGGAACCGTCGATGCGTCTACCGCCACCGAACAGGAGGTGCTGCACCTCGCCATGCTCGATCCGGCAGAAGCTGCCTGAGCCCCCAGCTCCCGCAACCAAGCCCATCCATTCTTATGCCGACACGCGAGTCTCACTCGGAGGAACCGAAAATGGCCAAAGTCCAGACCCTCGCGACCAAGGGCTCCCTGCCCAGGGCTTCATCGCTGGACACAGCGAAGCGGTTGCTTTGGGCGACCGGGATGCTCCCCGGTCTCGTTGCACTCATAATCATCGGCACCATCGTGTCGCCTGCCTTCCTGACCGGCACCAACATCTCGAACGTGCTTCGGATCAGTGCTCCGCTCGGCCTGATCGCGGTCGGGCAGACGCTGGTGATCCTGTCCGGGCGCGGTGGAATCGACCTGTCGGTCGGCACCGTGATGGCTGCCTCGGCGGTCGTAGGCGCCGGGTTCGCCGACCAAGGCCTTTTCGCGGTGGTTTTGGCCAGCCTTCTGGCCGGCGGGTTCTTCGGCGCGATCAACGGCCTCGGGGTCGTCACGGCCGGACTGCAGCCCTTCATCGCAACGCTGGCCACCTTCACCATCGCGCGCGGCGTCGGCTACGAACTGACCCAGGCGCAGCCGATCATCCTGAACCTGCCGCAACTCTCGTACCTTGCGCATGGCCGTCTCTTCGGCATCCCGGTTCCGATCGTCATTGTCGTCATCGTGCTGGCGGTCGGGCAGATGATCCTCGCCCGCACAGTGTTCGGCCGCACGCTCTATGCGGTCGGCGGCAACGACGAGGCTGCCTATGCCTCAGGCGTGAATGTCCGGGCCTACCGGCTGGCCGTCTATGTCATCAGCGGCCTCCTGGCCGGTCTGGCCGGTGTCCTCGGCATGGCACAACTCAGCACTGCGGACCCGAATTTCGGTGCCGGCTACGAACTCGAGTCAATCGCGGCCGTGGTCGTCGGTGGTGCCATGCTCAGCGGAGGCAAAGGCACCATCGTCGGTACCGGGATAGGCGTCATGATCATGGCGCTGGTTTCGAACGTGTTGAACCTGGTGAACGTCAACCCCTGGACCCACCTGATGGTCACCGGCCTGATCGTCATCGTCGTCGTCGCGGTCAGCGGACAGCGTGAGCATTCGGTGCGGGACCTGCGGGTGATGAAAGGGCTGCCGCTCTACCTCGGCCTGCTGCTCGGCGCCGTCATTCTCTACGGCGTCCTCAAGTAGGCGCCGCCACCCGCCAGACTTGGCATCCCTACCAGACTTGGCATCGCTAAAACCGTTCCAACCCAGGAGAAAAAATGGAACCCAAGGACGTCGTCGACCACGAAGGCAAGCCGCTCTACCACGGACGGGAAACCGTCAACGGTGTACGGCTTCACTACGTCAAGGCCGGCAGCGGCGAGCCGCTGGTGCTGGTGCATGGCGTGCCGAAGACCTGGTACTACTGGCACCGCGTCATCCCGCTCCTCAGCAAGCACTTCACCGTCATCGTACCTGATGTGCGCGGCTTCGGCGACAGCCAGCGCCCTTTCGACGGCTACGACATGAAGACGATCTCGGACGACATCGTTGCACTCCTCGACCGGCTTGGACACCAGACTTTCAACATCGCCGGCGAGGACTGGGGCGCGGCTTTCGCCTATGCTGTCGCTGCCGAACATCCCGAGAATGTCCGCAAGTTGTCGTTCGGGGAGATGCTGCTGCCGGGGTTCAACCTGGAAGCCTGGTCCGATCTCAAGGCCGAGAACGTCCAGACCAACCGCTGGATCTGGCACGTCAACTTCTTCCACGTCCGCGATTTCCCGGAACTGCTTATCACCGGCCGGGAGAAGCTGTTCTGGTCGACCTGGATGAAGAACGAGACCTACGACCCGTCGGCCATCGACGAGACGGCGGTGGACGAATGGGCGCGCTGCTCGGCAGCGCCGGGCGGCCTGCGGGCGATCCTGGAGGTCTACCGGGCGACGTTCAAGAACATCGACGACGGCAACCGCTGGGCCAAGACCAAGCTG
>JAYTDA010000102.1:0-1803 GCA_043736155.1 Paracoccaceae bacterium | reverse complement strand
AGGGCGCCGTCGAACAGCGCAACAAGTCCCCTGACAAGATCGATTCCAATCCCGACGACAAGACCAAGATGAAGCATCGTGGTGCCGCTCCTGTGGAGGTTGGCCCCGAAACAATCGATGCCCAGCAGGGCTCGGGCCGCAAGACCAACCCGGACGCACGTGGCAACATCATCATTCCTGACCTTGGCACCTACCCCGAGATCACCGCGAAACTGATCGACGAAGGCTTTTCTCCAGCCGAGGTCTCCGGCCTGGTGACCGGTGCCTTGAAGCCGTCGGAGTCAACTCCGCTGGGGCGCAGGCTGTTTGCGCTGCTGATGGTGGCCGAACCCGCCAGGCGACCGATCGCGTCGGCGACCTCGCCACTGGCGTTGCTGGCGATGCAACAGAAGGATGCTTCTCTGCCTAATATCCTCGGTGATCCGAAGGGCGGCCCGTTGAAGGGAGAATTGTTCGACTCCGCGAAACTGAACCCGGAATTCGAGAAGTCGGACGGTGGCATTTTTGTGCCTGGCGGCGGGATCATGCCCGCCAGCGCCGTGGGTGCCGGCCCGGCTGGCAGGCGCACCGAAGCCCGCACCATCGGCGACAAGGAATTCCGCGAAGGCACCAAGATTGCCGGCCAATCCGATGCCGACCTTCTGCGCACCGTGGAATTGGTCTACAAAGCCGTGAAACATCTGGAATTCAAGGACACGGGCGGGCTTGAGCGCGAAATCCGCACGCTGCTCGACATGTTCGACAAATCCGGCGGGGTCAGGCTGTGATGCCGATGATCCTGCACATCGGTCCGATCACCCTGCCCGGAGGCCAACACGGCGACAGCCTCTACTTCCTGCACCCTCCCGATCCCGACATACCACCGGTGCGCGCAGCCGATCTCGCCCATGCTGTCGGCTTTCTTGGCAAATCGGACACGCTGTCTTGCGAGCCGTCACTGGCGCCGCAGGCGCTCGCCCTGAATCTGCCGGTCCAGCCCTTGCAGCCAGCTGCCTGCCACGCCCTGGCCATGACGGCGCTTGACCTTGCAACCAGCGATTTCGACAGCGTCGCGCGCGCGGGGCTGGTGTTCCAGTTCTGCCGCGCTTTTGCGGCCTTTCTGACCCGCAACCCCGACAACTGGCCGCCCGCGACCCGTATCTTGCAGGTCAGCGGCCCGCTTGTGACGCCCCAATCCGCCCTGATCATCGGCGGCCCCGGCCTTGTGCTCGCCCGGACACCCGCGCTTGCCCCTACCGAAGGTCTCGCCGTCATTGCAACTCCGGCGGCGCCCGAGGTGTACGACGCCCTGTCGCGGGCACATGGCCTGACCCTTGTTCCAGGGGCTTTTCGGCTTCGGGACGGCGAGAAATTCCGGGTCATGGACCCCGACCTGGCCTTGCTCACCGCCACGCTCTACGCTGTCGCCGCCATTGATCCGTTCAGCGGTGCCACGGCCAGCGGCGAGGTTTCCGTGGCCGGATGCGCAGTCTCGGTCAGCGTCCGCGTGCAATGATCCACGCCAATCCCATGCGCTGTCCGCCATCAGCACCTATGGGACAGTCTTGCGTGATTGCGCAGGAAGAAACCCATGACGACGAAGGCCCCTGTCGATCAGGTTGTGAAGGATATGCCAGCCTGCGTCAGCGCGTCAGCCTCTTCCGCGCCCCGGCTAAAGATGCCGGGATCGCCGCATTTCAGGCGCACGACTGTCTGGCCAAGCTGCGCTGACTGAACATGTCAGGCGTTGATATGATCCTGCAGGACGGAATGGTGGCCCGGTGCCTTGCAGACCGAGATGAATCTGGCCGCCCGTTTCGCAGA
>JAYTDA010000101.1:0-1626 GCA_043736155.1 Paracoccaceae bacterium | reverse complement strand
CGGATCGTCAGAGTAAAGTGTTCAACATCAAACCCCGCGCGCAGGCTGTCATGCCGGGCGATAACCCCATCAAGGGCTGTCTGCAGGGCGGCCCGGTCGGGTTTGCCCTTGATATGCAGACTGAACGACAGATTGTAGGACAGTGAGCTTTCGGGATTGATCAAGATCGCTGTTGCAATCTCGCGCTGCGCTTCGGTCATGTCTATCTGACGCGCTGCTGTCAGGATCAGCGGGCTGCCTGTGGCGGCAGGCGGGGCCGTTTTTGCCAAAACCTGCAGGGGCGCTGGCGTGCCGGGGGTGGTGGGTTCCACAATGCTGACACCGCGCGCTTTCAAAACCCCTGCCAGATCTTTGACCGTCGGCGCCTCGAACAACGTCGCCAGCGGCAGGTTTTGGCCAAATTCCTTGCGGATACGGCCAAACATCCGCACCGCGTTCAGCGAATGGCCGCCAAGCGCGAAAAAGTCATCCTCCACCCCCACGGCGTCAATTCCCAATATCTCGCCCCAGATTGCGGCCACACGGGCGCTGACCGGGTCGGCGATCGCGGCGCTCCCGCCGCGGGGGCGTTTTTGGGCGGCCACCGGGGCGCGGGCACCCTCAGCCATCGCAAGACGCACCATGTCCAGTGACACCGGCGATGCCACAAGCGCGCGCCCGCCATGGGCAAAGACCCGGGCCAGCAATTCGCCCGCCTCTGTTGCGCGAATGCCAGTACCCAGCAACTGGTCGGTCAGGCTGGCGGCGGTTGGTTCGGCCTGCAGCGCCCCGCCTGGTACGGCCCGCATTGCCAGATGTTCGAGGATCATCAGATCAATGCCGTCTGGTGTGGTGATCACCACATCGAAGGCGGCAAATTTGCCCGCCTCACCCGCCACGCGCCGCGCCCGTGCCACCACAGTCATCGGCAACGGGTGCAGCACCCGGATCCGGTCCACCGACATTGGCACATAAACAACGTCGCCCGCGCCGCCATCGGCCAACACATGCAGCCCCACCGTGGCCGCCATATCCAGCAGTGCCGGATGCAGCGGATGATCGGCAAGATCGCTGGCAAACAGCGGGGACAGCGTGAACACTCCCTCGGCTACATCGCCCGCCAGCGTCACCCGGCCTACATTCTTCCAACGGGCCCCGAAGGCAATCAGCACCTCTTGCGGTGCGTGGCCAGACCGGGGGGCCAGTGCAGTTGGGGCGGCATCGCTCAGGCCTGCAGGGCGTTCACGGTCCTCATACCGGGATACCCTGATCTGCGCGCGCGCATGTTCCAGCGGGGCCTCGGCGGGGTTAGCGCTGCTTTCAATCAACAATTCGAACCCATTGTGCACCGGGGCCAGTTGCACCGATACCCGGCGTGGCAGGCCCTTGGTAAACACCATCGGCACCGCCAGCGACAGCGATTGCACCTCAAACGTGGTCTGGCCCAGCACGGCCAAGGCAGCAGCATAAGCCATTTCCACATATCCGGTGCCAGGCAATACGGGCTGGCCTGCCACCAGATGTTCGGCCACGCGCCAATCGAGGCTAGGGTCGATCACCGTCTCGAACCGGATGCTGCCACCCGCGTCGGTCATCTTGGTGCCCAGCAGGCCGTCACCCACGGCCTCGCCGGCACCATAGCTGCGC
>JAYTDA010000100.1:0-1816 GCA_043736155.1 Paracoccaceae bacterium | reverse complement strand
ATAATCTCGGCCTCGGGCAGGATATTGCGGTCATTCAGCGCCAAGAGCAGCGATTCACATATTGCCAGTGCGGCGGTGCCAGAGATATCATTCAGTTGTGCCATTGTGGATGTCTTTCCGATTTTGCCGTCGGTCACGACAGGGTTTGCCGATGGACCGGGAACCTTTTGCAGTTTGACAGAGTTAATCCGGAATGAACTGATCGACATCAGCCGGACAGTGAACTTCCTTTGCCAAAAGGGTCGTATCACGCGGGATTGCTTGGCCCAAACCTTTTGACGAGTTTGCCGCATGATCCAGGACAGCCCCCTTGCCCGAAAACTGGGTGCCTTCGTCGCCTTGTCGGACGAAGATCTGGCCACGCTTGACCAGCTGCATCAACGGCGCCGCAAATTTGTCGCCGGTGTCGATCTGGTGCATCAAGGCCAGGTTGATCAGGCTGCCTATATTCTGGCCTCGGGTTGGGCCTGCTCCTATAAACTGCTGGCCAACGGCACCCGGCAGATAGTTGATTTCCAGATCCCCGGCGATTTTCTGGGCCTGCGGTCGGTGCTGTTCCGCACGGCTGACCACAATATCGAACCGGTCACTATGGTCGAGGCCTCTGAGGTGATCATCACCGACCTGCTGGACGCATTTGCCCGCACGCCGCGGCTGGCGACTGCAGTTCTGTGGGCCGCATCGCGTGACGAGGCAATGGTGGTCGAACATCTGGTCGGCCTCGGGCGGCGCAACGCACTGGAACGCACGGCGCATTATCTGCTGGAATTCGGCGCCCGGCTGAAACTTGTGGGGCTGGGCACGCGCGAAGGTTACGACTGCCCGCTGTCACAATACATGCTGGCCGATGCGCTGGGGCTGAGTGCAGTACATGTGAACCGGGTCCTGCGGCAATTGCGGGAAATGGAGCTGCTCACCTTTCAAAAGGGGCACGTGACCTTTGACGATTTCGACGGGCTGGTCACGCTGGCCGACTTTGACAAGACCTATCTGGATCATGACGGCCCGTTGCTACGCTGAGATGATAACCTTCAACGCCTTGGTTTTGGCCGCATTGCCAAAGGTCTCATAGGCTTTCATGATATCGTCCAGCGTAAAGCGGTGCGTGATCAGCAGCGCAGGGTCGATCTTTTTCGCGGCCACGGTCTTGAACAGCATCGGGATTGTCGCCGTATCGACCAGCCGGGTAGTGATCGCAATATTGCGGTCCCACAGGGTTTCCAGGTGCAGATCGACCTTTTTGCCATGCACTCCGATATTGGCCACGATGCCACCAGGGGCGACCAGTTGCTGGCACAGCTCGAATGTGGCGGGAATGCCCACGGCCTCGATCACGCAATCCGCCCCGCGCTTTTCGGTCAGTTTCATCACCGCCTTGACCGCCTTGCCATCCGCGCTGTTGATCGTCGCGGTCGCGCCAAATTTCCGGGCGACTTTGAGCCGGTTATCGTCCAGATCGATCATGATGATTTGCCCCGGTGAATAGAACTGTGCGGTCAGCAGCGCCGCCAGTCCAATCGGCCCCGCCCCCACAATCGCCACAACGCCGCCAGGTGCTACCTTGCCATTCAGCACGCCGCATTCAAACCCGGTGGGCAGGATGTCACTTAACATGACCAGCGCCTCTTCGTCGGCCCCTTTGGGGATGTGATACAGACTGAAATCCGCATGCGGGGCGCGCACGTATTCTGCCTGCGTGCCGTCAATCCGGTGGCCCAGAATCCAGCCGCCTGTCGTGCAATGCGAATACATCTGACGGCGGCAGTAGTCGCATTTCCCACAAGCGCTGATGCAAGAGATCAGCACATGGTCGCCC
>JAYTDA010000099.1:0-7440 GCA_043736155.1 Paracoccaceae bacterium | reverse complement strand
AGCCGCCCTCCATTCAAGGTAGGACAACCGAATCATGCAACATTCAACCCGTCAAGCGCACCGGGAAAACCAAACCTGACGATGTGTGCATCCCTTAGAGAGAAACGGGGGGCGCAACGGCACCGTCCGCACGCCCCTCTCCGCCTTCGGAGAGGGGTTGGGCGAGAGGGTGTTTCATGGCTGATTCCCCCGACCCCGCTGCCCCTGCGTCACAGTGCCGCCCGGACTTGGGGTTTGACTGTCCCGGAACGCTGGCAGATACAGGCGGTGCAACAGGCCGCAAAAGGAGATGCCCGATGTTCCGACTTTCCCTGATCGCCACCATGACCTTGGCGGTGACCATTTCGCTGACCACTGCCCTGGTTACCGGTCCGGCGCTGGCAGGCGGCGACGCCGAAGTCGGGGCCAAGGAGTTCGGCAAGTGCAAGGCGTGCCATGCGATGACCGCCGATGATGGCACTGTCATCGTCAAGGGCGGCAAGGTCGGCCCCAACCTGTACGGCATCATCGGCCGCACCGCCGGCACCGTTGCCGAATTCAAATATGGTGACGCGTTGATTGCGGCCGGTGCCAAAGGTCTGGTCTGGGACGAGGCGCAATTGTCCGCCTATATCCAGGACCCGACGGCCTTCCTGAAAACCTACCTTGGGGATGAGGGTGCCAAAAGCAAGATGACGTTCAAACTGGTCAAGAAAGCCGATGATGTCGCCGCCTATCTGGCCAGCTTCGCTGCACCGGCACCTGCACCGGCACCGGCACCTGCACCTGCACCGGCACCGGCACCCTGATCTGGTCCGGTCTGATAAAGAACCCCAGGCACCGCCCGCTGCGGGCGGTGCAACCGGCGAATAACTGCCGCCAATTCTTCCCAAAAGCCGTTGCTTTGCCACATTGGGGCCAACCCCAGTTCACTCCTGCCACCCACCGTTGCCTGACGCGTGGGGGCGCGGGTTTTGGGGAACGGGATGGCGGGATTGCAGCATGTCGCCACACTTTCGGGCGGTGCGATGGCCTATCTTTCGGGCATCTACGACCTGCAGGTCATCAGCACCGGCAGCACCGTTCTGCTGCACAGTGCCAGCGGTGCGCTGGGCGGTGTGACCAGCTTTTCCCTGCAAACTGACGGGCAGGCCCAGTTTCAGTCACAGGCGGCCCATGCCACCACTTCGGTGTCCTATTCCAATCTGCCATTCAATGGCGGCAGCCTGCAATTGGCGCAAGCGCGGCTGGCCTGCATGCTGGCAGAGGCCGATACCGCGCTGTCCGGCAGCGCCGGCGGCACCCCGATCTTTGTCCGCAACACCGGCTTTACCGGCGATCTGGTGACGATGCTGGCGGTCACATTGCCGGCTGGCACCTGGGTTTATGGCGGCGTCAACGGCTCGGCGGGGATCGCCGCATGGCAAGTGTCGGGGCCCTCGACCCTGCTGGCGCGGACCGGAGTCGCAGACACCTCGTCGCTGCATCTGGCCGATGTGTCGGCACTGGTGTCGGCCCGGGTCGGGGTGGCCAGTTTGCTGGTGGCTGCCTCGGCGGGTGAAAACGGCCTGACCAGCTTTCGCATCGGCGCGGATGGCACGCTGGTGGCGTCCGATACGCTGGATGCGCGGCAGAACCTGGCGGTGACATCGCCCTCGGCAATGCAGGCGGTGACGGTGGATGGCCAGACCTATCTGCTGGTGGCCTCGGCGGGGTCATCCTCGCTCAGCGTCGTCAAGCTGCGCGAGGATGGCACGATGCAGGTGGTGGATCAGGTGATCGACGGGCTCGATACCCGCTTTGCCGGGGCAGCGGTGCTGGAATGCGTGACCGCCGGTGACCGGGTGTTTGCGCTGGTGGCAGGGGCGGATGACGGACTGTCGCTGTTTAGCCTGTTGCCGGGCGGGCGGCTGCTGCTGGTCGGCTCCGTGGCGGACAGCGCATCGATGCTGCTGGACAATGTGACCGGGATCACCGCGGCAGTGGTCGGCACCGAGATTCAGATCTTCACCAGTTCGCAGACCGAGGCGGGAATTTGCCAGTTTCGCATTGATCTGGCAACGCTGGGGTTGATGCAGACCGGCAATGGCGCCGGGGAACAGATCACCGGGGCGGGGCTCGATGATCTGTTGGCGGGCAATGGCGGCAGCGATCAGCTGTCTGGCGCGGGTGGTGCCGATATCCTGCTGGACGGGTCCGGTCGGGATCAGATGAGCGGCGGTCAGGGCGCCGATATCTTTGTGCTGGCCTATGATGGCCAGGCCGATGCGATCCTGGATTTTCAGCCCGGAATTGACCAGTTGGACCTGTCGGCATGGCCGCTGTTCTATTCCGCCGGTCAGGCAACGCTGGTGGCAACGGCCAATGGCTGTGTGCTGCAGTTCGGGTCTGAGCGGCTGACGCTGGTCAGTTCGGCCGGGGCACCGCTGAGCCTTGCCGATTTCCCGGCATCGGCGCTGGTGGCGATGTCGCGTCAGCTTGGGTTGCTGGATGGCAAGGGCGTACGGCTGGCGGGAACCAGTGGCAGCGATCTGCAGATCGGGGCATCGGGCAATGACCTGATGTTCGGCTCTGCCGGGGATGACTGGATCATGGGCGGGGCCGGGTTCGACACCGTGCGGTTCACCACACCGGCACAGGCTGCCAGTCTTGGGGCGCTCTCCCCTGTGGTGCTGGATCTGAAGCATCCCGGCCGCAACACCGGTGTCGCCGCCGGAGATGCCTATGAGGGGATCGAACAGTTTGTCGCCACCGCACTGAATGACGCCCTGTCCGGCAACGGCGGCGGCAACCGGTTCAGCGGCGGCGCCGGGCACGACCGTCTGGTCGGGCGTGGCGGTATTGACCGGCTGGAAGGGCAAGGCGGCAGGGATGTCCTGATCGGCGGCACCGGTGGTGATCTGCTGACCGGGGGCGACGGGGCCGACCATTTCATCTTCAAGGAATTGCGCCACAGCACCACCCAGCCCGGCAAAAGCGACACCATCACCGATTTCACCGCTGGCCGCGACAAGATCGATCTGGAAGCCCTGGATGCCAACAGCACTCTGGCCGGCGATCAGGCCTTTGTGCTGGTGACAACGGGTCGGTTTTCCGGTCAGGCCGGTGAAGTGCGGGTGGTGCAAGACACCCCATCCAACCGGATGCTGATCGAGGTCGATGTCGATGGCAACGCAAAAGCCGATTTTCAGCTGCAACTCAGCGGGTTCCACACCCTGAGCACCACCGATTTCATCCTGTAATCCCGCGACATTGGGCAAAGTTCCTGCGCAGCGCCATGTTCAGACGGTTTCCATTGGTTTAACAGTACCGGGTCAAACCCCTGAATTGTCCGAATCGGAGATCAATATGAGCGATGCAACTACCGAACCCGCCATGGCCCGCATGGCAGACCCCGAGGTGCGGCTGACCAATGATGTGGCACACGCGCTTTGGCTGACCGCCGGCGGTGCCAGCCTGCCCCAAGACCCTGAAGGCCGGAAAGCCGCGTGGAAAGACGCGAAGAAAGGTCAGCTGCAACTGACGCGCGCCTTGCTGAAGCGGCTGTCGAAAAAAGGCATCAACGTTGTGCGGTCCGATGTCACCGACGCAGCCGCAGCCGCCAACGCCGACGCGGACGACGCCGACGCATAGCGCATATCCGACAAAATGCCTGCCCCGGACCTGATCCGGGGTGGACCCCTTTGGCCTGATACCAACCGCCCTTGCAGCCGACCTGGCGCAACCTTCACCGGACGCTGCGGGGGCATTTGACTGTAGGGTGTCGTGCTTGCACGCACCGTACCCGCGTGCTTGCACGCACCATACCCGCGTGCTTGCACGCACCGCACCCGACAAATGGTGCGTGCAAGCACGACACCCTACGCTTCATTTCGGGCGGGACGCCAATCGGTCACCCAATCGGGCCGATGGATGAGACCCTCCACCCTGACCCAAGCCACTCAATCGTTGGTTGCCCACCCGGCGCTCGGGCATCGCCCTTTGTTGCACGGGGTCGAATGCGGAAAAGCGGCTGGGGTGCCGGGAAACTGCAGCCCCGGATCACGGGTGCGCGGTTTGGCCATGGATTTCCCCCGGGGTCAGAACCACTGACCCGGTTCCATCAGCCCCAGATCCAGCAATTGCTGCGAATGCCAGTTGAACCGGATCGAATTGTGCCACTGAAACGTGCGGATATCGTATTTGCTGCCGGGGTTGGTTTTCAGCGCCTTGGCAGTGCGGAACGAACACAGCGACATGGTGACATTGTTGTGCCAGGGGCAGGCATAGGTGTTGTATTCCTCGACATTCAGCGTGTGGTCATCGCGCAGCACCAGCCCCTTGGCGGCGCGGAACAGTGAAATCCGGTCGATCTTGCGGCGTTTCGGCGGGACATGTTCCTCGAACCGCCAGCGCAGACCGCCAAAGAAATCCAGTTGCCGTTCCTTGGGGTGGTTGTGGTTTGCCGCATCCGGGCGGGCCAGCGCATAGTAGCCCGACTTGTCCAGCTGCGCCTGTTCCAGGCTGACGGCATCGGGGTAAGTGTCCAGATCAGATGCATAAAGATCAATGACATAGGCAAGCAAGGCGTCGCGCCGCTCTTCGGCATGAAAGGCGATCAGTTCGCGGACATCGCGGGTTTCGCAAAACGGGTAGAACAGATATTCGGCGTTGAAACAGTAAAACAGCCAGATGCCGGGTGCTGCATCAATCACCGCATTCACCGCCACCTCAACCGCCGCTTCGCCTGCGACATTATAGGCAATGCGGTGGATGCCATCCTCCATCAGCGGTGGCAGCCGCAGTTCCGGTGGGGCAAACACCAGGGTTTCGCGAAACCCCGCCAACTGATGGTGGCGAATCGTGGTTTCCACCTCGATCAGATCTTCGACAAAGATCAGCGCCACCGGCCCCTTGGCCAGTGCCGCCTTGCCGCGTTCCAGAAACTGCGCCAGCCCGTCGTAAATCATCCGCCCTGCCTTGGCCCGCCTTGGCCCCGTCAGCCACACCGTTTCTGCGCCGGATTGGTGAACCAATCGCCAATTCCCGCGCCAAGTCGCGCACCGGAATGTCGCAGCCAGACTAGCCGATGGTTTGCGCCAAGGCCAGAGTGGCCTGAAACCGTGTGGCCTGAAACCGTGTGGCCCGAAACCGAGGATATGATGACCGAAACCCATTCCGGCTCCTGCCTGTGCGGCGCGGTGCGGTTTACCGCCAGCGGCCGCCTCACCGGTGTGATCTATTGCCATTGCAACCAATGCCGCAAACAGACCGGCCATTTCTTTGCCGGAACCAATGTACCCAGCGAGACTCTGGAGGTGACAGGGGCGGACCATGTGGTCTGGTACCGCTCCTCCCCCGAAGCCAAACGCGGCTTTTGCGGCACCTGCGGGTCAACCCTGTTCTGGCAAGCCGACGGCTACCCCTACACTTCGGTGCTGGCCGGGGCGTTTGACGGCACCACCGGGCTGCAGGGGCTGCGCCACGACTTTGTGGCGAACAAGGGTGACTATTACCAGATCACCGACGACCTGCCGCAGCACGAAACCTTTCCGAAATAGGGTTTGGTGCGGGGTTCAGACCAGATCATCCACCGACAGCCCCAGCGCATCTGCCAGCTTTTTGATCGTGCCGACCGACCCGGTCTTGCGGCCCGCCTCGATGTCGGCGATCTGCACGCGGTTGACCCCTGCCCGCTCGCCAAGCGCCGCCTGGGTCAGCCCGCGCAGGTCGCGCCAGACCCGCAAGGGTTGCTCGCCGTTCAGCAGCCGGTCGGCAAAGGCCGCCGGGACCAGTTCATCGGTGCCTGCAGCCAATGCCGCCTTGGCGCGATCATAGGCCACGATGTCGGCCATATCTTCGGCAATCGCCAGCAGGTGGTCATACTGGGCCCGGGGGATGGTGATCGTATCGGTCATTGCGGCCTCCTTGGTCGTAAACGCCGCAGCACCTATTGGCGTAAAGTCACGGATGTAGCCCAAAGCTACAATCCATCCAAGCTAAATTTATCCAACCACCGGGTCTTGCGACTCGAGGCCCCGTGTCAAGCACGGGGCGGCGTGGGGTTGGGTCTCCACCGCCGTTGCGATGCCAGCTTGGGCGGTATAGAAGCCGGGGCTGATCGCACAAGGCACCGACATGACCCCGCCCAAGAAGCTGTTCATCAAGACCTATGGCTGTCAGATGAATGTCTATGACAGCGAACGCATGGCGGAAACGCTGGGTACCCAAGGCTATGTGGCGACCGACAGCGCCGATGATGCCGATATGGTGCTGCTGAACACCTGTCACATCCGCGAAAAGGCGTCGGAAAAGCTGTTTTCCGATCTGGGGCGGCTACGGCCGCTGAAAGCGGCGCGGCCGGATCTGAAGATTGCGGTGGCGGGCTGTGTGGCCCAGGCCGAAGGCGGCGAGATCATGCGGCGGATGCCGCTGGTCGATCTGGTGGTGGGGCCGCAAAGCTATCACCGCCTGCCCGCAATGCTGGCACAGGTGGAGGCCGGGCACCGCGCGCTCGACACCGAATTCCCGACCGAGGACAAGTTCGACCATCTGCCCGCCCGCCAGACCGGCGGCAGGCCCACGGCGTTTTTGACGGTGCAGGAAGGCTGCGACAAGTTCTGCGCCTTTTGCGTGGTGCCCTATACCCGCGGGTCAGAGGTCAGCCGCCCGGTGGCGCGGGTGCTGGCAGAGGCAGAGGCGCTGGTGGCGCGTGGGGTGAAAGACATCACGCTGCTGGGGCAGAATGTGAATGCCTATCATTCGGGTGGCACTGGTCTGGCGCATCTGGTGCGGGCCATGGCGCGGATCGACGGTCTGGCGCGGATCCGCTATACCACCAGCCATCCGAACGACATGGAAGACGACCTGATCGCCGCCCATGGCGATGAACCCAAGCTGATGCCCTATCTGCATCTGCCGGTGCAATCGGGGTCGGATGCGGTCTTGAAGGCGATGAACCGCAAGCATGGTGCAAGCGATTATCTGCGGCTGATTGACCGTGTCCGTAGCGCCCGGCCCGACATTCTGCTGTCCTCCGATTTCATCGTGGACAATCCACGACGTTTTGGAAATTGATGGCGAAGTCCAGGAACTGTCCCAGCCAAAAACGCATTGCATCCTGGTTCCCTTTGACGAAGTCAGTGCAAGTTGACTCCTTAATTACAATGGACGGAATCTCAGGTTTGAGATAGGCATGGTTGGCGCCGTCGCAAAGGGAACAGTAGAAGCTGCTCAGGGAATCCTCGCGAGTGGCCATCCATCCATCACTGAAGGCTAAGTAGTCTATTTCGAACTTCTTCATGTCAAAATAAGACAACTTGCGCCATTCAGTCATACAAAAGTTTCCCTTTTCGACTCCGACTTTGGAATAGTCAGGACTGGTCTTCAGGATCTTACGGTGAAGAGCCTTGAGTTTCTGAAAGGCGGAATCACGTCGCATTTTGATGTCGGTTAAGTGGTTTGGGACTATGGTCTTGAGGT
>JAYTDA010000098.1:0-4819 GCA_043736155.1 Paracoccaceae bacterium | reverse complement strand
AGCCGCCCTCCATTCAAGGTAGGACAACCGAATCATGCAACATTCAACCCGTCAAGCGCACCGGGAAAACCAAACCTGACGATGTGTGCATCCCTTAGTTGTCATGCGGGGGGCCGGTCCGCGCCGAAGGTCCGCCCCCCTTGTCCGTCCATATACCTGTCGACATCTGCATGATCGGGTCCCGCAGCAGCCTTGTGCCGCATTGGCTTTCCGCATCGGCTTGTTTTTCGCGCAAATACTCTCTGGATGAGCCGTTGGTTACGCCATTGGGTCAAGTGACCAATGGCTCGGGGGGCAGACAGCCCCCGCTTCCGGGCCGGAACCCTCGCGGGCGCGCTCCAATGGCTCAGTCTCGGGGCATCAGCGGTCGCGGCACGATCCGCCTTTGCCGCAATGCCGGTGTCGGATCCCGCTGCCCCCGGCCTATTCGTCCATCGCGATCAGGAATATTTCGCCCGCCGCCTCGCGTTCGCGGATCGCGGTGACAATTGCGGCCATCGCCTCTTCGCCCGCCTTTTCGCGCACCTTGCCCAAACTTGCCATTTCTTCGCGCAAGGTGGCGGCCATGCGTTGCGACATGTTGGTCAGGATGAATTCGGCGGCGGGGGCCGATGATCCTCTGGCGGCAGCCAGCGCGGTGACCAGCACCGGTTGCGGGATACCGCGGATGACCTTGGGCACATCGCGGGCGTCGATCCGGGCCGGGATATTGACAAAGGTAAAGATCGCCTTGCGCACTTCCTCGGCAAACAGCGCGTCGGTTTCCTCCAGCCCTTTCAGCACGTCTTCGCGGGTGCCTGCGGCGGAAAAGTTCAGGATCGCCCCGATCCGCTCCACCGGGTTGGCATCAAAGGCGCGCGGCGGCTGGGCATCCAGTTGCCCGGCCAGCGACTGGCCGATGCGTTTGACGGTTTCGGGCAGCACCGCCCCGGTCAGCGAGACCGCATAGGCGATCCGCCGCGCCCGGTCACCCGGCAACCGGCCCAGCAGTTCCGCCGCCTTGGACACCGGCAGTTTCGACAGCATCACCGCCCCCACTTCGGTGCTTTCCTCATCCAGCACCTTTGACAGCATTTCGATATCCAGCCCGGCGATCCGGTCCCAGGGATCGGCATCCGGGTTCTGCCCGACCATCCGGCGCAACCGGTTGGCGGCATTGGGGGAAATATGGCCATCCATGATCTGCAAGGCGCGTTCGATGCCGCCGGGGAACGACAGTCCCGACCCTTCCAGTTCCGACAGAAAGTCGTCACACACCCCGCGCAGGGTGGTGCGGTCGATCCGTTTCATCAGCGAAATCTGTTCGGTCAGTTCAGCCTGCATCACGTCGGTCATCGTGGTCAGCGGCACCGGGGACCCCTCTGCCAGCAGCAGCCGCACGATCACCGCCGCCTTTTGCCGACCGGTCAGCGGGGCGTGCACCGAATCGGCGACGGCACGGGTAGAGGTCGCCGCCATCGGCGCGTGATTTGGTCGCAGTTGTGCAACGGCATTGTTCACGGTCGGTTTCCACCTGATCCATGCGCCATGCTGGCGCACCCATGCGTCATGGAAATCAGATCGGGCTTAAGACCGGGTTACGATGCCCCAGAAAACCCCCAGAAAACCCCCAGAAAACTCCCGGAAAACCCCCGGACCCCCCCCAGACAGCCGTTCAATAGCTATGGGTTACCCCGGTTTTGATCGCCTGACGCAGCGATTTCTCCGCCCAGCTTCCGGCACCACCGCGTGCGGTGATCTCGGTCAACTGTGCCTGTGCCATCCCGGTCTCCCCCTGTTCCACCAGGGCCTGGCCCAGATAGGACCGGGCCAGAATGTTATCGGGGTTCAGCTTCAGCGCGACATCGTAATAATCCAGCCCGCGTTCGACATTGCCCATCTTGCGGTTGATGAACCCCAGATAGGTCAGCACCCGGTCATCCGACGGGTCGGACATCGCCGCCAGCACCGTCAGTGCCGCGTCATATTTCCCGGCATAGGCCAGTTCACGCACCGTCTGATACAGGGTGTCATCATCCAGCCGCCCTTCGACCGGTTCGACGCATGTCTTGGTCTTTTCGTCATAGACCAAGCCCTTTTCGCATTCGGTCGTGGTGGCGGTGGGGGTTGGCGGGGCGGTGTCGTCACTGCCAGCGGCAAACACCATGAACGGGGCAAAGGCCAGCGGCAGGGCAAGGGACAGACGGCGCAACATGATCGCACTCCTGATTGAGCAAACGGGCAGGGGCAGCGCACAACCACCTCCCGGTTGCCAAAAGGCTACCAGACCGGCGCTGCCCCGTCCGTTCATATCGCCGTGAGCCTGCGCGCCATCGGCAGGGTTCCGCCACAGCGGACCCGGTCAGCTTGGACCGTCACTGGCCCCAAACACCCGGGCAAAGATCGTATCGACATGTTTGGTGTGATAGCCAAGGTCGAACTTGTCCTCGATCTCGGCTTCACTCAGGGCCGCGCGCACCTCGGGGTCGGCCTTCAGCTCCGCCAGAAAATCCGCACCCTGCTCCCAGACCTTCATCGCATTGCGCTGTACCAAGCGGTAGCTGTCGTCGCGGCTGACCCCCTTTTGCGTCAGCGCCAGCAGCACCCGCTGCGAATGGATCAGACCTTTGAACTGGTTCAGGTTGCGCAACATGTTGGCGGGATAGACCAGCAGCTTGTCGATCACCCCGGTCAGCCGGACCAGCATGAAATCCAGTGTGACGGTGGCATCGGGGCCGATGTTACGCTCCACCGACGAATGGCTGATGTCCCGCTCATGCCACAGCGCCACGTTTTCCATCGCAGGCAGCGCCATCGACCGCACCATCCGCGCCAACCCGGTCAGGTTTTCCGTCAACACCGGGTTGCGCTTGTGCGGCATCGCTGACGATCCCTTTTGCCCCGGCGAGAAAAATTCCTCGGCCTCCAGCACTTCGGTGCGCTGCAGATGCCTGATCTCGGTGGCGATCCGTTCAACCGATGAGGCGACCACCGCCAGGGTGGCAAAATACATTGCATGGCGGTCGCGCGGGATCACCTGGGTTGATACCGGCTCCGGCTGCAACCCCAGCATGGCGCAGACATGTTCCTCGACCCGCGGATCAATATTGGCAAAGGTGCCAACCGCACCCGACAGTGCCCCGGTCGCCACTTCGGCCCGCGCCGTCACCATCCGCACCCGCGCCCGCGCCATTTCGGCGTAAGCCTGCGCCATTTTCAGCCCAAAGGTGACCGGTTCGGCGTGAATGCCGTGGCTCCGCCCGATGCAGACGGTATCCTTGTGCTCAAACGCCCGACGCCGCAGCGCCGCCAGCAGCCCGTCCAGATCGGCAATCAGCAGATCGGCAGCCCGCACCAGTTGCAGGTTGAAACAGGTATCCAGCACATCGCTGGAGGTCATGCCCTGATGCACGAACCGCGCGGCGTCCGGCCCGATAATCTCGCCCAGATGGGTCAGAAAGGCAATGACATCATGCTTGGTCACCGCTTCGATCTCATCGATCCGCGCCACGTCAAACTCGGCTCCCTGCGCTTTCCAAACCGCTTCGGCATTGGCTTTGGGAATCACCCCCAGCTCCGCCATGGCGTCACAGGCATGCGCCTCAATCTCAAACCAGATCCTGAACCTGGTTTCAGGTGACCAGATGGCGACCATTTCGGGGCGGGAATAACGCGGGATCATTGGCGGGCCTTTGGTCTGAAAGGGATTGTGACGGGCTTGCGCGCTGCTTAGTCTGGCGGCAAGGCGATTACAACCGGCCAGGAGGCGGCGATGAACCGGGCAACGGCGGCTTTGCTGATGATGCTGATCCCGGGTGTCGGCCCGGCCTATGGCTGGGAAAAGATGGCACCTGCGGATCTGGCAGGGCATGTTGTCACTTATGACGGGGCGCGGCAGAGCTTTGCTGCCGGGGGTGGCACGATCTACACCGCGCAAGGCCCCAGTTCCGGACGCTGGCGCGACGAAGGCGGGCGCTATTGTTCGGTCTGGCCACCGTCGGACCAATGGGTCTGTTTCCGGTTGGAACGCGACGGCGTCAGGGTGCGGTTCGTGGCTGACGACGGGTCAGTGACCGAAGGCACGATTGACTGATCCGGTGCAAGTTCCCGATCTCGCGGCCTTTGCCGGTGTCTGGCAGCTGACCCGCCGGATAGATGACAGTCTGGGCCAGCCGGGGCGTTTCATTGGCATTGCGCGGTTTGATCCGGTGTCGCAGGGGCTGGCCTATTCCGAACAGGGGCTGCTTCAGTTGGGCGACGCCCCGGCGTTCAAGGCAGAACGGCGCAATGTCTGGGCCGCAGATGGTCAGGGCATCACCGTGGCGTTCGCAGACGGTCGTCCGTTCCACCGCTTTGACCCAAGCCAATCCCCGGCCAAAGCCCACCACGACTGCGCCCCTGACCTATATCTGGTGAGTTATGACTTTGGCCATTGGCCGCTGTGGCAGGTTGAATGGCGGGTGACAGGTCCCCGCAAGGACTACCGGATGGTGTCGGACTACCGGCGATGACGGCCCGGACCTGGAGCCTGTCAGACAGACGGTCCTTTTGGTTCACCGTAGACTGCTTAGACCGGATGTCTCGTGATGGAACCGCCCGCTGACCGGCAGGCCCCATCGGGCCTGCCGCAGAGGAGCGGTGCCGCGTCATCCCTGGTCTCGAAAGGACCGGGGAGCGCCCGCCCCTCCCGTCACGCCGGAGGCGTGCCTGCGGCACGACGGCGGGCGCTTCGCTTCGCCGGGGCAGGCGCTCCCCTCCACGGTCTCGTGCTCCACCAGTCCAGCGGCCCCTTGGTCGCGGTGAGCGGGGCCGATCCGGTGGATCGTCTGTTCCCGCTCAG
>JAYTDA010000097.1:0-33443 GCA_043736155.1 Paracoccaceae bacterium | reverse complement strand
GGCCGCGATTCAATCCGGCTCCGCCTGAAAACCGCCGCCTGGGACGACGACTATCTCGCAAGCCTCATCAAAGCATAATCCTTCACCCGATTCCCCTGCGCAGCAATCCCCGCTGCGATGTCGCATATCCGCTATTCCGGCGCCGCATGTCGGGTTTCCGGTCAGCGCTAACGATGCCCGGGCGCCCCAACTGCCGGTTGCGAATCAGCGCCTGCCCAACTGGTGCTCAGCCACCCTCCCCGGCCGCCTCGGAAAAGTACCTTGACAGCTTGTCCGTCTCGCCGTCGCGCGCCTTGGCGTCGGGCAACGGCTCCTTGCGGGTCACGATCACCGGCCAGCTTTCGGAATATTTCCGATTAAAGCTCACCCAGCGTTCCATGTCCGGCTCGGTATCCGGCTTGATCGCATCGGCGGGGCATTCCGGTTCACAGACACCGCAATCGATGCATTCATCCGGATGGATCACCAGCATGTTTTCGCCCTCATAGAAACAGTCGACCGGGCAGACCTCGACACAATCGGTATATTTGCAGGCGATGCAATTATCGATGACGACATAGGTCATGGTCAGGCTTTCTGTTGCTTCGGGGCTGGCATTTCGGGTGTCGGCATTTCGGGTTTCGGGATAGACCAGCGGGGCGGATCATTCAAGCAGTGCTGTCGTCGCGCTGATCCTGACGCTGGCCCCGACGCTGCCCCTGTGCCCGGTCCAGAATCCGGCGGTCTTTCTTCGAGGGGCGGCCACCGCCGTACTTGTTGCCATCAAACCCGGGGGCCGTGGTCGGGGCGGGCGGTGCAGCCCCCGGTAACGGCGGCGGCGACAGATCGTCATACAGCGCCTGCGCCTCGGCGGCAGGGCCGCGGCGCAGGCCCGGTGCCAGCAGCCTGACCACGCGGATCAGATCGCCTTGGGCAAAGGTCAGCACATCGCCCTGCCCCACAGCGGTTGCCGGTTTGACAATCCGTCGGCTGTTCACCCGCACATGGCCCGCCTGCACTTCACGCGTTGCCAGTGAGCGTGTCTTGAAGAACCGCGCATGCCACAGCCATTTGTCGAGGCGGATGGTGGGGGGGACCGACGGCATGGACAAACTCGTGGCTACTGCAAGCCCTTGGAATGCAATATGTTTACTGCATCAACTCCGTTCTTCATCAGCCTGTTATACAAGTTGTAGTCGTCAGTCATAATTTTGGTGCCATTTCGTTGTAGTCGATAAATGCCGGCATCCGTTAACCCGATCTTTTGGAAAACAGGGTCTTCGACGACTTCCTTTGAGGGGAGGTAAATTTCTTCGGCCACAAGTTCGCAATAGAGTCGAAGCAATTCAGCACCCCAAGCATCGGGATGGTGGTCCGACACAAGGAAATTAGAAACTTCGGTAAGGATGTTGGGCAAAGTGATAGGTTCCGTGGCTTTGTCGCAGAACGCGTTGACGGTGCGCAAGTCGCCCAAATCATATGCAGACAGGCGCTTGGTGCCGATCTTGCCAGGAAACCTGTTTCCCATCAAGTAAAGCAACAACACATTGGTATCGAGTAGAACCGAACTCACGCCGGTACCAGACGGACAAGCGCGCCGCTGGATCCATTGACAAGGAACTTGCGGAACTCCCGGACCATTACACGTTCGGAGAAAAGGGCTTGGGCCGCCGAAACTGGTAGTAGCTCGCCAAACGGATCGTACTTCGGGCGCGACGTGTCAAACCCGACAACGACTGACCACTGGTCTTCCCTCTCAAGATACTCAAGACCTTCCAGAAGGACACGCTTGTCCAACATATCTGGAAACAATGTTTTGAATTCTCGGAAAGCGGCCTTGATGGCTTCCTGTGAATTCAGATGTGCTCACGCATCTTCCATTGCAAATCTCCAACTTCCTCAGCCAACCCCAATCTTGCCCCACCCTACTTGATTTTCAACCCCATCAGCACGGCAAACGGGTTGTCGGGGTCGACGGGTTTTTCAACGCGGGGCGGGCGGGATTCGTAGGTTTTGCCTTTGGTGTCGTCGGGGCGCGGGGCGCGGTCCGGGCGGTCGCTTTTGCCATCAAACCGGGGTTTGCCGCCGCCTTGCGGTTTGCTGCCTCCGCCTGCATTGCCATCACGCGGTTTGCCGCCTTTGGGTTTGCCCTGATAGCCTTCGCGGCGGCCTTCGCCGTCTTTGCGGGTATCACGCCGCCCACCATCGGCACGGGCGGGGCGGGGAGTTTCGGCGGGAGTTGCGCCTGCGGGAGTTGCGCCTGCGGAGGTTTCGCCTGCGGCAGTTTCGACCGCAGAGATTGCGCCTGCCACCGCAGGGATGGCGGGAGCATCGCGGCGGGGGCCACGGTCCGGGCGGTGTGACCGCTCTGGCCGGGGCGCGCGTTCGGGGCGCGGTGCGCGTTCACGCGGCTTGGGGGCCCAGGTGAAGGTGTAAAAGTGCTCCATCTCCGCCAGTGCTTCGGGAATGGCGTCGGCGGTGGCCTCCGGGGTGCCTTCAGGGGTGCCTTCAGGGGCGCCTTCGGGGGTGCCTTCGGGGATAGGCTCACCGATAGCCTCGGTTTCCGGCTCCGGGTTGATCAGCGATACACCCTCTGGCACCGGGTTCAGCGACACTGGCGCGGCCGGTTCCGGCACTGCCGGGGCTGACGGCACGACGGTCTTGACCTTGGCCCGCTCGCCCTTTTCACCCCGGTAGCCCAGCCCGCCCATCAGGTCGGCAAACTGGTCCTGGGTCATGCCGGTGATCGACAGCATCTCGGGCGCAGCCTCGAACCCGGCGCGGCTGTCTTTGGCGCGCAGCAGATCGGCCAGTCGTTCCAGCATGTCGATGCGGATCGCCCGTGCCCCGGAGGGGTGATAGCCTGCCAGCGTGTAATGAATGCGCGGCACCACCGGCAGATTGGGGATGGTGACCAGTCCGGGCGGCGGGCTTTCGGGAAACTCCTGCAAGCCCTGTGCCAGCGACCACAGCACCAGCCGCAACCGGGTTGGGGCGGGTTTCAGCAGCAGGGGCAGAAAGATGGTGAACTGGCCAAACCGCAACCCATGTTTGCGCAGCGCGCCGCGCGCCTCCTGATCCAGCGCCTTGACCTCCTCGGTCACCTGGTCGCGCGCCAGAACCCCCAAAGCCTCGACCATGCGGTAAGCAAAGCCGCGCGCCAGTCCGGTCAGGGTTTCATCGCGGCCCAGCACCAGCAGCGGGTCAAACAAGGCCGCCACCTTGCGGTCGATGAAATGCTGCAACCGGCGGCGCACCTTGTCGGCGACATCAGGGCCAGCCTCTTCGTCTACAAAGGCGTCAACCTGTGGCTTCAGCGCCTCTGACCCCGGCACCAGTTTACCCACCGCCTGGGTGCCCCACATCAGACCACCCTGTTCGGTATAGTCGATCTCGGTATCGGGCGAATTGTAAAAGCGGTCGGCGCGCAGATGAAACTCTGGTTTCAGCGCTTGCAGGCTGGCCTGGCGCAGGGTTTTCGCCGCATCGGGCGATGCGCTGGCATCCTGGCGGAAACGGAACCCTTCCAGACGGCCCAGCACTTCGCCTTCGACCGTCACTTCGCCCTTGTCATTCACCTCGGCCACGAGGGTCTCCTTTTGCTTCAACCGCCGCAACAGTACAGAAGTACGGCGGTCGACAAATCGTTGGGTCAGCCGCGCATGCAGCGCATCTGACAAGCGGTCTTCTACAGCGCGAGTCGCGTCGCGCCAATGGCTTTCATCCTGCACCCATCCCTTGCGTTGCGCCACATAGGTCCAGGTGCGGATATAGGCCAGACGCTTGGAAATGGCGTCAATATCACCATCCTGCCGGTCGATGCGCTGAATATTGCGGGCAAGCCAGTCATCAGGCACATGGGATTGATCGTGCAGAAAGCCGAAGATGCGCGCCAGCAGGCCTGCATGTTCGGCGGGCGAGATGCTGCGAAAGTCGGGAATGCGGCAGACTTCCCACAGCAACCTCACCCCATTGGCGGTTCGGCAGGCATCGGCGACCTCTGGCAAGGCTGCCAACGCCTTCAGCGCCAGCACATCATCCGAATCGCGCACCCTTGTCAGCCACTCATCGCCGGTCTGCCGCTCCAGCGACCCGATCAGCCGAGGGATAGAGCCAAACTCCAGCACCCCATTGCGCCATTGCAGCTTGCGCACCGGTTCGAACCGGTGGTTTTCGATGGCTTCGACCACCGCATCGTCCAGTGGCCGCGCGTCACCGGTGACACCAAAGGTGCCGGGGTTCATGTGGCGCCCGGCCCGCCCGGCGATCTGCGCCAGTTCGTTGGGTGCCAGATAGCGCATCCGCCGCCCGTCAAACTTCGACAGTGCCGAAAAGGCGACATGGCTGATATCCAGGTTCAACCCCATGCCGATGGCGTCGGTCGCCACCAGATAATCCACATCGCCGTTCTGGTACAGTTCGACCTGGGCATTGCGGGTGCGGGGGCTCAGCGCCCCCATCACCACGGCGCAGCCGCCTTTGGTCCGGCGGATCAGTTCGGCGATGGCATAGACGTTTTCCACCGAAAACCCGACGATGGCAGAGCGTTCCGGCATCCGGCTGATCTTTTTCGACCCGGAATAGCTCAGCGTCGAAAATCGCTCGCGCCGCATGAACAGCGCGCCGGGGGCCATTGCGGCAATCGCGCTGCGCATGGTGTCTGACCCCATGAACATGGTTTCCACCAGCCCGCGTGCATGCAGCAGGCGGTCGGTAAAGACATGGCCGCGATCCGGGTCGGCGCACAGCTGGATCTCATCGACCGCCACAAAGTCCGCACCGATTTCCAGCGGCATTGCCTCGACGGTACAGACCCAGTAGGCGGCGCGGTCCGGCACGATCCGTTCCTCGCCAGTCACCAAAGCCACCACCGAGGGGCCGCGCGCCTTGACGCAGCGGTCATAAACCTCGCGCGCCAACAGCCGCAGCGGCAGGCCGATGACGCCGGTGCGATGCATCAGCATCCGTTCGATGGCATAATGGGTTTTGCCGGTATTGGTCGGCCCGAGAACCGCCGTGATCCGTGCGGCTTCGCGCATTAGACTGCCGCCTTTTAGTTCAGATGTCCTGGGTTACCTAGATGTCCTGGCCGCCCAACTGCAGGTTCAGCCGTTCAATGGCATCCAATACCCCGGGTTGGCGCGGATGTATAGCGCGGGCGGCTTCATAGGCGGTCAGGGCATCCTTGGGGTCATCCATCTGTTCCAGCATCATGCCAAGTCCTGCCATCGCCCCGAAATGGCGCGGGTTCAGCAGCAGCACATGACGCACATCCTCGATCGAGGGGCCAAACAGACCGGCGTTGAAATAGGCGGTGGCGCGCGCGTTCCAGCCTTCGGCAAAGCCGGGATCATGGCCGATCAGCGCGGTCAGATGGTCGATGGCGGCGTCATATTCCCCCGCAGCCATGGCATCACGCCCGCGCTGCAACAGAAGATCCATCGCGGGCGAGCCGGATTTCGACCATTCGATCCAGATATTTTGCTCGGTATAGGCCCAGTTTTCATTGTCCGGGTCAGCCAGTTCGGCAAACAGCCGGTCCAGCCGCTGAACCGGGGTTTGGGGCACCGGTACCGCCTGTTCTGCCACCTCTGCCCAAACCGCAGGCGCTGCTGGCAGCAGCAGCAGAAATGCCGCAAGGGCAGGATTGAGATATCGGCCAAGACCACGCATAAAAGAACTGTAGCGCAACCGGTGGGAAAGAAAACTCCCCGCCCATCACATTCGGAGGATCAGCCATGAGTGGCGTGATAGAGGCAGCGGTTGCAGCACTGGCGGCGCGGTTGGGCAACGGCTTTGCCGGATCGGCAAAGTTCGTGATACCGGGCGAAGGCGCGATCATGATCGACGCTACCGGGGTCCGGGCTGGTGACGAAGACGCCGATGTGACGATGACCGCCGAAGCCGATGTGTTTCAGATGATTCTCGCCGGTGATCTGAATCCGACCGCCGCCTTCATGACCGGCAAGCTGAGTGTCGAGGGCAACATGGGTCTGGCGATGCAGCTTGGCGCATCACTCAGCTGATGCTGGACGCGGCCCCTTTGCACCATGATCTGGCCGAAGGGCCACCGGGTGGTACCGCCTGGTGGCTGCGGGTCGCCGATGGCGTGCGCATCCGCATCGGCCATTGGCCCGCCGGGTCGGCACATGGTGTCGCAGGAACCGTGTTCCTGTTTCCCGGCCGCACCGAATATGTCGAGAAATATGGCCGTCTGGCCGCTGACCTGGCGGCGCAGGGTTTTGGCATGTTGGCAATCGACTGGCGCGGACAGGGGTTGGCGGACCGGCTGTTGGCGGACCCGCTGATCGGCCATGTCGGACGGTTTGCCGATTACCAGCGCGATGTCGATGCCGTGGTGGCGGCGGCGCGGATGATGGGCCTGCCGCAGCCGTGGTATCTGATGGCGCATTCGATGGGCGGCTGCATCGGCCTGCGGTCGCTGCGGCAGGGAATGCCGGTGAAGGCCGCCGCCTTTTCGGCACCGATGTGGGGCATCGGCATCAAGCCGCATCTGCGCCCCGGAGCCTGGGTGGTGTCGACGCTGGCACCGCTGGCGGGACAGGCCGGGGCCTATTCCCCCGGTACCGGACCCACGACCTATGTGGTGGATGCCCCGTTTGACGACAACAGCCTGACCACCGACCGCGACATGTGGGACTATATGGCGCGGCAGGTGCGGGGCTGCCCCGAGCTGGCATTGGGTGGCCCCTCCATGCTCTGGCTGAACGAATCGCTGAAGGAAATGCGCCGGTTGCGCCATGGCCCTTTGCCCGCCACCCCGACGTTGGTCGGGCTGGGGACCCGGGAACGGATCGTGGATCCGTTGGCGGTGCGTGCCGTGATGGCGCGGTGGAGTGCGGCGGAGTTTCTGCTGTTCGAGGGGGCTGAGCATGAGATTATCATGGAAGTGCCCGGCACCCGCGCTCGGTTTCTGAAGGCCGCGACGGACCTGTTTCGCCGGTCGGTTTGAGGTTCCCCAGACGCAGGGATTTCCAAAAGAGCGGGGGGCTTCGCGCCCCCCGCACCCCCTGCGGAGTATTTTCACGAAAAACAAGCCCGCAGGCAAAAAGGGGTTGCCCCGATCAGATCTTGATCCGGCTGAAGCCGTCGCGCAGGGCGCGGCTCCAGTGATCCGACATCGCGGCGAAATCCGGATCACCCGCTTCGATCCGCCGCCGTGTCCCCACGCGGCATTCGTTGTGCCGCACCACCAGCAGATCAAGCGGCATGCCGACCGAGAGATTGGAGCGCAGCGTCGAGTCCATCGACAGCAGCACCGCCTTTTGCGCATCGTCAAGCGAGGTTTCGGGTCGCACCACCCGGTCAAGGATCGGTTTGCCGTATTTATGCTCACCGATCTGCAGGAACGGCGTGTCTTCGGTGGCTTCGATGAAATTGCCTTCGGGATAGATCAGGAACATCCGCATTGCCCCGCCGGCCCGCTGGCCTGCGACGATCATGCTGGCGGAGGCCGACTGTTTCATCCGGTGCATCTTGTCGGTGATGTCCTGCGACACCTCTGACAGCGCATTGCCGACGATCTGCGCCACTTTCAGCATCGTCGGCGCTTTCAGGATCGAAGTCGTCTCATCGCTGTCGGGGTTCTCATTGGCGTCGCGCAGCCGCGCCATCGTGGTTTGGGTCACCGACAGGCTGCCTGCGGTCAGGATGGCAATCACCCGCTCGCCGGGCTGTTCATAGACGAACATCTTGCGGTAGGTGGCGATATTGTCGAAACCGGCGTTGGTGCGGGTATCCGACAGCATGACGATCCCGGCTTTCAGCAACAGGCCAACGCAATAGGTCATGGTCGGGGGCTCCGGATGTCGGGGGGGGGGGGCGGCGTTCGCCAGAGCCTATTGCTGCAACGCCTGAACCGCAACCGTCACCTCCAGCTTTTCCGCGCCCGATCCGCGCGAAACCCCCCGGATCAACGCAGCATCTTGCGCATCATAGCCTGACCCCACCCTGATATAGCGGTCATCCGGGCAGCATTCATTGGCGGGGTCAAAGCCGATCCAGCCCAGACCCCTGACCCACAGTTCGGCCCAGGCATGGGCGGCATCGCCGCTGGCACCGGTCGCCAGCAGATAGCCGGTGACATAGCGCGCCGGTGTCTCGCCCAGCCGGGCGGCGGCGATCAGCACCTGGGCATGATCCTGGCACACACCTTCGCCCTGGGCCAGCGCCACGGCGGCGGCGGTGCGCGACCAGGTGGTGCCGGGACGCCAGACGATGGCTTTGGAGACGGCGGCCGACAGGCGGTGGGCGCGGTCCAGCGGGTCGGTGCCGCCAGCCCCGCCGGCCAGTGCCGCGATGGCGTCATCGGCGCGGGTCGCCTCGGTGTCGCGCAGATAGGCCTCGGGTGGCACGCATTCACGGTGGCCCCTGAGCAGGCCCGCCAGGTCGCTGGTTTCGACCTGTCCCTGCACCGCAATGCTGATCACATCAACCGGGCCCCGCATCGACCAGGCCTCGATCCAGTCGCCTGCGCCATCGCGAAAGCTGCCGCCGGGAATGCCATTGCTGACCTGAACCTGCCAGGCCAGGGTCTTTTGCCCGTCAAACACCGAGGGGCGCATCCGGTGGCTTTGCACCACGCCGCGTACCGGTGCGGCATAATGATAGGTCGTGACATGCTGCACCGACAGGATCACCGCAAATCTCCGCTCAGATAGCTGCCGTGGACGGCACCGCCCAGGGTAGCGGCCTCCTCGATGAACCGAGTCAGAAACTCGTGCAGGCCCTCGTCAAACACCTGTTGCACCGTCAGGTCGGTCAGGTTGGCCAAAAGCGCCCGCCCCTTGTCGGTGGCATCGGTACTGCGGCCATAAATCCGAGACAGGCGGTCAAGATGCACGGTCAGCCCTTCAACCGAGGTCAGGAGCGACCGGGGGCACTGCCGGTTCAGGATCAGGAATTCAGCGATCTTGCCCGCCGTCACTTCGCCGCCGTAGGCCCAGTGAAACGCCCGGTGCGCCGACATGGCGCGCAGCAGCATGGTCCATTGGTAATTGTCGCGCCCCGATCCGACCAAATCGACCGAAGGCAGCAGCACATAATATTTCACATCCATCAGCCGCGCCGTGTTGTCGGCGCGTTCCAGATAATAGCCGATGTTCAGGAAATCATAACCGTCGTTGCGCAACAGCGTGGCATCGATCGCGCCACGCAGCATGGAGGTGTGGCGCATCACCCATTCGGTCATCCGGCTGAGTGCGGTATCGCGGCGCGGCGCCTGTTGCATGGAGCGCAGTTCCTGAAACGCGGTGTTCAGCGCATCCCAGACCTGGGATGTCAGGGCGGTGCGCACGATCCGGCCGTTTTCGCGGGCGCCGACGATGCAGGATGCGACAGAGGACGGATTGTCCTGGTCGAAGAACAGGTAGCTTTCGATGTTTTCCTGCACCGGTTCGCCATATTTGGCGGCAAACCCGGCGGCGGTGCCACTGGCTTGCAACAGCGATTCCCATTCGGAACGGTAGCCTTGGCCGGTGGAAGGCAGCAGCGAGATGCGGCTGCCAACCTCCAGCAGGCGCGCCATCGTCTCTGCCCGCTCCATGTAGCGGGCGATCCAGAACAGATTTTCCGCCGTTCGGCTTAACATCGGCCTACTCCGCCAAAACCCAGGTGTCTTTGACACCGCCACCTTGCGACGAGTTGACCACCAGAGATCCTTCGGTCAGCGCCACCCGGGTCAGACCACCCGGCACCAGTTCGACCTGCTCACCGACCAGACAATAGGGGCGCAGGTCGACATGGCGCGGCGCGATGCCTTTGGCGACAAAGGTCGGGCTGGTCGACAGCGCCAGTGTCGGCTGGGCGATGTAATTGCCCGGATCGGCGCGGACCCGTTCGGCAAAGTCCGCCACCTGCGCCTTGGTCGATTTCGGGCCAACCAGCATGCCGTAGCCGCCCGATCCATGCACCTCTTTCACCACCAGTTCGGCCAGATGGTCCAGCACATAGGCACAGTCGTCGGCTTTGCCGCATTGCCAAGTTTGCACATTCTGCAGGATCGGGGCTTCGCCGAGGTAGAACCGGATCATCTCCGGCACATAGGTATAGACCGCCTTGTCATCGGCCACCCCCGCCCCGGGCGCGGAACAGATCGAGACGCCGCCGGACCGGTACACATCCATCAAGCCCGGTATCCCCAACATCGAATCCGGGCGAAAACACAAAGGGTCGATAAAGGCGTCGTCGATCCGGCGGTAGATCACATCGACCTTGCGCGGGCCTTCGGTGGTGCGCATCCAGAGAAAATCGCCTTCGACAAACAGATCCTGGCCTTCGACCAGTTCCAGCCCCATCAGATCGGCCAGAAACGAATGTTCGTAATAGGCCGAATTGAAATGGCCGGGGGTCAGGATCACCACCGTAGGCTCGCCGTCACATTTCTGCGGGGCCACCGATGCCAGGGTGCGGCGCAGGATCGACGGGTAGCTTTCCACCGGTTCAATCCGGTTTTCGCGGAACAGTTCCGGGAACATCCGCATCATGATTTCGCGGTTTTCCAGCATGTAGCTGACGCCCGAGGGGGTGCGGCAATTGTCTTCCAGCACAAAGAAATCATCGGCCCCGGTGCGGACGATGTCGATCCCGACGATGTGGCTATAGACCCCGCGCGGCGGCACGAACCCCGCCACCGCCTTTTCATAGGCGGCGTTCTGGTAGACCAGCCGCGCCGGGATCTTGCCGGCCCGGACAATTTCGCCCCGGCCGTAGATGTCGACCAGAAAGGCGTTCAGCGCCCGGGCCCGCTGTTTCACCCCCCGGTCCAGCCTGCGCCATTCGCCTTGGGTAAAGACCCGGGGGAACATGTCGAACGGGATCAGCCGGTCCGGGTCGCCGCCTTCGCCATAGACGGCAAAGGTGATGCCGATCCGGCGAAACATCGCCTCGGCTTCGGCCTGTTTCATGGTGCGCAGCGCATCGGGCATCGCCCGCATCCAGTCTTCGAGCCGCAGATAAGGGGCGCGGACCTGGTCGTTGTCATACATTTCGTTAAACGAAGTGGTCACGTTGTCTGCCCTGTCGCTGCCTGTGAGGCAGGTGTGTGACCAAACCATAAGCCGGGGCATAGTCAAGGGGAAGGCATGCGCCGCAGCTTGCGCTTATTCGGCGCTCAAAGCCCAAAAAAATGCCGGTGTTGGTCAAGGATTGTGCGCAATTGGCCTGAATGGCCACCTGACTGGCCACCAGACTGGCCACCTTACTGGCCACCTTACTGGCCACCAGACTGGCCACCTGACTGGCCACCTTGACAGTGGCGAACCGGAAACTACCGTCAACTCGAATTGCAATGGAGCGATTGAGAAACGACCGAGTTTACCGCTTTTCAGGCGTTCGATTACACCGCGTTCGACCTGTTCGCCGTTGCGGCATCGACGACCAGCGCACAGGGGTTCGACGGTACCGGCGGCACAGTCCTGGGCGTGACCTACCCGGATTTTTATCTGGTGTCCTGCAATGGCCTGGCCGGCGCGTCTCACCTTGCGTTCGGCGGCGACACCTTGCTGTACAACGCTGCGAAAGATGATGTGGTGGGTGGCACCGTCACCAGCATCTTCCATTTCACCGCGACCAATATGGATTTCGGCATCCAGTTCCTCTCACTGTCCGCTTTTGCACTCCGGGATGCGGCAACGACGGTTTCAACGGCTGACGATCTGGCGCTTCAGGCGCAAGGATTTTCCAGCGGCAACCTGTTCCTGCTGTCCGCCTTTGACGACAATGCAAGGGGCTTTGGCGGCAATGACCGGTTGCGGGGGTTTGATGGAAACGACAGCTTGGCTGGCGACATCGGAAATGACAGCCTTGCGGGCGGTGACGGAAATGACACCTTGGCCGGTGGATCGGGTGCTCACACCCTGATAGGTGGTTTAGGCGAAGATTCAATGTCGGCTGGAGCCGATACAGTTCGAGATGTATTCTTGTTTGACAAAGCCGCCGAAAGTGCCCCCGGTTCCGCCCGTGACTCGATCTGCCAGTTCGTCCACCATCAGGATCAGATCAATCTGGGACGCATAGATGCCGACATTAAACCGCCGGAAATCTGGATTTCACTTGGACGGGAATCAGTGCAACCAACAACTCAGTTTGGCATACCGATACTGGCCCCCATATTTTGCTGCAAGGCGATGGCAATCAGCTGGCGGATTTCGAGATCCTGCTGGTCAATCTTGCCACGTTGACGGTAGCCGACGTGATCCTCTGACCCACCCCCCCGTTTTCCCGCCCCCCCTGTGCAGCCAGCCATAACCGACAATCGGCGGAGATGCGCGGATCGCGCCGATGCAGCGATTTCACACCTTCGCCAGGGTGTCGGGGTTCGGGCGGTTGCCGGTCTCGCCAGATCTTTGAGGTCGAACAAGGGGGTTTGACCGCCTGGCGGTCGCGCGGGCGGGTGCCTGACCGCTCCCGGAATGTTCCTGATCGAGGGGCACGCGGCGAGCCAATCCTTGAGGAGGAAGCTTGGCCGGATCTGCACCAGGCCGGACCCGGGACTGCCCTTCCGCAGCTTGGCCTTCAGCGCACGGAAATTGCGCGCAGCCGAAAGATCAACGAGTCCGAGCCTGCGCTTATGCGCGAAAGGCCATTTTGGCGGATCACGGACCGGGCAGTGCAGGATGTCCGGATCAAGATGCCGGATCAAGATGACTGCACCGGGTGCTGCATTGAGAACCGCTCAGGCCCCCGGTGATGCAAAAAACCTGCGAGACCCTCAAGCGGCAATCGTCAGACCCGGCCGAAACGCATCAAATTTGCGCCAGTAATCACACCGGAAAAGCCCTGCGATTAACCCATTCTTGCCACAATCGAATGGAAAAAGGGGCCAAGTCCGGACCACTGCAGCAGGAGTACGACCGATGGCACAGATGTTCACCGCCCGCGCCATTCTCGCCGCCGCACCGGTCACCGAGGTCCTGTCCGGTGTCGCCTCCGGAACCCGCATCATGACGATGGACGGCGAGATTCCGGTGGAATTTCTGGTGCCGGGCGACCGCATCATCACCCGTGACAGCGGTGCCGCCGTTCTGCGCGCCATCCATGTGACTGAACTCGCCGATGCCCCGATGATCCGCGTCACCGCCGACAGTCTCGGCACCGGCCGCCCGGGTGAAGATGTGCTGCTCGCCCCCGGCCAATCGATCCTGCTGCGCGACTGGCGCGCCAAGGCGCTCTATGGTCAGGCCCAGGCCATGGTTCCGGTATCCCGCCTCGTCGATGGCCAGTATGTCAGCCGCTGCACCGTCACCGCCACCCGGGTCTATGTCCTGCAGTTCGACCGGCCACATGTGATCTATGCCGAGGGCCTCGAACTTGCCTCTGCCCCGGCCCTCGCACCCGCCGCCGCCTGACCCTTTCTTCTATTCAGAAACATCCCAGCCGGAGGCTCCCCCCCTCCGCCAGCGTGACTGCCGGCACTCAACCCACATCACACCCCATTTTCTGTTCGGAAATATCCCCGCCGGAGGCCCTTTCTGCCGCTTCCAAAGCTGCCGGTGCCCGGTGGGGTGCCACCTTCACCCCAATCACCGCGCCGCTCCGGCCAAAGCCGGGGCCTCGAGTCCCTTGCCGAAAAGGAATGGATTGTCCGGTCACAGCCCCAATGCCCGGAACACCTTTGGCAATTCCTCCGGCAAATCCTCGGCAATCAGCCCCGGCCCGAACGAACGCGCGCATTCGACATGCAGCCAGGCCGCAGTTTCCGCCGCCTGCATTGGCGCAAACCCGCGTGCCAGCAGCCCGCAGATGAACCCGGCCAGCACATCACCCGACCCGGCGGTGGCGAGCCAGGGGGCCGCCCGCTCATAGACCGCCGCATTGATCGCGCAGGTGCCGTCCGGTGAGGCGATCACCGTATCCGCCCCCTTGAACAGCACCACGCACCCCGCAAGCTTCGCCACCTCCCGGCAGGCATCGACTTTCGAATAGGCCGGGCCGGTCAGCGCCGGTGCCGCCAGCTTGGCCGCGATGTCGGGAAACAGCCGCGAAAATTCGCCGCCATGCGGGGTCAGGATGCAGTTTTCATGCAGCATCCCGAACAGGGAAGCATCGCGCGCCAGCAAGGTCAGCGCATCGGCGTCCAGCACCACCCGCAAGCTCCGCGCCGTCCCGGGCCCGACCCGGGACCCCGAGGTCTCCAGCACCACCCGCACCAACCCTGCCGCCCGGTCGTCCAATCCCAACCCCGGCCCGAGGCAGAGCGCGGTGATCCGTGCATCGGCCAGCACCTCCCGCAACCCCTCGGCATCCTCCACCACCCGAAGCATCACCGCATCCAGCCGCGCCGCATTTTCGGCCAGCGCCTCTGGCAGCACCGCCAACGTCACCACCCCCGCCCCGATCCGCAGCGCCCCCCGCGCCGCCATCCGCGCCGCCCCGCCATGGCCGGGCGGGCCGGAGAGGATGAGGGCATGGCCGTGGGAGAATTTGTGGCTAAGGTCAGCCTTCCCAAGTCCACCCGTCGGTCTGGCAACGAGGCGGCAAGGCGGCGTTTCCGCTCGTGTGATACCGATATCCTTGACCACAATCTTTCCGCATTTGAACGGTCCCCAACCCACAAAATGGCCGACCTTCAGTGAATGAAAGGTCACGGTGAGCCCAGCAAGCACAGTTTCTGCATTTTTGCCAAGTTCACGGCCGCTGTCCGCGCAGAGACCAGAAGGCACGTCTATTGCCACGGTCCGGTCGGCAATTCTGAAATCGCAGACGCGCGTTCCGGCCCATTCAAGGAGCTTTCCATCAAACGGGCGAGAAATGCCAATTCCGAAAAGTGCGTCTATGTAAAGATCCGCTCCATTCGACACACTCGGTGCTAGGGAGAAATCCCTCACCTCCCCCATCCCCCGCCACCGCTCATAATTCACCCGTGCATCCGGTGGCATCCTCTCAACCTCGCCATAGAGGAACACCTCCACCTCCCACCCCCACTCCTTCAGCAGCCGCGCCACCACAAAACCGTCGCCGCCATTCCCCCCCGGCCCGCACAAGACCACCGCCCGGAACGACCCTGCCTTCAACTCCGGCCATTCCTCGAACACCGCCTCGACCACGCCCCGCCCGGCGCGTTCCATCAGGTCCAGCCCGGTAACTTCACCCGAGGCAATCGCGGCGGCCTCGATGGCGCGCATTTGGGCAGATGTCAGCAACCCGGTCATATCCTTGCCTCTTTCCTTCGCAATCCGCCCAATCCGGCGTCACTCTGCCCAATAATTCATCGCACCCGCCGGATTCCCCGCGCCGAAACCCACTCACATACCCTAGCCAATTGTCCCGACTTATGAGAAGTGGTCTGACACCAGCGCACGCGCCAGTCCTCTGGCCATTTCGGAGAGTCGACCGATGAAAAAGATCGAGGCGATCATCAAGCCCTTCAAACTTGATGAGGTCAAGGAAGCCCTGCAGGAAGCCGGGATTCAGGGGCTGTCTGTCATCGAGGTCAAGGGCTTCGGCCGCCAGAAAGGCCATACCGAACTGTATCGCGGTGCCGAATATGTGGTCGATTTCCTGCCCAAGGTGAAGATCGAAGTGGTGCTGCCCGACGATCAGGTCGATGGTGCCATCGCCGCGATCATTGCCGCCGCCCGTACCGACAAGATCGGCGACGGCAAGATTTTCGTCACCAACGTCGAACAGGCAATCCGCATCCGCACCGGCGAGTCGGGCGACGACGCCATTTGAAACAAACGGGCCTCTCGGCCTTAGGACGCCACCTGACAAACCGGCTTCGCAGCCACCAAGCACTTTGAAAATCGGGCCAAACGCCCAAAAACACTCAACAGAAGGGATGCAGGTCCATGAGCAAGGACAAGGTTCTAAAGACCATCAAGGATGAGGAGGTCGAATATGTCGACATCCGCTTTACCGATCCGCGCGGCAAGTTGCAGCATGTCACCGTGATTGCCGATCTGGTCGACGAGGATTTTCTGACCGAAGGCTTCATGTTCGACGGCTCCTCGATTGCCGGCTGGAAGTCGATTGACCAGTCCGACATGAAACTGATGCCAGATACCGAAAGCGGCTATATCGACCCGTTCTATGCCGAGAAAACCCTGTGCCTGCATTGCAACGTGCTGGAACCCGACACCAACGAACCCTATTCCCGCGACCCGCGCGGCACTGCGATGAAGGCCGAGGCTTACCTCAAATCCACCGGCATCGGCGATACCGCCTATATGGGGCCGGAAGCCGAGTTTTTCATCTTTGACGACGTGCGCTATCAGGTGTCGATCAACAAGGTGTCGTATCAGGTCGACGCGGTCGATGCCTCGTGGAACTCCGATACCAAGTACGAAATGGGCAACACCGGCCACCGCCCCGGCGTCAAGGGCGGCTATTTCCCGGTGAACCCGATTGACGATGCCCAGGACCTGCGCGGCGAGATGCTGTCGACGATGAAGCGCATCGGCATGAAGGTCGACAAGCATCACCACGAGGTCGGCTCCACCCAGCACGAACTGGGCCTGATTTTCGGCACCCTGACCAAGCAGGCTGACGAAATGCAGAAATACAAATACGTGATCCACAACGTGGCGCACGCCTATGGCAAGTCGGTCACCTTCATGCCGAAACCGATCAAGGGCGACAACGGCTCTGGCATGCATGTCAACATGTCGATCTGGAAAGGCGGCAAGCCGCTGTTTGCCGGCGACAAATATGCCGACCTGTCGCAGGAAGCGCTGTATTTCATCGGCGGCATCCTGAAACATGCCAAGGCGCTGAACGCGATCACCAACCCCGGCACCAACAGCTACAAACGCCTGATCCCCGGCTTCGAGGCCCCGGTGCTGCGCGCCTATTCCGCCCGCAACCGCTCTGGCTGCGTCCGTATTCCGTGGACGGAATCGCCCAAAGCCAAACGTGTCGAAGCCCGTTTTCCCGACCCGTCGGCCAACCCCTACCTCGCCTTTGCCGCGCTGTTGATGGCCGGACTTGACGGGATCAAGAACAAGACCGACCCCGGCCCGGCATCGGACAAGGATCTGTATGATCTGCCGCCGGAAGAACTGGCCGGAATCCCGACGGTTTGTGGTTCCCTGCGCGAAGCGCTGCAGGAACTGGAAAAGGACCACGACTTCCTGTTGGCCGGTGACGTGTTCACCAAGGACCAGCTGGAAGGCTACATGGCGCTGAAATGGGAAGAGGTCTATGCCTACGAGCATACCCCTCACCCCATCGAGTTCCAGATGTACTACAGCTGCTGATCGGCTGGAAATCAACGAAAGGGCACCTCCGGGTGCCCTTTTTCGTTTCCACAATCGCCGGAATCGCCCCTGATTGGCCCGAAAACCACGCCAATCTCTTGCCGCAATCCGCGCCTTTGTTCCTCAAAAATCCACAATCATGGCCCAGAACCCGCATAATCGCGGCTTAGACGTTAATCGGAAGAACACAAGGATCTCCGACATGTCTCACCCGGCAAACTCCATGATCGCATCGCTGGTCTATGCCCGGCGGCCGAAACTCAACTTTGCCGGGGCGGTTGCAGAGATGGATGCGGCGCTGCGCGAGGTCGGCGCCACCAGCTACCGGCTGCTGTGGGATCAAGATGATCTGGTCAGTTTCGATGTCGATGGTTCCCGCGTCGTTTTGGGCTTTGGTGATGCCCAGCAAGCACCGGCGGGCCGGATCAGCGCCATGGTGGCAACACTGGTCATTTCGATCGGCAGCGGCCCGAAAACCGGTTTGCCTGGTAAACTGACCAGTCACAGCGCCGCCCTGTTGTCGGCGATTGTCGAACGGTTCCACGCCAGTCACCCGCCGGAATGCACCCTGTGGTCAGAGATCGACCATGTGTTTACCGCCGACGATTTCGACCTGATGCTGGAAGAAGCGGCCGAGGCGCTGATCATCGGCAAACGCGCCAGACCAAGGGCCAAACCCGCGGCCTTTGCCGTCGATGCCCGTTTTGGCACCCCAGAGGTTGAACGGCTGATGCATCGGTTGGCCCACCAGATCACCCCACGCACTCCGGCCAAAGCCGGTGTATCGCTGCCGCCGCCGATGGCCCCCGCCAAATCCCGCCAGATCGCCGCACTGGTGGCCATCGAGCAGCTTCAGACCAGCCTGCCGCCGCTGCCCGACCATGCCGCCGACTTTGCCAACGATGCCCCCACCATGCCGCATCCGATGGTGGGCGAAATGCGTACGATCCGCCAGGCGCTGTATCCGGCCCGATCTGCCGCACCGCAGCGGCGGTGCAAGGCACCTTTGCCGCAGCGGCTGACGATCTACACGATGAACACCACGCTGATGCTGGTGGCGCTGCCGGTCGGGTCAGCCATTCTGGTCTATAACATGATCCGGGGCGAGGATCTGAACATGAATGCCCGCGCCATTGCGGCGACGGGGACGATTGTGGGTCTGGTACAACTGCTGGGCCTGCACGAGTTGCCGCTGATATGACCGGCACCCTGCGCCCGCTTCGCTTCGAAACCCCGGCCGCGCGTGCGAAACCGCACCGATCACACCCTGCGGCTGCCGCATGTCGCCGTCATCCTGCCCTTGAGCAACACCAAGGGCGCCCGCCTGCAACAGTTCATTCAGGAGCCTGATGATGCAATCCTCGGCCACCTTGATCGCGTCTTTGATCTATGCCCGCTTTCCCGCCATCGACTTCCCCTGTCTTGTCGATGAACTCGACACCGCCCTCGGCGGCACCGTTCGCTGGGAAGGCAAGGCCACTGCGATTTTCGAGGTGGCGGGGTCCCGCGTCATTGTCGGGTTTGAAGACCACCGTCGGCAGCCGGAGAGTTTCCGGAAACTGGCGCTCGGGGCCGCAGCTTCGCTGGTTCTGACCATCGGCCCCGGGTCCGGGGTCGAGTCCGGGGCCGGAACCCTGTCGCCGCTGGAGCCGCACCGCCATGTTCTTCTGTCGGCATTGGCAGAGAGGATCAAACACTGCTTTCCCTGTGAATTCATCCTGTGGTCCGAGACCGAAGAGGTTTTCGAACCGGTCGATTATGCCCCGTTGATCGCGATGTCGGCCTATTGCAAATCCAGCATGCCGTCCCGCCAGGAGATGGCCGCGGCAGACGTTCCGCGCCTGCGCCAGGATCGCCAGCCGTCGCCGCCTCCGATCACATCGCTGATCCGGAAGTTACAGGCGCTCGACCTGAAAGCATCGGCCCGAACTGCCGTGCCAGAAGCTGTGCCGGAAGCTGTGCCGGAAGCCCTGACCGACCCCGTCGCCCCCGACACTGGCCACCCCCCTGCACGCCAGGGCACCCTGGTGAAGCCCAGCCGCGCGTTCCTCGACCACCAGCGGGCCGAATTCGCCAATTCGGTGCCGCAGGTTCCCGCGCCGCAGCTGACCGAAATGCGCGCGATCCGCGAAGCGCTGTTTGCACCGTTGGCAATGACCGGCGCGGTGGCACAGATGTCACCGCTGCCGCAGCGACTGACGATCTATTCGATGAATGCAACCCTGATGCTGGTGGCATTGCCGGTCGGGTCCGCCATTCTGGTCTATAACATGATCCGGGGCGAGGATCTGAACCTGAGCGCCCGCGCCATTGCCGCCACCGGCACCCTTGTCGGTCTGGTACAGCTGCTGGGCCACCAAGGCATCCTGTCGGTCTGACCCGAACCTGATGCGGCGAACCCGGCCTGAACCGTCGGCGTCCGCCGACAGCTTGCGCCAACCGCCTGCGCCGACAGCTTGCGCCGACAGCTTGCGCCGGAAACCGCCGATCCCCGGTCCCGCCACAATCCGAGCCAATTCTTGACGTTATTGACTCGCAACGTCCGGACCTGCGCGGCAACAGGACTGGCCTTTGCCCCCGCACATTGCAGGAGCATGAGTGATGCAATCCGCCGCAACCCTGATCACCTCACTGGTCTATTCCCGGTTTCCGGGCATCGAATTCGCCGATCTGGTCGATGAACTGGATACGGCACTGAGTGGCACCGGCCGCTGGGATGGCGACAGCAATGCCATTTTCGAAGTCGAAGGCTCCCGCGTCGTGATCGGGCTGGAGGATCACCGCCTCCAACCCGATGCCTACCGCAAACTGACGCTGGGGGCAGAGGCCACACTGGTGCTGTCAATCGGCCCCGGGCCGGACCCGGATCTGCCATCCCCGCTGGAACCGCACCGCCATAGCCTGTTGTCGGCACTGGCAGAACGGATCAACCGCACCTTCCCCTGCAACCTGATGCTCTGGTCCGAAACCGAAGAGGTGTTTGAACCCACCCGCTATGCCCCGCTGGTGTCGATGTCGGCCTATTGCAACGCCGAAATGCCGACCTGGCAGGACCTGGCACTGCCAGATGCGCCCCAAACCGCCAAAGAACGCAAGGCACCACCACGTTCCATCAAAGTGCTGACGCGCAAGTTTCACACCTTGGATCTGACCGCCGCACCAATGGAAACCGTCGCTGAACCCCGACTGGTCCCCATCGATGACGCACCACCCGCGCAGGTCGCGGTTTTGGCCGATCTGCCAGTTCAGATCGCCGCCTTTGCCCCGCCGCCAAGGGTGTTTGCGGATACGGTGCCACATGTCGCCGCCGCCGATCTGGTGGTGGCACAGGCCCTGCACCCCGTCGCCGCAGCAAAGCCACCGGCCACGGAGCCAACCGGGTCACTGCCGCAGCGGCTGACGATCCATGTGATGAACATGATGCTGATGCTGGTCGCCCTGCCGATTGGCTGCATCCTGCTGGTCTATAACATGGTGCGTGGCGAAGACCTGCGGACCAGTGCCCGCGCCATTGCAATGGCCAGCACGCTGATCGGTCTGGCGCAACTGGCAGGTCTGCCCAACATGATGTATCTGGTCTGACCCTTGGCCGGGACCGGGCAGCCCCGGAGCCTGCCCGACACAAGTGGACTCCGGTTTTGTCGAAACACAGGCGCAAGTCAAAGTGCCAGGGTCTGTCTGACCCGTCTATCGGCGTCGGACAGGTCCTAGCCACCGGCCCGGTGAATCGGATGCTCCATCAGGGCGGCAGCCTGTTCGGGAGTCAGCGCCGCATCGCGGATCAGATAGGTGTGGATGCTGAACACCACCGCTTGCGACACCGCCAGTTTGACCAGACATTGCCGTTCCGACCGGATGAAGCCGCCCAACCCCTGCGGTTTGCGCCTTGGTTCCGCCTCGGACCTTGGGTGATACAGGTCGGCATCTTCGTAATGCAGCGCATTGGCCCGCCACAACGGCTGCTCTGGCCGGATCGCATCAAACAGCCGCTGCACCCGTGGGGCGACAGAACCGTCATAAACCGGTACATTGCCGTGAATCCCGATCAAAGGCCGCAGGAACTTTTCCGCCAGGGTCCAGCTGGCCGGAAAGCACAGGATCGCCCCGGTCAGCACATGTTCTTCGCCCCGCCGCTCCAGCAGGCAAAAATCATTCTGGCACAGATGCCCCAGGGTCAGCAGCGGTGCCGCGCGGTTCAGCGCCACCCCCACGCCATCGGGGCGCAGCACCTGTTGTGCCCCGACCTGGTACCCCAACCCCGGCAAATCCACCAGAACCCGGTCCAGCAATTCCAGCGCTGCAGGCATCGCCCCGGGGTCCAGCGCATGAACCAGCGCCGGACGGTCGGCCATCAGCATCGCGCGCAGCGCCATCTGACCGGCAAAAGCCTCATCCACCCGCAGCCAGTCGCCCGGATCCACCGGCACAATCCCCGGCAACCGCCGGGTCCGGGGATCGGCCCAGGGGGCAAAGGGCAGCCTGTCATGCAAAACCATCTCCATGCCCCGGCATAACAAGCAGCACAGCCCGACTATCGCCGGAATCCGACCCTTGGCCCCGTCGCTTTCAGGCGCGCCGGACTGGCCCCTGCCCCCCATCCTGCCAGCCAGCAAAGGGGGGGCAACCGGAGGGGCCAGATGAACCGCCACTTTTCCGAAATCCGCAAGATTGATCCGGCGCGCGGTGCCGATCTGGCCGATGGTACCCCGAATGACAATGACCGGGTGGAAATCGGCCCGACCTACCTCGCGATGCAGGAATGGGCGGCGGCGGGGCTGGAGCTGCCCAACCTGCTGCGGATGCGCCAGTTCCGCTTTGACCGGCTGGTGGCGGCACTGCAGGCGCGCGACTGGGGCGGATTGCTGCTGTTTGACCCGATGAACATCCGCTATGCCACCGACAGCACCAACATGCAGCTGTGGAACGCCCATAACCCGTTTCGCGCCCTGTTGCTCTGCCCCGATGGCCATATGGTGATCTGGGATTTCAAACGCACCGAGTTTCTGACCGATTTCAACCCGCTGGTCCGCGAAAAACGCTCCGGTGCCGATTTCTTCTATTTCGATCAGGGCGACAAGACCGGGGTCGGCGCCGCCAGCTTTGCCGGCCAGATCCGCGATCTTGTGGCCGAGCATGGCGGCAGCAACCGCCGGTTAGGGATCGACAAGATCATGGTCCGCGGTCTGCGCGCGCTGGAGCGCCATGGCTTCGAGGTGATGGAGGGCGAGGAGCTGACCGAAAAGGTCCGCTCGATCAAAGGCCCCGATGAAATAGCCGCGATGCGCTGTGCCCACCATGCCTGCCAGTCGGCGATTGCCGAAATGCAGGCAGCCGCGCGCCCCGGCCTGTCGGAAAATGAGATCTGGGCCCATCTGCATGCCGGCAACATCAAGCGGGGCGGCGAGTGGATCGAAACCCGCCTGCTTTCCACCGGCCGCCGCACCAATCCGTGGTTCCAGGAATGCGGCCCCCGCATCCTGCAAAATAACGAGATTTTGGCGTTTGATACCGACCTGATCGGCAGCTACGGCATCTGCATCGACATTTCGCGGACCTGGTGGATCGGCGATGCCCTCCCCCGCCCCGACATGATTGCCGCGATGCAACTGGCGCATGACCATATGATGACCAACATGGCGCTGTTGAAACCCGGGGTGCATTTCGATGAGCTGACCTTTGGCGGCCACCAGTTGGCTGCCCCCTATGACAGGCAGAAATACGGCTGCCGGATGCATGGTGTGGGGCTGTGCGATGAATGGCCGCTGATCTGTTATCCGTCGAACCATACCAAAGGCGCGTTTGATTATGTACTGGAACCCGGGATGGTGCTCTGTGTCGAGGCGCTGGTCTCGCCCGAAGGCGGCGATTTTTCGATCAAGCTGGAAGATCAGGTCCTGGTGACAGCGACCGGCTATGAAAACCTGACAACCTATCCGTTTGACCCGGCGTTGATGGGTCTGGCCTGAATGACCCGAGGTACCCCGATGACCCGCCTGCCACTGCTGTTCGCGCTAGCCCTGTCACTCCCCCAGATCGCCGGTTGCGGCGGCAAACAGGTGATCGAAACCACCACGATCACCCCGACCCAGCGGCCCGATGAAACCCCGTTGATCCCGCCGGAGTTCGACACAGCAGCGACGCGCAACTGCCTGACGCTTGGCGGCACCCTGACGATTCGCAAAGGCGAAAAATCCGGCCTCTGCGCTCTTCCCGGCGGTGCCGTGGTCAATACTGAACAGTTGCTGGCGGAAACAAGGCCGCAGGGCTGACTTTCATCCCTGCATTTCTTGCTCCTTCTCTTGTTCAAAAATATCCCACGGGGGTGCGGGGGTGTGAAACCCCCGCTCTGTTTCAGGGCCAAACCCCGCCCTACCGCCAGTACGGATTGCTCCAGGCCCGCTTGCCGCGCCCATCCACCACCGTCACCCGAAGCCAGGGCGAATCCCTGAACCGGTCCAGCGCTATCGATGCCCGTGTCATCGAGGGGCCATGCACCGCCCGCGCCGCCGAGCCATGGCCCTGCACGATCACCGATTCACAGGCGGAACATTCGACATCGACCGAGGTGTCGGTGATTGTCACCGACCGAAGCTCCGGCCCTTGCGACGAATAAAACAACCCCGCCTTCAGCGCCGCGATCAGCGCGTCAGGCTCATTCGCCTCCGCCTTGACCATGACCCAGCCGCCAAAATGGTCGGGTTCATAGAAATGCGCATCATCGGTGGCGATCAGGTGCAGCCTGCGCCCCTCGGACAGCAGCAGGTCGTTGATGGCAAAGCCGTCGGCACGGTCACACCCGGCCCAGCAGCCGTGGTTGTAAACCTCGACCGCGTGGGCGGCTGCAATGCCGCGTGCATCGGCCAGTGTCAGCCCCGACCATTGCGGATGGGCAATTGCCACGAACGCCCCCGCCGCCACCGCCCGTTCGGCAATCGCGGCCCCGCTTTCCATGCCATCCACCACCGAGAAGGTCGGGGCGTTTGGCGGAGTGAAACCGGGTGGCAGACCCACCGCCAGAATGTGCCACAATTCGCCATTGGCCATTGGACCGGAATGGAGTTCCGCCCCCAACAGGGTGGTGAACCCCGGGCTGCGGAACGGCACGGTATCGACGATCGGGTAACCATAGGCCCCGATGAAATGATCGGTCAGCGCCAGAAAGTCATAGCCCTGCGCGCGGTAGCGGCGGCACACCTCTTCCGGCTTCAGGATGCCGTCAGACCGGGTGGAATGGGTATGAAGATTGCCGCGCCAGAAACGGCCGGGGGCGGTAAAGGCATCCTGCATCGGGGACTCCTGCAAAGGTTTGGGGCCTGCAACGGGTTGGGGCGTGGCCAGAGATACCGCAGCCAGTGGCAGGTGCAATCCCCGGCCGGCACCGATCCGGCCCCGCAGCGGCCAATGAAGCTGCCATGATGACGGGGGGTCACAACCGGTGATTGCTTTCGCACCGATTAATTTTCCGGGATCCGGCCACAGTCTTGCCCGATTTTCCTGCGATCCGTTGGGCAGTGATTGATCGGAGCAGATGATGAACCTGATGGCCCAAATCTCATTTGATGAAATCCTTGGCAGCCTGATTGCCTGCCTGATCTTGCGCGAAGCCATGATCTTTGCCCTGCCCGACCATATCGCCGGCCCCGGTGGCTGGCTGATCAACACCGCCGAAAAATAGCACCGGCAGTGCGGCACGGCCTTGCCCGGCTGCCGCCCCCAGCCCCCCTGACACGATAGCGAAAATCCGCGCAAGCCAAGGCGGTGCTGTCAACAGCGTTTGCCGGTTGCCCAAGGCTGCTGCTAGGTTGCGGGAAAGCGGCGATCTGGGGCAGTGGAGCAGCGTGACCGACCAGCACCTTTCCACGCCACCGGCAAACCGCAGGCATCCGACGTCGTTGCCTTTGGTGACACGTCGCGGCTTCAACCAGCATCTGCTGGCGCTGGCTCTGGCCAATATTGTGCCACTGCCCGCTGTCGCATCTGCTGACCCGCACCCCGACCTGTGGCTGAACCGCCTGACCTTTGGTGCCACCCCGGCCCTGCGTGCCGAGTTTGCCCGGATCGGGCCGGATGGCTGGCTGGCGGCGCAACTGGCGATGCCTGCCAGTGATCCTGCGCTGGACCGGCGCCTCGCCGCAGCACGACTGTTGATCCGCTACCCTGCAGGCGACGATGGCCCCGGCAGAGGCTGGACGGCACGAGATGACATGGCACCGCTTGGCTATTTGACTGCCGATCCCGCAGATGCCGTTGGATTGCTGAACTTTGACACCCCGATGGATTATGCCGAACGCATCCGCCCGGCACAGGAGGTGATCAACGCCGCCCTGATCCGCGCCGTGCATGCGCCCGCGCAGTTGCGCGAAGTGGTGACCCAGTTCTGGCATGACCATTTCAATGTCAATGCCACCAAAAGTGAGGCGACCGCCGCGTTTTTCCCCAGCCATGACGTGCTGCTGCGCCGCCACGCCTTTGGCAATTTCCGCATTCTGCTGGGCGAGGTTTCCCGCTCCGCCGCCATGCTGTATTATCTGAACAATGATGACAGCCGCGCCAGCCCGGCCAATGAGAACTTTGCCCGCGAACTGCTGGAACTGCATTGCCTAGGCGCTGGCAGTTACATCAACGACACCGCTGCCGGCTGGCATGAGGTTCCGGGCGCGGCACAGGGGCTGGCACTGGCCTATATCGATCAGGATGTCTACGAAGTCGCCCGCGCCTTTACCGGGTGGAGCGTCGGGGATGGCCGCACCATCTCCGAAGGGGTGACGGCACCGCAAACCGGGCGGTTCCACTATGTCGAGGCCTGGCACGATCCCTATCAGAAACGGGTGCTGGGGGTGGAGTTTGCCCCCAACCGCGCCCCGATGGCCGATGGCGATCAGGTGCTGGACATGCTGGCAGCCCATCCCGGAACCGCCACCTTTGTCTGCCGCAAACTGATCCGCCGCCTGCTGGCCGATGATCCCGACCCGGCCATGGTCGACCGGGTGGCGGGCGTGTTTCTGGCGCAGGCGGCGGCACCTGATCAGCTCGCCCGGGTGGTCCGCGCCATTGTGACAGACCCGCTGTTTGCCGGAACACCGCCGCAAAAGCTGCGCCGCCCGTTCGAATATCTGGCGGCGCTGTACCGCGCCTCCGGGGCGAATATGGTGATCCCGGAAAACGGCCATTCCTATCAACTGGGACTGGCGGGCTGGCAGCAGCACGAATATGGCCCCCCCACCGGTCACCCCGACCGGACCGACCGCTGGGCCTCTGCCACCACGCTGAACCGCCTGGTGGATGCGGCACTTTATGCCCATGAACCCTGGTACGGCTGCAGCGATCAACCGTTGCGAAGCCGATTGGCCGCTGATGCTGATACCATTGCGGCGCTGGCGCTGCCGTTTGCGGATGCGCTGCTGGGCGATGGTCAGGCAGCGGTGCAGGCGCTGGCGGATGCTCTGGGGATTGCGGATCTGCACAGCCCGCTGCACCTGTCGGCGGAAGAGAGCGAAGGGGTCTGCGCCGCCGCTGTCGCCTTTGCCGCGCTGACACCGCAGTTTCTGTTGCGATAGGGGGCAAAGGTGGCGGACCCGGTGCTGGTGGTGGTGTTTCTGCGCGGCGGTGCCGATGGCCTGGCGCTGGTCAGCCCGGCGTCTGACCCCGATTTCATCGCGGCCCGGCCCGAAGATCTGCGGGTGGCGCGCAGCGGCGACGGTGCCGGGGTGGCGCTGCGACAAGACGTCGCCGATGTCGATTTCCGCTTTCACCCGGCAGCCGCAGAACTGGCACAGCTTTATGCCGCAGGCGATATGTCGCTGATCCATGCGTCGGGTCTGACCGAGGCGACCCGCAGCCATTTCGATGCCGAGGCACGGATTGAACAGGCGGCGCAATCGGGGGCGGCGGGGGGATGGCTGGGGCGCTGGCTGGCAGTCACCAACCCACCCGGCGATCTGCCTGCACTGGCGGTGGGCACCGCCCTGCCCGGCAGCCTGCGCGGGTCAGGTGCCGCGGTGGCGGCGGAACTGGGCGATCTGCTGCTGGCCCGCGGCCATTGGCTGGCGCCGGCGCTGCGCCAGCGGCTGTCAGCCGGGTTTGGCAGCCATGGCCCGATCGACCGCCCGGTGCGGGACCTGTTGCAGCTGTCGGCGGTGATGGCAGGCCGCATCTGGTCTGAAACAACCGGGGAACTGCGCGCCTATCTCCCCGACCAGCCCTATCCCGAAGGCAACCCGCTGTCGCAGCCGCTGATGACAGTGGCACAGGCGATCAAACTGGGGCTTGGCACCCGGGTTGCAACAGTGGATTTCCCCGGATGGGATACCCATGTGCGCCAGTCCGCGCCGTTTGGCACCCTGGTGGGGCAGTTGTCAGCGGCGCTGATGGCGTTCTGGCGCGATCTGGGGGCCCTGCAACAGGAGGTGTCGGTGCTGGTGATGAGCGAGTTCGGCCGCCGCCTGCGCGCCAATGCCTCGGGTGGCACCGATCATGGGCGCGGCAATGTGATGATGGTGCTGGGTCCACAGGCGCAGGGCGGGCGGATGCTGGGGCTCTGGCCGGGTCTGGCCAACGAGGCGCTGGACGAAGGCGCGGATCTGGCGGTGACCACCGATTACCGTGCGGTGCTGGCAGAGATTCTGGCGCGTCATATGGCGACACCCGACAGCGCCGCGATTTTCCCCGGTTTCACCGCAAAGCCGCCCGGCCTCTGGCGCTGAGGCGGAACCGGCAACGATTGGCAGGCTGCGAAGGTCTTTGGGCTTGACATATTGGTCCCGGCACCCTTGGTGCGGGGCATGACTTTGCGGGATGCCATGTCCAGACCTGAAAGCTTTGCCCCCGGACCAGAGATGACACGCGCCCTGCGGGATGCCTTTGGCTGGTTTGCCACCGGGGTGACACTGGTCACCACCCGCTGGAACGGCTCCCCGGTCGGCATGATTGCCAACAGCTTTTCATCGGTATCGCTGGAGCCGCCACTGGTCCTGTGGTGCCCCGCCCGCGCCGCCCGCCGCTTTGCCGCCTTTGCCGGGGCGGAGCGCTTTGCCGTTCATGTGCTGGCCCAGGATCAGGGCGGTCTGATCCAGCGGTTCCTGCGCGCCGAACCGGGCTTTGACGCCACCGGGTTTGACGATGATGGCACCGGCCCGCCGCTGCTGACCGACTGCATCGCCCGGTTCGAATGCGAAACCTGGGCACGCCATGATGGCGGTGACCATCTGATCCATGTCGGCCAGGTGCTGCGGGCCAGCCTGCTGCGCGACGCTGCACCGATGGTGTTTCACCAGGGGCGCTACGGCACGTTGACGCTGTAAGGCCCGCGCTGAAACAAGGCCCGGCCGAAACACGATTTCCGTCCGGAAATCGGGCCGGAATTCGATGAATTCCGCAGCGTCCACGCCGACCCTGTCTGGCTCAACCCGGCCCCAGCCGCAACACGGCACCCCCGGCGGCATCGGCGTCGCCCTGGTCATGGGTCACCAGCAGCACCGGCAACGCCCGGTCCCGCGCCAGCGCAAACACGAACTGGCGCACCTGACCGCGCAATGCGGCATCCAGCCGCGAAAACGGCTCATCCAGCAGCAGGGCACCGGGTTCCGCCAGCAGGGTCCGCATCAGCGCCACCCGCGCCCTTTGCCCGCCGGACAGGGTCGCAGGGTCACGGTCGGCAAAACCCGGCAACCCCGCCTGATCCAGTGCCAGATCCACCGCCTGTCGCCGCGCCGCCGCTGAGCGCAGCTGTGCCGGCAAGGCAAAGGCCAGGTTGCCACCGACCGACAGGTGCGCAAACAGCAGATCATCCTGAAACAGGATGCCGATCCGCCGTTTCGGGGTGGCGACAGCGCTGACATCGCGGCCATTCAGCACCACCCGTCCGGTGATCCGGAACCCCGGTGGCAAGGCACCGACGATGGCGGCCAACAGCGTCGATTTGCCCGACCCCGAAGGCCCCATCAGGGTCAGCACCTGCCCGGGCACGATCCGGGCAACCACTGCCACCAGCGGCTCTGCCCCCCGTGAGACCGCCAGATGGTCCAGCCACAGCCCCGGTTCCGCCGCCAAGGTCACGCCGCCTCTGCCATGCCACGCCGGTGGCGGAACAGGATCGCGGGGATCCAGTGCGCCAGGGCAAACACCAGCAGCGGCAACAGCATCTGCATCAATCCATAGGCGGCCCCGATCCGCCGGTTGCTGCCAGAGGCAAGCGCCACCGCTTCGGTGGTAAGGGTCGTCACTCTGCCGCCCCCGGTCAACAGGGTTGGCAGATATTGCCCGAACGACACCACCAACCCCACCGCCACCGCTGTCAGCACCGGGCGCAGCAGCATCGGCAGCCGCACCTGCCACAGCACCTTTGCAGGCCCGGCCCCCAAGGATGCCGCCACCAATGCGGCGCGGGTATCCCAGGACCGCCAGGGACCTGCCAGCGACAAAAAGACATAGGGCAGCACAAACACCCCGTGCACCGCCGCCACCAAGGCCAGATTACCATGCCAGCCCGCCGCCAGCGTCAGCCATTGCAACCCCGGCAGAAACGCCACCTGTGGCACCAGCAACGGCAGATACAGCACCCAGATCAGCCGACCCGCGCCGGCCAACCCATGGGTGACTTCATGCTGCAAACTGGCAATCGTCAGAGCAAGGGCCACCCCGGTTGCCAGGACCCCGATCACCAGTGCGGTCTTTGCCCCCTGTGCCAGTGCCGTTGCCTGCGCCGTCCAGACCTGTGCGCTGTAACCCTGTGGCAGCAGCGCCGGAAACGGCCAAAGCTTCGCCACTGACCAGACGGCCATCGCCAGTAGCCCGAACCCGATGGTTCCCGCCACCAACCCAGCGGCCACAAAGGCCAAAAGGCGCAGCGGCCGGTCCAGCCACAGCCCGCGCCCGCCCTGCATCGCCCAGCGGCAGCCGCACCAGCCGACACCCCGTTCCACCGCCAGCAGCGCCAGCAGCGCCGCCAGCACCAGCCCCAGTTGCAGCACGGCGGCGGCGGCGGCCTGCAACCGGTACCCCAGATCGGCATGGTTCATCCACACCACCACCTGCACCGACAGGGGTGGCGGCAACACCGGGCCAAGGATCATTGCGACATCGACCGATGTCATCGCATAGGCCAGCACCGCCAGCACCGGCAACCGGATCTGTGGGTAGATCGCGGGCAACACCGCCTTGATCCAGCCCACGGCATGGCCATAGCCCAAAGTGGATGCAAGGGTCGCCCGGGTGGTGCCCTGTGCCTGTGCCAGTGCCGCCATCACCATCAGCAGCAGAAACGGCACCTCTTTCACCACCAGCCCCGCCATCATCGCCAACCCGGCCGGATCGCGCAGTGTCATCAGGTCCGGCGGCACCTGCCACCCGGTCAGCCAGGGCGACAGGACACGGGCAATCCAGCCCGAAGGCGCAATCAGAAAGGCCAGCCCCATCGCCGCTGCGGCATGCGGCACCGACAACAGCGGCGACAGGCCGCGCGCCACCCGTTGAAACGCCGGTGTGCCATGCAGGCTTGCCACCAGCAGCAGGGTGATCGCCAGCGACAGCACTGTGGCACCGATCCCGGTCAGCAGCGACAGCCGCACCGCGGGCCACAGCCCCGGCCACGCCGCCAACCGGCGCCACGGCTCCAGCGTCGGATCGCTGCCGCCCATCCCCGGCATCAGGCCAAAGGCCGGGCCAAATGTCCCCGCCAACCCCGCCAGCACCGGTGTGACCAGCAGCGCCAGCACCAGCAGCGGCGCTGCCCCGATCCGGCCTGCCCTCATTCAGCAACGCTGTAGCGCACGACCCAATCCGCGGCGATGCGGACCATCCAACTGGGATGCGGTTCCAGCAACGCGGGCCCCAGTGCCTCGGGCGGCAGGGTGGCGATGCCAAGATCAAGGGCGGCAAACCGCGCCTTGTCGGCACCTGGCAGGGCGGCGACATTCAGCACGGTCTGAAACCCCAGCACCGCCGGGTCCTGGGCCCGGGCCTGAATCGCGGGGTCGAGCAACAGATCGGCGATCACCATCGCCCCGGCGGCATGGGCGGCATTATAGGGAATCGCGACAAAGCTGGCGTTGCTGATGGTGCCGCCGTCGGGCACAAAGGTGCGCACCGTATCGGCCAGTTCGTCGGCGGCAATCGCGGCAGAGGCGCGGCCGGGGTTGAAGGCGAAACCGATGTCGATCTCGGCATCGGCCAACAACTGCCCCAGTTCCGGTTCATTGGCGGGAAAGGCCTTGCCGCTGCGCCACAGATTTGGGTGCAGCCGATCCAGCCAGGCCCACAGCGGGTCGGTCACCCCTGCATATCCGGCATCCTCCACCGGCTGTTGCAGCACCGCAGGATCTGGCGCCAACCCGATCAGAACCTGCTTCAGAAACGTGGTTCCCAGATAATCGGGGGGCTGCGGATAGCTGAAACGGCCCGGATGGGCGGCGGCCCACGCTGCCAGTGCCGCCAGATCGCGCGGCGGTTCCGCCACCCGGGCGCTGTCATATTCAAACACCAGTTGCGCCATCGCCCAGGGCGATTCCATGCCGCCGGTCGGCAGGGTGAAATCATTGGCAACCGCCGGTTTTCCCGCCAGATCAACCAAAGGCCAGTTCGGCAGCGCGGTGGCAAACGGACCAAACAACAACCCCGCCCCCTGCATCGTGGCGAAATTCTCGCCGTTGAGCCAGATCAGGTCAACTGCACCTCCAGCATCAATCCCCGCCGCCTTTTCTGCCACTACCCGTGACACCGCATCGGCGGTTGACGCCAGTTTGACCTGTTGCAGCGTCACCCCATAGCGCGCCAGCGCCGCATCGCCGACATGGGAAATGAAATCATTGATGCGCGGATCGCCGCCCCAGGCGTTCCAATAGACGGTTTGCCCCCTGGCCTCGGCCAGAACCGCAGGCCAGTTGGCAGGATCAGGCTGGGCCAGGGCGGCACCGGCAGTCAACAGGCTGCACAAGGCAGCGGAAAGTGACAGGCGCATGAAGGATCCTTTTTCTGATCTGCCACAGCCTTATGCGATTGCTGGGAACCGCGTCAGCAAACATCATCGTGATAGGGAACCGAACCCGGTTGCAAGCCCGGACGGCAAGGACCAGCACTGCAGCAGGAGATGACGCCATGTTTGATGCCGGCCTGCGCCGCCTGATCGACCCGGGGCTGAACCATCTGGGCCGTGCCTTGGCGCGGGCCGGTGCCACGGCGGATGGGGTTACCCTTGTTGGTCTGGCCTTGGGTCTGACAGCGGCGGCGCTGATTGCTCTGGGCTATCCCGGTGCCGCACTGGTGCCGCTGCTGGCGGGCAGGGTGGCGGATGGGCTGGATGGTGCCGTAGCCCGCGCCACCCAAGGCAGCGATTTTGGCGGTTTTCTGGATATCACCTGCGATTTTCTGTTTTACGGCGCAGTGCCTTTGGCCTTTGTGCTGGCGGACCCGGGGGTAAACGGCGCTGCGGGGGCATTCCTGTTGACCAGCTTTTACGTCAATGGTGCCAGTTTCCTCGGCTATGCCATTCTGGCCGAAAAACGGGGGATGCAAACCGCAGAACGCGGCAAAAAGGCGCTGTACTTCACCGGGGGCCTGTTGGAGGGCGGTGAGACCATCGCCTTTTTCGGGCTGCTGTGCCTGTTCCCCGGCTGGTTTCCGGTGATGGCATGGACCTTTGGCGCCGCCTGCTTTTTTACCGCTGTGGCACGGGTGCTGTTGGCGCGGCAGGTATTTCGCGGCTGATGGCTAGGGTGCCACGCCGGCGATCAGGCCATCGGCGGTGAAATGGCGTGGAAAGAACGCGGTGGCACAGGTGTAAAGCGTGGTGCGCGCCTCTGCCATCGAATAGGGCACAGCCAGTGACATCAGTTCCAGCCAGAGCCCGTCAGAGGCGACCCGCAACACCCGGGCAACCCGTTCGGGGTCCAGATCATAGCGGCCCTTGGCGATCAGGCTGGCACAGAGCCGCCTGACCGTTTCGGTGTAGCGTTGGTCACCCGGGGCGCACAGTTGCTGATACAGCGGTCTGCTTTGGGCTTCCCCCCAAAAAGCGCACCAGGCCGCCAGCCGCTGCGGGGACCCGACGCTATCGTTGAAATCGGCGCGCAACATCGCATCCAGCTGGCTGGCGGGGTCCTTGGGCGCATCGGCCAGTGCCTGTTGCCAGTTCCGCGAATATTCGTCGTACAGGTGGCGCAGGGTTTCCCCCAGCAGCTTTTCCTTGGTTTCAAAATGAAAATTCACCAGCCCGTGCGACAGACCCGCCTGTTTGGCGACATCGGTCAGGGTGGT
>JAYTDA010000096.1:0-2578 GCA_043736155.1 Paracoccaceae bacterium | reverse complement strand
CCAATCATTTGGGGTCGTTCATCGTGCTCGGCTCGGTGTTTCTGGCGGTGACCGGGGGCGAGGCGCTTTATGCCGACATGGGGCATTTCGGGCGACGGCCGATCCGTCTGGCCTGGGCCGTTCTGGTGTTCCCGGCGCTGACGCTCAGCTATCTGGGGCAAGGGGCGCTGGTGCTGGCGGATCCGAGGATGGCGAGCAATCCGTTCTTTCTGATGGCCCCCTCCTGGGCGCTGTTGCCGCTGGTCATCCTTGCGACAGCCGCCACGGTAATCGCCTCGCAGGCGGTGATTTCGGGAGCGTTTTCAATGATGCAGCAGGCGGTGCAGATGGGACTGCTGCCGCGGCTGGAGATCCGGCACACGTCGGAAACCCAGCACGGCCAGATCTATCTGCCCAAGGTCAACATGATCCTGGCGGTCGGGGTGATCTTGCTGGTGGTGGCGTTCGGGTCCTCCACCAACCTCGCCGGCGCTTACGGCATCGCGGTGTCAGGCGACATGGTCATCACATCGGTGCTCGCCTTCATCCTGTTCAAACGCGCCTGGGGCTGGCCGGTCTGGCTGGCCGTGGCGGTGATTGCGCCGATCCTGATCATCGAGGTGGCCTTTCTGATCGCCAACGGCATCAAGGTTGTCGATGGCGGCTATGTGCCGATTCTGATGGCGATGACGATCTGCCTGTTGATGTGGACCTGGGTGCGCGGCACACGGCATGTGCAGCGCAAGGCCCACGAAACCGCCGTCAGTCTTGAAAAGCTGATCGGAATGCTGGCCAAATCGCACCCGACCACGGTGCCCGGCACCGCCGTGTTTCTGACCTCCGATCCCGAAACCGCCCCCTCGGCGCTGATGCACAACCTCAAACACAACCACGTTCTGCATCAGCAGAATTTCATCGTGACGGTGGGGGTGGCGCCGACACCCAAGGTGCAGGATCACGACCGGCTGGTGCTGGAACGGCTCAGCGACAATTTCGTGCGGATAAAGCTGAATTTCGGCTACATGGAAACCCCGAACGTGCCGCGCGCGCTGATCCTCGCCCGCAAGAAGGGCGAAAAATACGACATTATGACCACCTCGTTCTTCCTGAACCGCCGCACGTTCCGATCGTCACGCCACGCCGGTCTGCCGTTCTGGCAGGAACGGATTTTTCTGAGCCTGACCAAAAGCGCCTCGGACGCCACCGATTTCTATTGCCTGCCGTCGAACCGGGTGGTCGAGATGGGCCAGCAACTGGCGATCTGATCGGGCTACCCGATCAGGCTCAGCGCCACTTCCGCCCCGATCCGGTGCGATTGCACCCGCGCCGCATGGTCGTGAATCATCCCGGTCAACATTATCTCGTCGGGCTGATAGCGGGTGATCAGCCCCTGCAACTGGGCGCTTACACGGGCCGGACTGCCCACCGCCGAGACGCTCAACGCCTGCTCCACATCCGCCCGCAGCCCTGCCGGGATCTCTGACAGATCATGCTGCGGCGCGGGCAGTTTGCCCGGTTTTCCCGACCGCAGCCGCGCAAAGGCCAAAACCTGCGACGACCGCAGAAATTCCGCCTGCGCATCGGTTTCCGCCGCCGCCAGCCCGACCGCCATCATAAAATACGGGGCGTCCAGTGTCGGTGACGCTCGAAACGTGCTGCGATAGGTTTCCACCGCCTGAGTCAGCAACGCCGGGGCGAAATGGCTGGCAAAGGCATAGGGCAGCCCCAGATAAGCCGCCAGCTGAGCGCCGTACAGGCTGGAGCCGAGGATCCAGACCGGGACATGACTGCCCTCGCCGGGAACGGCGCGCACCTGCTGGCCGGCCACCGGATCACCCAGATAGCCCATCAGTTCCAGCACATCCTCGGGAAACTGGTCCGAGGGTTCCATGTGCCGCCGCAGCGCCCGCGCCGTCGCCATGTCAGTCCCCGGCGCGCGGCCAAGCCCAAGGTCGATCCGGCCCGGGAACAGGGTGGCCAGCGTGCCGAACTGCTCGGCAATCACCAAAGGCGCGTGGTTGGGCAGCATGATGCCGCCCGCCCCGACCCGGATGGTCGCGGTCGCCGCCGCGACATGACCGATCACCACCGCCGTCGCGGCACTGGCGATCCCCGGCATCCCGTGATGTTCGGCCAGCCAGAACCGGTGATATCCCTGCGCCTCGGCATGGCGGGCCAGATCGGCGCTGTTGGCCAGCGCCTGCGCGGTGGAGACGCCGTCAGGAACCGGGGCGAGGTCGAGGAGCGAGATGTGTTTCATCTCCGCTATCTAAGCCGCGCCCGGCTCTTTCGGAAGACCGCGCGGATTAAGAATTTCTTTACCAGAATCGCGCAAGTTCGGGCGATGCAAATGATGAACACCCCCATCCCCAACCCGGCCTGGTGCGCCCTGGTCTTCACTGCCAAATCGGCGGAACGTGGCGGGGTGATCCGGCGCGCCGTACGCGACGTTGACCGGGAAATCGGGCGCGACAACTTCGTGCGAGAGGTTCGTCGGCGGGGCTATCACCTGATCGAATGTGGCGGGCAGTATATCGTCATCTGCAACTCCGGTCATCTGCAGATCGTCTGTTGATGCGCTGACCGAAAAATTTTCGGC
>JAYTDA010000095.1:0-2973 GCA_043736155.1 Paracoccaceae bacterium | reverse complement strand
TGGGTATAATCCTCTTGCGGATTGCGGAAAATGCGCGCGACCGAGCCTTGTTCGACGATGCGACCGTGGCGCATAACATAGACCCAGTCGCAAAGTTCGGCCACCACACCAAGGTCATGGGTGATAAATAGGATCGAGGTGCCCCGCGTGGTGCGAATGTTGCGCAACAGGTCAAGAACCTGCGCCTGTACGGTGACGTCCAGCGCGGTGGTCGGCTCGTCCGCGATCAGCAGGCTCGGGGCAAGGGCAAGCCCCATCGCGATCATGGCGCGCTGTTGCATGCCTCCGGAAAACTGGTGCGGGAAGGCGCGGGCCTGCTCGGCGGGGCGGGCGATGCCGACAGCCTCCAACAGCTGCGTTGCCGCCCCGACTACCGCCTTCAGCGCTTTGCCGCTGTGCAAGGACAGCGGCTCTGCCACCTGCAGCCCGACCCGCATCGTCGGGTTGAGCGCCTGCATCGCATCCTGCGGGATCAGCGCTATCCGGTTGCCGCGCAGGGCACGCATTTTGCCCTCGCTTTGCGCCAATATGTCGATGTCGCCCAAGCGCATCCTGCCGGAAGCCACCCGCGCTTGCCGCGGCAACAGACGCAAGGCCGCCAGCGCGCTCAGCGTTTTGCCAGAGCCAGATTCCCCGATCACCCCGACAATCTCGCCGGGCATCACCTTCATCGACACGTCATGGACAACCGGCATCCAGATGCGGCGGCGCGAGAATTCTATGCTCAACCCCTCGACAGTGAGGATCGGAAGCGTGCCTTGCGTGTCATGGACCCGAAGGTCAGGGGTGGTTGGGGCGCCCATGTCAGTCTTTCATATGCGGATCAAGCGCATCGCGCAGGCCGTCGCCCACAAGGTTGAAGCCGATGACGGTCAAAAAGATCGCCATGCCGGGAGCAATGCTCATAATCGCAGACTGCGCCATGAAGCCGCGTCCGGTGTTCAGCATGTTGCCCCAGGTCGGCTCTGGCGGCTGTGCGCCAAGGCCAAGGAACGACAGGGCGGATTCCAGAAGGATGGCGTAGGAAAACGCCACAGCAGCCTCGACCAAAAGTGGGGCGATGATGTTCGGCATGATCTCACGCAGCAGAATGCGCGCATGGCTCATCCCGATGGCGCGGGCAGATTCGACGTATTGTTCCCGCAGTACCACTTCGGTTGCCGCGCGCGCCAGCCGTGAAAAGCCGGGGATAAAGACAATGCCGATGGCGATCATGGCGTTCAGGACTGACGTGCCAAGGCTGGCCATCAGCACGACAGCCAGCAGGATTGCCGGAAATGAAAACAAAAGCTCCATGAAGCGCATCAGGATCAAGTCGACGATACCGCCGAAATAGGCCGCCGTCACGCCGATCACCGCGCCGAACACTAGACCGATCCCAGCGGCGATGAAGGCAACCTGCATCGAAATCCGCGCACCATAGATAATGCGCGACAAGATATCGCGGCCAATCTCATCGGTCCCAAGCCAGTGGGTGGCACCGGGGCCTTGCAGCATCGCCATGTAGTCGAGATCGTAGGGCGAGAACGGTGCGATCCACGGCGCGAAGATGGCGCAGATCAGGATCACGCTGATGATGACTGTTCCAAGGATCACCAGCCGCCAGCGATGAAAATCAAACCCCTCGGTCATGCTTGGCTTCCTTTAGAACGGCGCGGGTCCAAGAGCGCCACGCAGAGATCAACGATCAGGTTGGCCAGCAGAACGAAGACGGTTATCGCTAGAGCGGCGGCCAGCAGTACCGGATAATCGCGGTTGATGATGCCCACCAGCACAAGCGAACCTATGCCGGGCAGCTGGAAGATATCCTCGATCACCACGACCGAACCGAACAGGAACCCCAACTCCACCGCCGCGACATTAATATAGGGAATGGCCGCGTTGCGCAGGCTGTGGCGGCGGATGGCAAGGCTTTCGGACGCGCCCTTGGCCTTGGCGGTGCGGATATAGTCGCGGGAGAGAACCTCTAACATCGAAGCGCGCATGATCCGCAATAGCAGGGCTGAGGAGACAAGGCCGAGTGACAGCGCGGGCAGGATCATTAGCCTCAGGTTCTGGCTGGGGTCTTCCATAAACGGCACATAGCCGCCGGGCGGCAGCCAGCGCAGTCGGATGGAAAAAACCATCACCAACAGGGTGGCCAACCAAAAGTTGGGCATCGCACCCAAGAGTGACGCTAGGGTTGAAAACACGCGGTCGGCCCCGCGCCTGTGCCGGGCGGCAGCGATGGCACCCAAGGGGAAGGCAATCAGGTTGGCGACGGCGAAAGCGAGGAAGGCCAGTTCTAGCGTTACAGGCAACCGCATCCAAAGTTCGGGTCCGACGGGAACCGCGCTTTGGAAGCTAACTCCGAAGTCGCCGTGCAAGGTCTTGCCCAGCCAGTCGAAATACTGAACCACCAGCGGACGGTCCAGTCCCCGCGTCGCCTCGAACCGGGCGATGGCCTGCGGCGTGGCGTCGATGCCCAGAGCAGACCGCGCGGCCGAGCCTGGGATGACGCTGATCGACACGAACAGCAATACCGATGCAGCAGACAAAGTCAGGATGAATGCGCCAAGCCGCGTCAAAACCAAGCGGAGCATGCGTTACGTCTTTCTAAATCAAGAAAGAAGGCGGCCCCGAAGGGCAGCCTTCAGTTTCGTGCGCAAACAATCAGGCACTCAGCCAGGAATCCTTCAGCGTCTTCAGGAAGCCCGTGCGCATCGGCTTGTAGTTCTTCAACTTGTCGGTATGCGCAATCAGCAGGAACGCGTTGACTAGCGGCACGATGGGCATTTCTTCCAGCGCCAGTTCCTGCTGTTGCTTGTACAGCGCTTTGCGCGCATCGACAGTGGTGGCCGACTTGGCATCCTTCAAGAGCTTGTCCATTGCGGCCGAGGATGACTTCTGCACGTTGATGCCGGTGCCGGTGGCATAGTTGTTGTATACGAAATCGTCCGGATCGGCCAGCGGGCTGACCCAGTACATCGTGGT
>JAYTDA010000094.1:0-2138 GCA_043736155.1 Paracoccaceae bacterium | reverse complement strand
CCCGATCTGCCAACAGAACTTTGGCCTGCGGCATGGACCGCAGAAGCCCTGCCGCCCCGGTGAAATCGCTGGTCTGGCCCGCGCTCAGATACATCTGGACCGACATTCCCCAAGTGGCCTGCCGTTTGACGGTAAGTTCTGCTGATCTTGCGCTCCGGTCAAGCTCATGGGACCAACGGGGCGGCATCACCATTGTCTGAGTGCTCGTCGGTGCCGGGATATGGCGGAAATCCTGTGCTGCGGGGAGTGGTGCAGCGGGTTTTCAGTGCGGCGGACAGACCTGTGGAGCCGCTTTCATTCGATTTCGACCGCCATGGAGCTTACGCGCATGACGGCGGCGCTCTCAACCGGCGGATCGCGGAGAGGATGGCCCTGACCATGGTGCCGGTCACCGCGACCTCGGCGAGCTGGAAGGTGATGGCGCGGGCGTGGCGCACCACGCGGGCAGCGATCTTGATCAGCTTGAGCTGGAGGCTGGTCAGCGACCAGTCGGCCATGGCCTCGGGCAGTTCGATGCAGCGCAGGAAGGTGGCCAGGTTGTAGGCAAGCGCGTGCAGTTGCAGCCGCACCTCGTTGTCGCGAAACCGCTGGCACGACAGCCTCGTCCAGCGGAAGGCATACTTGCCTTCCTTTATGTGCTGCTCCGCTGTGCCGCGCTGATTGTAGAAGCGCACCACCCAGTCGGGGTCCATGGGCAGATTGGTGACGATGAAGCCCACGCGAGGGAACAACTCGCCCGGGTACCATTCGATCTTGGCGATGACGCGACGCGGCTTGTCCCAGCTTTGCGCCTGATACGCGAAGTCCTCATGGAAACGCTTGACCTTGGTCTGCGAGGGGCGGCCCACGGGTCGGGTCAGCCGATGCGCGATCTTCTCCCGCAGCACGGCATTGGCGGGCAGCCGGATGGCGTAGAAATAGCCCGCCTCTTCGAGCCGCGCGTAGATCGCGGGGATCGCATAGGCGGCATCCGCGCGAAAAAAGCGCAGCAGATCGCGCTGCGCATAACGCGCGATCACAGGGTCAAGGACGTCCCGCCAGCCGTCGGCGCTGTGGACGTTGCCGTGCCGCAGGGCGCAGCGTTCCAGCATCCCGAACTGGTTGAACAGAAACAGAGGATGGTAGCACGTGCAGTCGAAATGCCCGTTCCAGGCTGTGCCCTCCTGCTCGCCATGGGTGGGGCTGACCGAACTGTCCATGTCCAGCACGATGAACTTCAGGCCCTTGCGATCATGGAAGCGATCGATCCATTGGCCGTTCAGATCGGCCAGCGCCGCCCGGTTCTCGGGCAAGGCCAGCGTCTCGGTCTCAAAGCGACCCATCTGCGACGCCGAAGCCGCCTGAGCATCGACTGCACGGCCGCCCACGACCTGGCGCATGACCGGATCGAGGGCCAGCCGGTCGGCGTCGTTGACGTCCTCGTAACCTGCCAGCCGACCATAGACCGATTGCCGGAACTGGCCTTCCAGCCGGTGGGTCGTGTTCTTCCCCCGACGGCTGTCGCACAGCGCCGCCGACGCAAGATCAGACAACCCGAGCGCGTCATCCAGTTCGCGCATCACCAGCAGGCCGCCGTCGGAGCTGAGCTGTGTGCCCCGGAATTCCAGCCGCACCCGACGGTCAAAACCGAGCCGCAAATCACCCGTTTCGCCTGCACCCGACGGGTGATCCATGAAACCCTGCCTCCGACCACCATAACATACTGAAATATAACATATTACGTTCGTTCAGGCCGACAAAATCGTCAAGCTACTTGGGGAATGCGGGTGAGAAGCTCTTGGTTTCCGATCGGCTCGGTCTTGATGCCACCACCCTGAGGATATCCGTCCTTGTAGACGGCCCAGCCAACATCCGGCTGCCAATTTAGTTCTGGCGTTTCGTCCACCGTCTTGACGATGACCTTGCTGTCTTTCAGCGCCTGCATGAAGTCCGCGTGCTCCGGATAACGCGCGTCAAATCCTGCGGCATCGCTTTTCAAATAGTCCAGCACCTGCTGCCGGAAGGCCGCTTTGTCCTGGGGCACGTCGAGGCCGGAGGTCTGCACCTCGACATGATCGCCAAGGCCGGCGACCGCCCTGGCGAGATCGGACCCGGCACCGAAATAGTCGATGGCGGTTTGGGCGCTCAGGATGACTTTG
>JAYTDA010000093.1:0-1700 GCA_043736155.1 Paracoccaceae bacterium | reverse complement strand
TCTCTCACCGCGGAAACTGGCCACCGGACGAGAGCGGATTTTCTTCAATCTGATTCAGATTGACGCAAATCCAAGACCGGAACTGCCTGCGAATGTTGCGTGTTTCGATCAGTCGGTAAAGCCAGATTGATCGAAACACGCTCTAGGGGCTTGGCACGCCGCAGGCAAGGGCTGATAGCGGGGCGGCAACACCCTTCAGCAATTCTGCCCGGCCCGTTGCCCCTGCACGACGCCCGCGTTAGCACGAATTCGCAGCCCTGACGGATCGTCCCTTCCATGTACCGAGTCTCCTCCTTTGTCCGCCGTTTCGCCAAGGCGCTGGTCGCGGGGGCGGTGCTGGCGACGATCTGGGTCAATCTGGACCCGGCCAGCTATTATGACGCCATCGAGTTCCGTCTGCTTGACGTGACCCTGCCGCCGTGGATCGCGCCGATGGGGTTTTCGGTGACGCCGCTGGTTGTGGTCTCGCACGGGTTGATGGCGCTGTTTCTGGCGCTGGTCGGCAAGGAAATGTGGGAGGCGCTGGTACTGGGCCAGGGTGCGCTGTCCGGGCAGCGGCGCGGTGGCTTGTCGGGCACCGGGCGGACCAAGGTTGCCGCTGTTGCCGGGGCGGTGCTGGGGGCGGTGGCGGCGTGGATTCTGGTCAGTTCGGGGATCGAGACGGCAGCCGAGGCCGGGTTTGCCACCGGCTGGCCCTTGCCCATCGGGTCTGATGTGGCGCTGTGCTATCTGTTCGGGTCCTGGGCCTTTGGGCGCGGGCACCCGGCGCTGCATCTGGTGCTGCTGATCACCATCGCGCTGGATGTGATCGGTCTTTTGACCCTCGGCCTCGCCTATCCGGCGATCAGCCTGCGGTTGGCATGGCTTGGCCTGTCTGTCGCCGCCGTCGCGCTTGTCTGGGTTCTGTGTGCCCGAAAAGCCCGCCCCGGCGCGACTGAAACCGCCCGCCGCCGGGCACTGGCGCGCTGGCCCTATGCGCTGGCCGGGGTGGCCTGCTGGCTGGGGGTGGCGCTGGCCGGTCTGCCGCCGGCGCTTGGCCTGTTGCCGCTGATCCCGGTCATCCCCCATGCCGACCGCAGCTTTGGCCTGTTCGCCGAAGCCGAAGAACTGCTGCACGACCCGCTCAACGGTCTGGCGCAGCTCATGGTCTGGCCGGTGCTGGTGACGCTGTTGCTGTTCGGGCTGACCCGCGGCGGCATTGATTTTTCAGCGCTGGCCCCGACGACGGTGACCGTGCTGGCCGCCCAGTGGATCGGCAAGCCGCTGGGGCTGATGGCCGGGGTGGTGCTGGCCGGGCTGTTCGCCGGCGCGTTGCTGCCGACAGGGGTCAGATTGCGCGACCTGCCGCTGATCGGGCTGCTGACCGGCATCGGCTTTACAGTGCCGGTTCTGGCCATCGACGCCGCCTTGCCGGGCGGCGCGATGAACGAGGCCGCGCGCCTCGGGCTGGCGCTGTCGCTGCTCGCCGGACCGCTGGCGGTGGTGCTGGCCCGCGCCACCGGCGTCCGCCACCGCCGCCGCGCCGCCGCCTGACCGGCACCCCCGCTGTGTTTGTTGCACTTTTGGCGACGATCCGCTCTTTTCAGTGTCATCCCCCCGGTTTCTTGGACATAATGACGCCCAAAATCCCTGCCAGACAGGGGCTTGAGGACGCCAGAACCGTTGCAGACATGCCTTTGAACAGGCGCCAGGGAACGGGG
>JAYTDA010000092.1:0-2421 GCA_043736155.1 Paracoccaceae bacterium | reverse complement strand
TCGACGCTGCGGGCTGCACCAGCAGGATGCGTCCTCTCCAGCCGGTCAGCAGTTGCGCGGGCGAGATCAGTCTGATGCCCTCGGCCTCGCGTTCCGGATCCAGCACGGCGGCCATCGGACCCGCGTCTTTCACCACGGTCAGGATCAGGATCAGCCAGGACCCGTCCTGCATCGGCAGCAGCGCCGGATAAGCGGTGCCAAGCGCCGCCGCCGTGGCCCAGCTGCATTTCTCCAGCAATTTTGTCTTGAAACCAGACTGGGTCAGCGCTGAAATCACCGAAGGGGTGAGGTCGCCTTCGGTCAGGCGTGGCAATTCCTCCGGCTTGAGAGCGACACCGTGATGGGCTGCAACAAGGAACGTCGCGCGAAGCGCGGTCAGCCGCCTGGCTTGCGCGGCGTGTTCAAGGGCAAGGCGAGGGTCCGACATCGACATGCCGGTATCTAGGCAGGGCAAGCTTAACGGCGGGTGAAAATGTCAGCAGCCGACAGCGACGCCGCCGCGTTAAAGCACGGGGGATAAAGGTTCTGGTCGCATCTTGGACCAGATCGTCTTTTCGACCGCCCGTGCAATTCAACCTCTCCTTAAGGACTGCGGTCTAAAGCTGGGCTCACTTACCGTCCATGATCGAGAAACGCGATGAACCACCTTCTTGAATCGACCTTGCGGAAGCTGACTTCGGCTCGGCCAGCGCGGCCAACCCGCTGGCCAGATTCTATCCGAACCTGCAACACCTCCGGTCCGTCACGTTGACTGTCGGCGACACCTTCTTGTTGACCAGCGATGGGTTCGCGCGCAAGGACTGCGCCCGCGACATCGTCAGGCGTTGTCCGGCGGACCTCACACGGAAAACCGACAGCAACTTTGGTCGGCAAATGGACGGTGGTTTGGCGCTCGCCGTGCCTGTCACTGTGGCAGCCCGCACATGACCACCCAACCAGAGTTGCTCAAGAATGCCGACCCTCTTTTGCCTTTCGCACACCGCTATCAGGCGATTTTCGGGGCCTATCTGGCGCACGGCCGCGAAGCCTTGCTGATCGAGATCTCTGAATGGGCCCGTGCGGCACTGGCCAATGGGCTGGGGCTGGGCGATGTGTGCAGCCTGCATTTCGCCGCCGTGCAGACCACCTGCGGCAGGTCGGCGATTTCAGGTGAGGCGCGGCAGCGGACGGACCAGATCTTGCGGGAGATCATGTCGGTTTATGACATGGCGGGGCGAGGCTACGATGGTGCCGTGCAGCCGCTGCGGACCGAAACAGCTGAGCGTCGCCAGATCGAGGACAAGCTCCGCGAAACCAGTGCCGAGTTGAAAGACCAGCGCGACCAACTTGACGCGAAAGTTCTGCTGCGCACCAAGGAGCTGGCCCATAAGGCACATGATCTGGAACGCGCCCTGCTGACCCAGACGCAGATCAACCGCGAACAGGCCGAATTTACCTATGCGATCTCGCATGATCTGAAATCGCCAAACAACACGATCCGCATGCTGATTGATGAACTGGCCTTGTCGATCGGGCCGGCACTCACCCCCGATTCCGCAGAGCTTCTGGAACTGGCCCGCCAGACTACCGGGCGGATGGGGCGGCTGGTTGATGACGTGCTCGCCTATTCGCGTTGCATCGAGAATCAGCCGGCAATGGTGCCGGTCGATTTGGGCAGCCTGGTCGGCGAAATTACCGCCGATCTGCGAAGTGATATCGCCACGGCTGGGGCCATCGTCGACGTTTCCGCACTGCCTGTTGTGTGGGGCGTGCCCGTGCAAATGAAACTTCTGTTCCAAAACCTGATCGCCAATTCGGTAAAATTCCGGGCGCCGGGCCGGACCCCCTTTATTCAAATTACGCAGAATCCGCAGGGAAAAACGGTGCTGATTTCAGTGCGTGACAATGGTATCGGCATTGCACCTGACCACCACGCACGGGTTTTCGGCCTGTTCCAGCGCCTGCATGATCATGGCAGCTATCAGGGATCGGGCCTTGGCCTGGCGCTGTGCAAACGGATCATGGTGAACCACGCAGGCGACATCCGCGTTAAATCGCGCCCCGGTGAAGGAAGCTGCTTCACCGTCTCATTGAAAAGGCATCCGTGATGACCCATCGCATTCCGACCATCTTGCTGATTGATGACGAGGCCTTCGATCAGAAAATGTACCAAAGGGTGATCTTGCGATCAGGATTGGTCGGCAAAACCCTGTCCTTTCTGTACGCCGATGAAGCGCTGGCATTTCTGGTCCGGCAAGATCACGGGCCGGCGGACGTGATCCTGCTGGACATCAACATGCCGCGGATGAACGGGTTCGAGTTTCTGGCGGCTGCCACTGATCAGCTCGGCGCCACATTTGCACGGGTGGTGGTGGTTATGCTGACCACGTCGCTGGAGCCGAGCGATCGGGAGCGGGCAAAGGGGTTCAGCGCCGTTCGCGG
>JAYTDA010000091.1:0-1555 GCA_043736155.1 Paracoccaceae bacterium | reverse complement strand
TATCTGGATATCCCGTTCCAACACGCCGACCCCGGCGTGTTGCGCCGCATGGCCCGCCCCGCCGCCGCCGCCCGCACTCTGGATGAAATCGCCGCCTGGCGGCAGGTTTGCCCCGATATCACCCTGCGGTCGACGTTTATCGTCGGCTACCCCGGCGAGACTGAGGCCGAGTTTCAAGTGCTGCTGGATTGGATGGACGAGGCGCAGTTGGACCGGGTGGGCTGTTTCCAATATGAAAACGTCGCGGGTGCGCGAAGTAACGCGCTGCCCGATCACGTGCCCGCCGAGGTAAAGCAGGAACGCTGGGACCGGTTCATGGAAAAGGCGGCAGCGATATCCGAGGCGAAACTGACGGCAAAGGTCGGCCGGGTGATCGAAGTGATCGTTGATGAAGTAGACGCCGACGGTGCCACCTGCCGCACGATGGCAGATGCGCCCGAGATCGACGGGAACCTGTTTATTGATGCGGGGTTTGACGAGTTGCTGCCGGGCGATATCGTCAGTGTGACGGTTGAGGAGGCGGGGGAGTATGATCTTTGGGGGCGGGTGGTCTAGCCCCCGCGCTACGGATCGCCGGGCCTGCCGATCGCCCCAACCTGTGCCGGGGCGATGTTTTCGATGTGATAACGGGCCGAACCCCGCCCTACGACCCCACCCAAACCGCCGCATCCATCCGTTGATGCAAAACCCTTAACACGCGTAGTTTGTCTCCGTCGATCCGATACCAGATCACGTGCGACCCCACGGCCAGTTGTCGGATTTCAGGCCGCACATGGCCCGCCGCGACACCCGAGATATCACCCCTTACCAAGGCTTTGATGCTGTCGCGCAGGGCATCAATGTAAATCGCCGATCTCGCACGGCCCCAGCCGTTGGCTGCCAAAACTGTGAATGGCAACAATGTCCGCTTTGGCATCGACCGAAAGAACAAGCTTCACGCCGCGCGTCCGGCTTTCAGGCGATCAATAAACTCATCAAAATCAAAATCTTCTATCCACCCGCTCGTCTCGCCCTTGTCTAACTCGGCCCGCAGTTCCGCCAGCTTGACCTCGCGTTCTTCCAGCAACCGCAACCCCGCCCGGACAGCTTCAGAGACGGAGCCATAGCGGCCAGAGGCGACCTGGCCTGCCAGAAATTCGGTGAAATGGTCGCCAAGGGCGATAGAGGTGGTTTTGGCCATGCTTGGCTCCACAGGAATACGGTCGAAAACTACCAGATTTTGGTAACTCCCGCAATCGTTCCGCGCGGGTCACCGTCAAAAGGGGCTGAAAGTTCCCGCAGTAAAGATCATCACCCTTGCTTAATACGGTTCCGCCACTTCAATAATCTCCTGCCCCATCAGCACGCAGGCATCGGGGATCTGGGCGTAGAGGAAATGCATCCGGTAGGTCGCTTTATAGACATAGCCGTTCACCTCCAGCACGTTGAACAGACCCGACCCGGCCAGCGCCCGGACCGGGGGCAGTTCCACGGCTTGAACGTCCAGCGACCAGGCCATCTTTTCGCCGTCATCAGACGGTGCGCCGGGCAGGTCGGCCAAGGCCGCGCCATCGCT
>JAYTDA010000090.1:0-2280 GCA_043736155.1 Paracoccaceae bacterium | reverse complement strand
GGGGCCGACGGCACCGTGCACGCCAAGACCGGCAGCGGCAATGCGATCCAGAGCCACCGCATCCCCGACAGCGTCTTCCGCATCATGCGGCACAAGGGCGGGCTGGGCGCGGCAGGATCGCACCCAGCGGTGTTTCCGGTGGCGCTGGTCGAGGCGGTGCTGACGGCGTTTTCAGACCCGGGCGACCTGATCTACGAGCCGTTCTGCGGCTCCGGCACCCAGATCGTCGCCGCAGAACGCGCTGGGCGGCGGTGCTTCGCGATGGAGCTGGACCCGGTCTATTGCGATGTCGCGGTGCGGCGGTGGGAGATGGCGACGGGGAGAACGGCGGATCGACCGCTCCCCTGACGCCATGACGTGCGACCAAGAATGTCAGCGATGCGGACGAAGCGGAAATTGACGGAGATAGTCAAATTTGGCTGCGGGAAGCGTGACGCTCCTTCTCTCAGATCGGTTGACCGGAATCTGGAACAAGCTTATCATTCACGAGCGCGCTTTGGAGTTTTGGCCATGCAACGAGCGATCGTCATACCGGCGTCCGTCGAAGCTCGGCCGTCGGCGTTCTCGATTGATCCCACGCGGACGGCAGTCATAGTTGTTGACATGCAGAATGATTTCGGTGCTCCAGGGGGCATGTTCGACAATGCAGGAATAGACATCAGCGGCATTCGCGCCGTGGTGCCGCCTACGTGTCGAGTGCTGGAGACCGCCCGGCGCGAAGGGATTACCGTGGTCTACCTCAAGATGGCGTTCAAACCGGATCTTTCAGACGCCGGGTCTCCCGACACGCCGAACTGGATCAAACATCTGGGCTTGCGCGCTGGCGCGGAATCTTCGGCGCCCGACGGTAGCCGTATCCTGATCCGGGACTGCTGGAACACCGACATTTTGCAAGAACTGGTACCCGAGCCGGATGACTTAGTTTTCTATAAGCACCGATTCAGCGGTTTTTTCCAGACCGCCTTGGACGAGACGCTTCGCGACCGCGGCATCGACACGCTGGTCTTTACCGGCTGCACGACCAGTGTCTGCGTCGAATCCACATTCCGTGATGCGATGTTCCGTGACTACCGATGTTTGTTGCTTGAAGACTGCACCGCCGAGCCAATAGGGGCAGGACTGTCGCGTGGCAACCATGAGGCCTCGCTGATGGTCCTCGAAATCCTGTTTGGCTGGATTACTACCTCCGCGTCGTTCCTTGCGGCCGTCAAAGCGCCGACGACCGTCGCCGTCTGACCCGGATTTCGCTAGCCTTAAGGTCCGCTGAAGGCTCAAAGCGGCTATTGCGCAAATTCTAGTTGACTTCGCTGATCCGATACACCCGCCCTCTGCCTTCTTCCTTCGCCGAGGTCACGACCAACCCAAGCTTCTTACCCAAAGCCCCCGACATCGCACCCCGGGCGCTGTGAGATTGCCAGCCAGTTGCTGCGACGATTTCCTCCATCGTGGCACCTTCGGGGGCGCGAAGCAGAGCGATCAGCATCGCCTGCTTGGTGCCCGAGCGCTGGGTCGGCGGCTTGGGCGAGGGAGACTCGGCGGCGTGATTGTGGATCGCAGCCTCGGTCTTTACCGCCACCGGTTCAATGCCGATGGCCAGCAAGCCCGAGTCTGTGACCACCAGCGTGGTGCCATGGCCATCACCGGTTTCACGCCAGAGCGGTTCGCCCCGGCTTGAGGAGGCGTCGACCTCCTGCAACCAGCCGCGTTCGATCATCTTGGCGACGGCCATCTTCGCCGCCGCCCCGGCCAGCCCCTTGGGCAGCGGCATCGCGATGTTGTCGGGGCGTTTGGCCCCGGCGCTCAGGACAATGGTCTGGGTTTCGGTCAGTTTCGTCATGGTGCGTTCCTTTTACTGGTCGTGTTCGGCAAGGAAGGCGGTGATGCGCGATAGCAAATTGTTGTGGCCGTTCGCATCCGCACCAAGGATCACGTCGCCATCATCGTCGGTTTGCGAATCGGCGATCTCGCGCAGAAGGGCGATGGCGTCGTCGCAAGCGGCGAGGCGTTCGGCCTCCCATGCAGCGGTGATCGCATCCTGTTCGATCTGATGACGCTGGGCGGGATCAATCGACATGTTCGCCCTCCCTGAAGGCGCTGTCGGTGATCTGCCGCAGCAGGCTGGCGTAGTGGTTCAGGGTGCTGACATCGCCCCAGTTGATCTCGTCCGGGTGGGTCTCGAAATGGTCGTCGCTCAGGGCCTTCAGCCGCTCCAGCATCGCGTCGACTTCGGCCCTGACGGCGAGAAATGCGTTCAGGGCTGTATCGTTGGGTTCGATGGCG
>JAYTDA010000089.1:0-2508 GCA_043736155.1 Paracoccaceae bacterium | reverse complement strand
TGCCTCTGCGGCACGGGCGGCGATGCCAGCTTCAAGGGTGGCGATGGTCGCGGCGAATTTGTCGGCGCGGCGGCTTGCGTATTCCGCAAGGTTCACCAGTTCCGCGCTGTTCAACAGCTTGCCGCCGATCTGGGCAATCGGGACGATTGGGATTTCATTCAGGGGGATTTGGGCCGGTTCCGGCATTGGTGCGCTTCCTTGCTGCACGGGGCAACGCCATCGGGACCCATCCCCGGAAAGATAGCGGATCGGGCCAACGGGGCAGAGCGCAAAGGCTTGTTGCCGACAGCGGTGCCTAGGCTGGCGCAGGACAGCCCCCATCGCGGCGGCTGGGCGTCGGTATGGCAAGCGCAGTCCCGGTGGCAGGGGTCCAGCGCCCGCAGGCGGTGCAACATATCTAGGCCGCCCGCCTCGGTCGCGGTCAGCGGGCGGTCAGGCGGCGTCAGGACGGGCGCGCAGGCGGCAAGGGCGAAGGCCAATATCAGTGTGCGCATGGTCAGTCCCCGCGCGTCGTGCGCGGCGGAAAGGGCGCGATGGTGGTGCCAGACGGCGCAGGGCGGCTTGGGGCCGGTTCTGGCGAGGGATCGGGCGCGACAGGCCGAAGATCAGCCAATGGCGCGTGGCCGGGGTATAGGCTGGGCCGCGCCGAAGGGGTCACGTCGATCATGTCGCCTTCGGCGCGCTTTATCTCAAGATACTGTTGGACAGTCATCTCAGCCGGGACAACCAGCACCCCGCCAGTGTTCAGGTTCACATTCACGTCGATGCCTTCGCCCGACTGGTAGCCGTGGCGGGCGCGCAAGAGGAATATCGACGCCACCACGTTGCCACTGGCGGCGGCGGTGTTCAGGTTCGCCACCAGCCTGTCGTGTTCCTTGGCGCGGCCATTCTCGAAAGCCTCCTCCACGGCAGAATCACGGCGGCGGATGTGCAGAAAGGTTTCCTTGTTCACGCCGATGGCGGCGGCGATGGTCACCACCGAACTGCCGCGCGCGGCGAGGTCCTCCACGATCTGCAAGCCGGTCGGGGTGACGATGATCTCGCTCTTTCCGAGGGCATTCACGATCCGGCGCGATGGCAGTTCGGGCCGCTTCATTGCGCCACCTCCTTTTCCCGGTCGAACTGCTGGCAGACGCGCTGCGACACGCCCTTGCCGATCTTCAGGTCACGCGCGATGCGGTCCATCGAAAGCCCAGACGCGCGAAGGCTGCGGATCGCAGCAACAGTGCCGTCGCCCGTGGGGAGCGCCCCGATCTGTGCGCCCCGCGCCCTTGCGCGGGCCATACCGGCCTTAGTCCTCTCGACAATCATCGCGCGCTCGAATTGAGCGAACACGCCCGACATTTGCATCATGGCGATGCCAGCGGGCGTCTGCGTGTCAATCCCGGACTGGTGAATCACGAGGTCAATTTTCAGGGCGCGCAGCGTCTCGAATATGTCCACGAGGTCACGCAAGGACCGGGCGAGCCGGGACACGTCCCAGACAAGCACGGTGTCGAACTTCCGGCGGGCGGCGTCGGCAAGCATCCGTTCCAGCCCCGCGCGCTTCGCCGTGGCACCGGATGCCGTGTCAACATGTTCGGCAACGATGGTCCATCCCGCCCGGTCAGACACCGCGCGAAGCTCCCTCAACTGGTTGTCGAGAAACTGCCCCTCGGTCGAGACACGGGCATAGATGGCTGCACGGCGGGTCATACCTGCATCTCCCTCGGATCACCGTCGCAGGGCGCGCCACCGCGCCAATACCAGCCCGAGCGGGGGCTTTTGCCGAGGGGGTGGTCATCGGCAGGGCCGTGGATGGTCGATGTGTGGCGACCCGGCACGATCCACCAGTGCGTCACCGCGCCGTCGCCTGCGACATGGTAGAACTCTTGTTGGCCATCAACGATGCCCGGCACAAACTCGTTCATCTTGTCTTCCATTGTCATCAGATCAACTCCACGATTTCGCCGGACAGGGTGATCAATGCCCCACCCTCCGGGATGGTGAATTCAAGCGTCTCCTCCCCGGCGATGTGAATTGCCCAAACCTCATCGCCCTCCCAAAGCAGCGGGGTCTGGTTGTCTTCGACATTGCGCCAACCGGCGGCATAGGCCCCCTTGGCGTCTGTCGGGGTGAACTGGCCTGCGCGGAACGCGGCTAGGACGGCGGGGATGGTGTCTTGCGTGGGGGTCATGTGGTGCTCCATTTATGCAACTCTAGGTTGCGCCAGTAGGGCGAACTTAACGTGAACGTCCACCGCAAGTAAACCCCCGAGGGGAACGCCTTGGGGGTGGGAAACGGGGCGGGGATAAGTCCCAGCGCTGATGGGCCGCAGGGTGCTGGTTTTCGCTGGCCCTTTCAGGGTGGGGCGGGATCAGTCGGGATCGCAGCCGTATCGGTCGCGGCAGGCCCGATCCGGCCCCGAGAGGATGGCATCGCGCGCGGCCTCCAAAAGGCGCACCCGCGCCCATTCATTTTCGGTGCGAAGATCGGTCCCGACCTTCACCCAATGCAGATAGGCTTCCC
>JAYTDA010000088.1:0-3827 GCA_043736155.1 Paracoccaceae bacterium | reverse complement strand
CGCGGTCGCGGCCTTTCGGCAGCATATCTAAACCGCCGGATGTGATCGCCGCGATCAGCGCCAGCACGGCAACGGTCAGCCCGCCGCGGATCAGGATGGCCTGAAACAACGGCACATCCTGGGTGATCGCCTTCATGAAACTGTCGTTCACGGTAAAGGCCAGCATGGCGATGTTCATATAAAGCACGCCGCGCGTGTTATCGGAAATGGGCATGGTCCGCTCCGGGCTTATCAGGTGCAGGGCTAACAGGCCGCGCCGGGGGCTGCCAGCGCAAAGCGGGTTTGGGGGCTTGTCCACGCGTGGACAAAAGTCGGGGTGTGGGATTTCAAAGGGTTACAAGCGCGGTTTAACGGGTTGTTAGGAATTGCGGGCTTTGCAAGCATCGGGTGTTGTCTCTGGCGCAGACAGGGGGTTTCACACCCCCTGACCCCCGTGGGATATTTGGGAACAGAAAAAGCGAAATTTTAGACAAATTGATCGCAAGCTTTAACGAGGCGACGAACCCTTCCCAAATGCAAAAGGCCCCCCGGTTTCCCGAGGGGCCTTTGCAATTTATGCCGGGCGATTACTCGCCGCGCGACTCGACCGTGTCAACCAGACCGCTGTCGAAATCGCCGGTGTCCGTCACTGCCATTGGGGCAGCAAGGGCCGCAGCGGTTTCTGCCTCAGACCGGCGGGCCTCGATCACGAATTGATCGCGGTCGGCGGCGATTTTCTTCACGCGGCTGGTGGCACCACCGGTACCGGCAGGGATCAGACGACCGACGATGACGTTTTCCTTCAGGCCGACCAGTTTGTCGCGCTTGCCCTGAACCGACGCTTCGGTCAGCACCCGCGTGGTTTCCTGGAACGACGCCGCCGAGATAAAGCTGCGGGTCTGCAAGCTGGCCTTGGTGATGCCCAGCAGGATCGGTTCCGCCGTCGCAATCCGCATGCCATGCGATGCGGCCTTATCGTTGGCCTCATCCAGTTCATGCTTGTCGACGTTTTCACCTTTCAGCAGCGTGGTTTCCCCGCTGTCGAGGATTTCGAACTTTTGCAGCATCTGGCGCACGATAACCTCGATGTGCTTGTCGTTGATCTTCACGCCTTGCAGACGATAAACGTCCTGCACTTCGTCGATCATATAGTTCGCCAGCGCCTCGACCCCCAGGATCCGCAAGATATCGTGCGGGGCCGGGTTGCCGTCCATGATGTAATCGCCTTTTTGGACGAAATCGCCTTCCTGCACCGGAATATGTTTGCCCTTCGGGATCATATATTCCTGCGCCTGCAGCGTCTCGTCCACGGGTTCTACCGTGATGCGGCGCTTGTTCTTGTAGTCTTTGCCAAACCGCACATAGCCATCGGCTTCGGCGATGATGGCGTGGTCTTTCGGGCGACGCGCTTCGAACAATTCGGCCACGCGGGGAAGACCCCCGGTGATATCCTTGGTCTTGGCCCCTTCGCGCGGAATACGCGCCACAACGTCGCCGGGGCGCAGTTCCTGGCCATCTTCGACCGACAGAATGGCGTCCACTGACATTGGGTAAGTGATCGGATTGCCAGAATCGCCGCGCACCGGCTCCCCGGTGGCCGGATCCATCACAATAACCTCGGGCTTCAGATCGCCACCCTTGGGGGCCGACCGCCAATCCGAGACGATGCGCTGGGTCATACCCGTGGCTTCATCGGTGTCTTCACGCACCGAGATGCCCGAAATCAGATCCTTGAACCGCGCAACACCGGTCTTTTCGGCGATGATCGGCAGAGTGTAGGGATCCCATTCGAACAGTTTGGTGCCACGCTTTACCGCCACACCGTCTTTGGCATGCAGTTTCGCGCCATAAGACAGTTTGTGGATGGCACGGTCCTGACCGGCATCGTCGACAATCGCGATCGACATGTTACGGCCAACAACGATCTGTTCGCCCGAAACGTTCGACAGAAGGTTGGCGTTGCGGAATTCGATGCGGCCTTCCTGGCTGGCCTCAAGGAACGATTGCTGGCCACCTTGGGCAATGCCGCCGATGTGGAACGTCCGCATTGTCAGCTGTGTGCCCGGCTCACCAATCGACTGCGCGGCGATGATACCCACCGCTTCGCCTTGGTTCACCAGCGTGCCGAGGGCAAGGTCACGCCCGTAGCACATGGCGCAAACGCCTTCTTCGGCGTCACAGGTCAGCGGGCTGCGAATGCGTGCAGACGACACCCCGGCCTGATGCACCAGATCGGCGCGGCGTTCGTCAATCAACTCACCACGGGCGACAATCACTTCGCCGGTCAACGGCACGCAGATGTCATCGGCGGCAACCCGGCCCAACACGCGTTCGGCCAAGGATTGCACGACTTCGCCATCGTTCACGGCGACATCGGCGGTGATGCCGCGATCTGTGCCGCAATCATGCGACCGCACGATGCAATCCTGCGCCACGTCAACCAAGCGACGCGTGAGATAACCCGAGTTTGCGGTCTTCAACGCCGTGTCCGCAAGGCCCTTACGGGCACCGTGGGTAGAGTTGAAGTATTCCAGAACCGTCAGACCCTCTTTGAAGTTCGAGATGATCGGCGTTTCGATGATTTCGCCCGACGGTTTGGCCATAAGACCGCGCATACCGCCCAGCTGTTTCATCTGCGCAGGCGAGCCGCGCGCGCCGGAATGCGACATCATGTAAACCGAGTTCGGTTCCATTTCTGCGCCATGCTCGTCGTATTGCACAGCCGAAATTGCCGACATCATGTCTGCGGCAACCTTGTCTGAACATTTCGACCAGGCATCGACAACCTTGTTATACTTCTCGCCCTGCGTGATCAGGCCGTCCATATATTGCTGTTCGAATTCCTTCACCTGATCGCGCACTTCGTTGACGATTGGCCATTTGGAATCGGGGATCAGCATATCGTCTTTGCCAAACGAAATGCCGGCTTTGAACGCCTCACGGAAGCCTAGGCCCATGATCTGGTCGCAGAAAATGACCGACTCTTTTTGGCCGCAATAGCGGTAGACGGTGTCGATGACGGTTTGCACGTCTTTCTTGCGCAACAGGCGATTGACCAGATCGAACGGGGCTTTGGCGTTCAGCGGCAGCAGGCTGCCCAGACGCAAGCGGCCCGGTGTGGTGTCAAAGCGTTTCCAGACGATATTGCCGGTTTCATCAACCTGACGAATACGCGCCTTGACCTTGGCGTGCAGATGCACGGCCCCAGCGGCCAGCGCGTGTTCAACCTCTTCCAGATCGGTGAAAGCCATGCCCTCACCGGTCATGCCTTTGCGTTCCATGGTGGTGTAGTAAAGCCCGAGCACCATATCCTGCGACGGCACGATAATCGGCGCGCCGTTTGCAGGGGATAGGACGTTGTTGGTCGACATCATCAGAACGCGGGCTTCAAGTTGTGCTTCCAGCGACAAGGGCACGTGAACCGCCATCTGGTCGCCGTCAAAGTCGGCGTTGAAGGCGGAACAGACCAGCGGGTGCAGCTGAATCGCCTTGCCTTCGATCAGGATCGGCTCGAACGCCTGAATCCCCAGACGGTGCAAGGTGGGCGCACGGTTCAGCAGCACGGGGTGTTCGCGAATGACCTCGTCAAGGATATCCCAAACTTCGGGGCGTTCCTTTTCGACCAGCTTTTTGGCTTGCTTGACGGTGCTGGAAAGCCCCTTTGCCTCCAGCCGCGAATAGATGAACGGCTTGAACAGCTCCAGCGCCATCTTTTTCGGCAGACCGCACTGGTGCAGTTTCAACTCTGGCCCGGTCACGATAACCGAGCGACCCGAGAAATCGACGCGCTTGCCCAAAAGGTTCTGACGGAAGCGGCCTTGCTTGCCCTTCAGCATATCGCTGAGAGA
>JAYTDA010000087.1:0-2727 GCA_043736155.1 Paracoccaceae bacterium | reverse complement strand
CGAATGGCAGGCAGAGCGGTCGGGGTTGCGCAAGACCGGCCTGACAGTGTCGCCGGGGTGGCGCAAGGCGGCGTTGGGGCTGATGCTGGTCTCGGCCCTGAGTGCCGGATGGGTGATCACATTCTACGCCAAACCCCGGTCGATACCTGCCGTTGCCGCGGCCCCGCTGATCGCCACCGACGTTCCGGCGCTGTTCCGGCAAGGTAGTTTGGCGGCCTTTACCGAAACCATTGCCGGGGATCCGCAGGAGCCGATCAATCTGGTGCTGACCGCCCGCACCGCCGACGCTCTGGCCGCAGCAATGGAACGGGCTGGCTGGCGCCGGGCAGACAGCCCCAATATCGCGACGCTGTCCCGTGCCGCCTGGGCGGTCTGGACCAACCAGCCCGACCCGAATGCCCCGGTCACACCGTATTTCTGGCAGGGTATGCCCAATGACAGCGCGTTCCAGAAACCGACCGACCAGCAGACCTTGCGCCAGCGGCATCATGTCCGGTTCTGGCAGACCGGGATGGTGACACCGGATGGCGACGCGATTTTCGTCGGTGCGGCGAGCTTTGACGCTGGGATGGATTGGGGCGTGACCCATCATATCGCGCCGGATGTGGATGCAGAGCGGGATTTTCTGGCCAGCGATTTGCAGGCAACCGGGTTGATCGGCAGCCAGAGCAGGTTCCGCGCGACCCAGCCGCAAAGTGGTGAGAACTTTAACGGTGATCCGTGGTTCACCGACGGTATCGCCGTGCAGATGACACTCGCACCATGACCCGGACGCGCGGCGGCACGCCTGTTCCAGGGTGCGCCAAACCACTCATCCGTTTCTGTGCAGAGGTGCAATGATGCAGGTCCGCCCACGCAGCATGTTGCCTGCCGGCATCTGGGTTCTGGGGTTTGTCAGCCTGCTGATGGATATCTCGTCCGAGATGATCCACGCCTTGCTGCCCCTGTTCCTTGTCACCACTCTGGGGGCCAGCGCGCTGATGATCGGTTTGATCGAAGGCGTAGCCGAAGCGACGGCGCTGATCGTCAAAGTGTTTTCCGGGGTGTTGAGCGACTGGTTCGGGCGGCGCAAGGGGCTGGCCCTGTTCGGCTATGCGCTGGGGGCGGCGACCAAGCCGCTGTTTGCACTGGCCCCGTCCGTTGGCGTCGTGCTGACGGCGCGATTGCTGGACCGGGTGGGCAAGGGCATTCGCGGCGCGCCCCGCGATGCGCTGGTGGCCGATATAGCGCCGCCGGAATTGCGCGGGGCGGCGTTCGGGCTGCGCCAGTCGCTGGATACTGTCGGCGCATTTGCCGGGCCCTTGATCGCGGTCGTGCTGATGCTGCTGTGGGCCAATGATTTTCAGGCGGTGTTCTGGGTGGCAGTCATTCCCGGCGCAATGGCAGTGATGTTGCTGGCAGTGGGCATCAGGGAACCGCCCCGCGCCCCCGGCACGCCCCGGCAAAACCCGATCAGCCGCGCCAATCTGGCTCGGCTGTCGCCGGCCTATTGGCGGGTTGTGGGCATTGGCGCGGTGTTTACGCTGGCCCGGTTCAGCGAGGCGTTTCTGGTGCTGCGCGCCCAGCAAAGCGGTATGGCGCTGGCCCTGGTGCCGCTGGTGATGGTGGCGATGAATGTGGTCTATGCGCTGTCGGCCTACCCGTTCGGGCGATTGTCGGACCGGGTCAGCCACCGGACGCTTTTGATTGGCGGGCTGGGCCTGCTGATTGCCGCCGATCTGATCCTTGCCAGCAGCGCCCATTGGGCGGTGGCTCTGGCGGGCGTGGCGGTCTGGGGGCTGCACATGGGGATGACCCAGGGCTTGCTGGCAGTCATGGTCGCCGACACCGCCCCCGCCGATCTGCGCGGCACGGCCTATGGGTTTTTCAATTTGGTCAGCGGCTGTGCCCTGCTGATCGCCAGTCTGGTGGCCGGGCTGCTGTGGGATGGGTTTGGCGCGCCGGCCACGTTCCTGATGGGTGCGGGGTTCAGCGTCATCGCGATGGTTTTATTGATAACAACCGGCACAAACCCGCCCGGACAGACCCGATCCCCCGCTTTGTAAAGTCGCTGACCGGCCACTGTAAGGTGTGCTGGCCATCGGTTGGTCATCAGCCCGCACTGAGCTACTCCCTGATCTTTGGACGGGTTTCCGGCTGAGTTAAGCTACTGCCTGCACCTGCTGATCGGTTTCGATGCTGTTGAAGCAGACCACGGCGGGTGGTTGTCCGCCCTGTTTGAGGCGGAACAGCAATTGGTCCGGGGGACCAATTTCCTGACGAATGGCGTGGGGCCGCAGGTGGTTGTAGAAGGGGATCCAGCTTCCGACGCCAGTCCGGGCCTGTGATCCGGTTTCCAAGGCGTGCAGATAGGCGCATTCATACTTCAGGAACCGCCAGAGACGTGACATGTCGAGAGCGTGACCGCCATTGACGGTGTGAATGGCGCCTGCTCCCGGCGTCGCAATGCGCCATAATGGGGTTGTCGTCTGACCCCAAGCCAAGGCGCCATCCATACAAGAAACTACCACAATCGGCCTTGATCTGGCCAACAGCGTTCTTCAGCTTCATGCCGGCGGCGCTGACGGAAAGGTCGTTCTGCATCGCCAACTGCGGCGCAACCAGCTGCTGGAGTTTTTCGCCGGTCTTGCGCCCTCGCTGATCGGCATGGAGGCCTGTGCGTTCGTCGGGGCAACGATCCCCCGGATCGTTGCCCGGCCCGCCTCAGCGCATTACCGGGCGCGGGAA
>JAYTDA010000086.1:0-1569 GCA_043736155.1 Paracoccaceae bacterium | reverse complement strand
GCCACCGTGCCGCCAGCCGCAGCGCCCGCCCAAGGAAACCGCCATGACCACCAACCAGCGTTTCGACAAATCCAAGCTCCCCAGCCGCCATGTGACGGAAGGCCCCTCGCGCGCCCCGCACCGCAGCTATTTCTACGCGATGGGCATCACCGAGGAAGAAATCCACCAACCCTGGGTTGGCGTCGCCACCTGCTGGAACGAGGCCGCCCCCTGCAACATCTCGCTGAACCGGCAGGCGCAGTCGGTGAAGATGGGGGTGAAAAAGGGCGGCGGCACCCCGCGTGAGTTTACCACCATCACCGTGACCGACGGCATTGCGATGGGGCACGAGGGGATGCGGTCATCGCTGGCGTCGCGTGATGCCATCGCCGACACTGTGGAACTGACCATGCGCGGCCATTGCTATGATGCGCTGGTCGGTCTGGCGGGCTGTGACAAGAGCTTGCCCGGCATGATGATGGCAATGGTGCGGCTGAACGTGCCCTCGGTGTTCATCTACGGCGGCTCGATCCTGCCCGGGCGGCTGAACGGCAAGGATGTGGTGGTTCAGGACGTGTTCGAGGCGGTGGGCAAGCACCAGGCAGGGCTGATGTCCGATGCAGAACTGGCGATCCTGGAGCGGGTGGCCTGCCCGAGCGCCGGGGCTTGCGGTGGCCAGTACACCGCCAACACCATGGCCTGCGTGTCGGAAGCCATCGGCCTCGCGCTGCTGAACTCCTCCGGTGCGCCGGCGCCTTACGAAAGCCGCGACCAGTACGGCGATGCCTCCGGCGTGGCGGTGATGACGCTGATCGAGAAGAACATCCGCGCCCGGGACATCGTGACTCGCAAATCGCTGGAAAATGCCGCCCGCGTCGTTGCCTGCACCGGCGGTTCCACCAATGCCGGCCTGCACCTGCCCGCCATCGCGCATGAGGCGGGGATCGACTTTGACCTGTTCGATGTCTGCGAGATTTTCCGCGACACGCCGTATTTCGTCTCGCTCCGCCCCGGTGGCACCTATGTGGCCAAGGACATGTACGAGGTGGGCGGTGTTCCGGTGGTGATGAAGGAACTGCGCAAGGCGGGGCTCTTGCATGACGATTGCATCACCGCCTCGGGCCGGTCACTTGGCGAGGAACTCGACCTCATCACGCGGGAAGCGGACGGTCAGGTGATCTATCCGATCTCGACCCCGATCTCCAAAACCGGCGGCGTGGTCGGGTTGCGCGGCAACATCTGCCCGGATGGGGCGATTGTGAAAGTGGCGGGGATGTCCGAAGCGGAGCAGGTTTTCATAGGCCCGGCCCGGGTATTTGAATGTGAAGAAGAGGCGTTCGAGGCGGTGCAGAACCGCGCCTACAAGGAAGGCGAGGTGCTGGTGATCCGCAACGAAGGCCCCGCTGGTGGGCCGGGGATGCGGGAGATGCTGTCCACCACGGCGGCCTTGTCCGGTCAGGGCATGGGCAAAAAGGTGGCCCTGATCACCGATGGCCGCTTCTCGGGGGCCACGCGCGGCTTTTGTGTCGGCCATGTCGGCCCCGAGGCGGCCCATGGCGGGCCGATTGCGCTGCTTAAAAATGGCGACAT
>JAYTDA010000085.1:0-5669 GCA_043736155.1 Paracoccaceae bacterium | reverse complement strand
GCAGACAGCCCTGCTGCCCGAATTGGAACGCACGCTTAAAATCAAGCTGGACCATCAGGCCAATCTGGTGCGAACCTATCAGGTGTCCGGCTTTGACGCCGTGCGCGAATTGCTGATCATCGACATCGGCCAGCGGCTGGAGGCATTCCGCACCCAGGTCTCGGCGGTCAGATCGTCGGAATACCGGGTGGCAACCCATTTTCTGGGCGAATTTCGCGACGGGTTGCTGTTGCAACTGGCGGTGATCCTGCTGCTGGTGTTGTGCGGCGGCATCTGGATGAGCATGCTGAGCGCCACCGCGATCCGCGGCATCCTGATGCCGGTGCGGGGCATGATCGACCATGTCAGCCGCATTGCCATTGACGATGCGGTGCCGGATCTGCCGGTGCTGCGACACGACGAGATCGGCGCTCTGGCTGTCCATATCAACGCCATGACCCAAAGCGTCCGCGAGGCCAATGCCGCCCGCGAGGCGGCCCGCGCGGCGCTGGCGGCGGAACGCCAGAACCTTGTCGATGCGGTCGAGGCGCTGAACGAAGGCTTTGCCGCCTTTGATGCCAACGAACTGCTGATCCAGTCCAACCAGAAATACCGCGAAATCTATCCGGAGATTTCCGCGATCGCGGTCCATGGCGTGTCGCTGACCGCCCTGCTGACCCAGCGCGCCGAATTTGGCCACGAAGCGGATGCCAAGGGCCGTACCGAGGCCTGGGTGGCCGAAAAACTGGCCGATTTCCGCAATCCCGGCCTGCCGTCGGAACATTACATGAATGATGGCCGGGTGATCCGAAAGTCCGAATACCGCACCCGCAACGGTGGCACAGTGGGGGTCTATGTCGATATCACCCAATTGAAACATGCCGAAGCGGCGCTGCGCGTGCTGAACGCCGAACTTGACCAGCGTGTGACCGAGCGCACGCAGGAACTGGATGTCGCCAATCAGCAGCTTGAACGGCTGAACCTTGAACTGGCGACGCTGATCCAGTCTGCCCCGGTTGCCATCATGGCCTTGGACACGACCGGCAGGATCAGCACCTGGAACCCCGCCGCCGAGCGACTGACCGGCTATACCGAACAGGAAACCCGCGCATTGCCACCCGCGCTGACCCTGCCGGAAAAGGCCGCCGCCTTCGACAATCTGCTCAAACAGGTGCAAACCGGACAAGACGTCGACAATATCGAGCTGGATTTCAAGCGCCGCGATGGCAGCGAATTTCTGGCCAATCTGTCCGCCGCAGCGCTGCTGGATGCGCGGGGCGCGCTGCACGGCACGATCATCACCTTTGTCGATCTGACCGAAAGCCGCGGGTTGCAGAACCAGTTCCAGCAAAGCCAGAAGATGGAGATCGTCGCCGAGCTGACTGCCGGTCTGGCGCATGATTTCAACAACCTGCTGGCCATCGTGATTTCCAATCTTGATATGCTGGAACAACGGGTGCCCAAGGATGGCATGGCGGCGGAACTGGTGGCGGCGGCGTTACGCGCCAGCCTTTCAGGGGTGGCGCTGAACCGCCAGCTTCTGGCCTTTTCCAAACGGCAGGCGCTGCAACCGATGCTGGTCAACGTCCGCCAGACGGTCGAGGGCCTGGTCGCATTGCTGCATCCCACGCTGGGCGAACATGTCGATTGCCGGATCGAGATTCAGCCTGGCCTGTGGTCAACCATCATCGACCCGACCCTGCTGGAATCCGCCATTCTGAACCTGGCCGTCAATGCCCGCGACGCGATGCCCGATGGCGGCACGCTGACCATCACGGCGGCCAATGAAACCCTGTCCGATACGCGCGGCGGCCCCGAAAGCCTGTCGGGCGATTGCGTGGTGATCACCGTCGCCGATACCGGCACCGGCATGCCCGCCGAGATCGTGGCCCGCGCCTTCGAGCCATTTTTCACCACCAAGACCTTCGGCAAGGGCAGCGGGCTTGGCCTGAGTATGGTTTACGGCTTTGTGCGCCAGTCAGGCGGCAGTATCAGCATCGAAAGCCTGCCGGGTCAGGGCACCAGCGTTCACATTTATCTGCCGCGCGCGCCGCTTGATGCGGAACTTGGCGATGAGACCGCCGAGGACAGCATGATCGCAACGGGTTCTGGCAGCACGATTCTGGTGGTCGAAGACAACGAGGCACTGCGCCTCGCCGTGGTGCGGCAGTTGCGCGAACTGGGCTATGAGGTGGTCGAAGCTGACAGCGCCCGCCCGGCCCTGCGCATTCTGGCCAGCGACGCCACCGTTGACCTGCTGTTGACCGATATCGTGATGCCGGGTGGCATGGACGGGCGGGCGCTGGCGCAGTCGGCGCTGAAGCTGCGCCCGTCCTTGCCGATCATCTTCACCTCCGGCTTTCCGGCGGGGGGCGGCGAAATTCCGGTCAGCGGAATGCAGGAAATGGGCGTGGCGGTTCTGGCCAAACCTGTGCGCGGCGCAGACCTGGCCCAGCATATCCGCCACGCGCTGGAAGCACATGCCATAGCGGCACTGGCTTGACGCGAGAATGTGACCTTCGCCCCGAATGCTCCCTCACTTTAAGGCGGGATGGGATTTGGATGAATCGAAGGATGCCCATCGGGCGCAATTTCTGGAACACCATGGAGACAGGATGTGGAGGCCAGTATCCATGACAGAACCCTTATTCATGGACATCCGGGATCGTGCGATGGCACGGCTTGATGTGGGCGAGACCGTGTCCTCGGCAATCTCGGCGGTGGCAGCCGCCTTGGCGCCACGCTCAAAGATGCCTGCGGCGCCGTCCAGCAGCGCGCTCGCCATTGTTCTTGAACCAAAGGCGCACAATGGCTCGCTCCATTGATGGATCATCGTCGGATGGACCTCATAGGCAGCTGCCAGATCCGGCACCGTGCCCTCACCCTTCAGCGCCTCCAACGCCACACGCGCCTTGAACGCTGCGTCATGGTTCCCTGTGTTTCGACATCTTCTGTTCTCCTCGTTATTGAAGACCAGCAGACTTCAGATCGTAGCTTCCGTCACTGTCCGAATTTCGGGGAGTAGCTCGCTTTGCGCATGATTTTGCGATCTTCGCGGCTCTGCCGCAAGGGCATCACGCGGCTGTGGCAAAGCCGGACATGCGCAACCTTCACCGTGACCGTCACGCCATTGATCCGCACGATCTCACGGCTCCAGTCGAACTGGCAGGCCTCGTCCGGCGCAGAACAGAGCGGCACCTAAGCATCCGCCGTGGCAGATCCACGCGCCTTCGCCCAGGTTTTGGCAGGGCACCGGACAGCATCGCAGCTGCCCGCATAGCCAAGGGCGCGAACCTCCTCGTAAATGCTGGATCAGTGTCAGCCGTTCCCGCAGCGCATTGCCCTCATTTGCCCGCAAGAACCGGTCACCATGCGCAACCCAAGGCCCGAACTTCGGCAGTGGCTGGTGTTCGCGCTGATAGCTGATGTCAGTCTCGCCCGACCGCAGTGTCTTGCGAACAGTTGCGCGACACATGCAACTACCGGGCGATCTGCTTCATCGACCAGCCCTGTGCATGAAAGGCCCGGCGGACCCGCGCGATCCTATCCACTCTGTGCAACGCCCGTTCCATCCGCTGCCTTAAAGCGAATGGTCAGACAAAACCTGAGGGGGGCAAACCGGAAGGGGGGGGCAAAATTGGACGCCGATTACCCCGCCATAAGGGTCAATCTTGCACGCCGAAACACAATGATCCGGATCAACCTTTCCCCCGAACCGCAATGGTTTGACCTTGGCCACGGCGTCCGGCTGCAAGTGTTGCCACTGACAACGGCCCTGATGGGGTGGCCACCCGCTCCGACCCTGCAGTGCAGGCGTTGGACGCCGACGCCAGCAACGACAACCGGGCGGCGGCGTTTGACGCAGCCCTTGCTCGTCGCGCCATCGTCGATTGGGAAGATGTCGGTGATGCAGATGGCACCGTCATCGCCGTGACGCCCGATGGCATCGACGCACTTCTGTCGCTTTGGCCGATCTTCGAGGCCTTCGACCTGAACTGCGTCAGCCGAGGCATGCTGCTGGACGCGGAAAAAACGGCTCTGCGTCCTTGACGACTGGCACTTCAGCGCGGGCGACGGCTACTGCCAGGCCTGTCAAACGCAATGCCCGGACTGCCCAGCGCGGCTGAACCAGCCCCTCAACCAAGACGGCTGGCAGCTGTGGGGCTTGGTCGGCCGACTTGGCGGCCAGATGCGGGTGGCTGGCAAGGCCGTGTTGGGCTGGGACATTGCGGCGGCCTTTGCCGTCGGCCATGCGCTGGGCCTGAACCCGATGGTGGTGGCGGAACTGCTGCCGGAGCTGGAGGCGGTGATGGTCCGCCGCATCAATGAAAAGATCGCAGCATCAGACTGATGGCTCTCAGGTGCTGCATTTTTCAATCAGGCTCACGCCCGGCAGCCCTTCGAAATGCGCATCGCAGGTCAGCAAGCTCGCGCCCCGCAGGCGGGTAGTTGCGAAGATGATGGCGTCTGCGGTGGCAAGCTTGTGGGCGCGGCAAGCCTCGGCAGCCGCCAGGGCAATCTCGGTGTCGAGAGGGATAACCTGGCAGACTTGGGTGAAGGCAATCACCTGATCCGCCTTGTCCTCACCCAGCTCGCGGGTCAGCCATTTCGCCAGCTCAAGCTGCACCACGGTCGGCACCAGCCAGTCGGATTGCTCGGGCATATGCTCGTTCAACCTCTGTCCGGTCGGAGAGCCGGTCAGCCATTCGATCCAGGCCGAGGTATCGACCAGCACCATCAGAAACGGTCCGACCGGTCACGATAGTCGGTCGCGGATGCGCCTTTCGCGATCCCCATCAGAGCCTCGCGCTTCGGAATCGGGACCAGAAGAACGCCGGTTCCTTTTGGGATGAAGGCGAAGGTCAGCCCGGCCTCCCAATGCTGCGCCGACCGGATCGCCTTCGGGATCGAGATCTGGAACTTCGCAGACAGGGTCGCGGTCTCGGACATGATCATACCTTTCGTTGATCGATGCAGAAAACGTAAGACACTGTAGCCTGAAATTCAAGGGATCTGATCCATGACCGAAAAACGCGTTTCTGTGCGGCTGGCGGCCGTCGGCGGCAATCAGGTCGGTGCCGAGTTGGACGGTGTGGGCGATGCCGGGGTCAAAGGCTTTGGCCGGACGTCGAAGCAAGCCGAGATTGCCAATGCCAGGTTGGCGGCGTTTTCCACCTGGGTGAAGATTGCGGCAGCGGTGGCGGTTGCGGCTGCCGACGCCGCTGGCATCGCGATGATCCGGTCGGGGTTGGAAACCATCGACGCGCAGACAAACCTGGCGCAGTCGCTGGGCACCACGACCCGCAGCATCCAGGTGCTGACCTGCGCGGGCGATCTGGCCGGGGTGTCGATGAAGGAGATCGTGGCCGTCACGAAGAAACTGACTCTGAATCTGTCGGATGCAGCAGGCGGCACCGGCACGGCGGTAGCAGCACTGCAGCAGCTGCATCTGCTAAACGGGCATATCGGCAGGCTTCATCACGGCGTCAGCTCTCGTTCACGACCTACTCGAAGCGCGGGACGAGAAACGGCTTTTGCGGTTCCAGCGTCAGCTCGCCGGCTCCAGACTGCTGATCATCGATGCACTGGGATACGTCCCGCTTTCACCAACCGGGGCCGAGTTGCTGTTCGAGGTCTTCAGCCAGCGCTACGAGCGCGGCAGCACGATGGTCACCAGCAATCTGCCGTTC
>JAYTDA010000084.1:0-2309 GCA_043736155.1 Paracoccaceae bacterium | reverse complement strand
GTACCTCAACCACCCGCTGATCGCGGCGCTGGGGGATGTCCTGCGGTCTGGCAGACTGGGACGCATCCGCGCCATCACCGGCTACTACGCCGCCGATATCTGGCAGGTGGCCAATCCCAAAGGCATGGGGACCATCTTCAACCTGGGCTGCTATCCGGCCTCGCTGCTGCACTATGTCATGCAGACAGCTTTCGGGCCCGCAGCCTTTGCCGACCGCATCAGCTCTGGATTTGGGATCGTTTCACCGCAGGATGGCAATATCGCCGATGCCACGCTGGCACTGCGCTTTGGCAACGGCGTGCTGGCCACGCTGCAGTCAACCGACAGCTACGGCATGGATTTCGCCTTCACCGTGGCCGGAGAGCGCGGCATGCTGCGCTGCAAGACCAACCCCTGGCTGCCGGTTGGCGGAGAGAACCGGCTTGAGGTGCAGCTTTATGGTACCGAACCGGAATCCATCACCGTCACCTCGGCCATGGACGCGTTCCAGCATCAGGTCGCCTGTGTCGAGGCCTGCCACCGTCTGGGCCTGAAACAGGCAGCCAGACCGGCACCGCACCTGGCGGATTCGCTGGAGATCATGGCGCTGCTGACCGAGTGGCACGGGCATTGCGTGGCTTGAACCAACCTATGGAATTTACGCAAATCGGGCGGGAAAACCGCTGCACACTTTTCCCTGATTTGCTCTGGCATCGAGGACACTATGACCAAAGATCAATTGCTGGCCCAACTTGGCCTTTCCCGCCATTTCGAGGGCGGCTATTTCCGCGAAACCTTCCGCACCGATGCACGCAACCAGGTTGGCACCGCGCGCGGTCCTCGCGCTGCGATGACGGCGATCTTCTACATGCTCACCCGCGATTCCCCGATTGATGCCTTTCACACCAAGCATTCTGACGGCATCACCTTTTACCAGATGGGCGATCCCATCACCTATCACCTGATCCATCCCGATGGCCGCCACGAAAGCATCGCGCTTGGCCCCGACCTTGCCGCGGGTCAGCAGTTGCAACTTGCCGTCGCTGGCGGCACCTGGAAAGCCGCCGAGTTGGAAGCGGGCGCCTTTGGTCTAGTCAGCGAAGTGGTGGCGCCCGGCTGGGAGATGGCCGACATGATCCTTGCCACCCGCGCCCAACTGCTGACCCGCTTCCCGCAGCATGCCCAACTGCTGGAACGGTTGGGGGCGGGTTAGAGGGCGGCAAATGCCTCAGTAGGTTCCGGCGGCTTTGTTGCACAAATGCTGTGAGGGATTCATCTTGTGAATCCAGCGTGGTAGCTGGGATGGATGAGCAGACCGAACACACCGACTTACAAGACCCTGAACTGGTCCGCGTACAACAAGGCGCTCAAGTGCCGGGGGTCGCTGACGATTTGGTTTGATCCTGCCATGTTGTGGGCGGCGCAGCCTACCGGCAAGCGGGGCCGCCAGCCCGTCTACAGCGATCCTGCCATCCAGACCTGCCTGACGATGAAGGTGCTGTTTGGAATGGCGCTGCGGCAAACCACCGGCTTCGTGGAGAGCCTGTTGCAGCTCATCGGTCTGGACTGGGATGTGCCGGATTTCAGCACCTTGAGCCGCCGTCAGAAGACCCTTGCCGTCAACATCCCTTTTCGCGGCTCACAGGGGCCGTTGCACCTGCTGATCGACAGCACAGGCATCAAGGTCGAGGGTGAAGGCGAATGGAACGCCCGCAAACACGGTGGCCAGAAACGCCGTGTTTGGCGCAAGATCCACATCGGGATCGACGAGCAAACGCTGGAGGTTAGGGCTGTCGAAGTCACCAGCAGCGACGTTGGGGATGCGCCTATGCTGCCGGAACTTCTCGACCAGATCCCGCCCGACCAAGAGATCGCCAGCGTCACTGCTGACGGTGCCTACGATACCAGAAAATGCCACGACGCCATCGCCGATCGGGGTGCTGCCGCCGTCATTCCACCCCGCAAGAATGCGAAACCCTGGAAGGCTGTCACCGCAGGTGCCGTAGCGCGTAACGAGGCGCTGCGGGCTTCGAAATACCTCGGCCGTGCGCTGTGGCGACGATGGAGCGGATACCACCGCCGGAGCCGCGTCGAAATATGAGGAGGATCAGAAAACGATCCGGGGGATCGTTTTCCCGACGATTGGATGCATTGCGTGAAACTGCTGGGTCAGCGCCTCATGGCGCGGGACTTCGACCGTCAGGTTGCGGAGTTCCAGGTTCGTGTCGCCGTCCTGAACGGCTTCACCGCGCTCGGCATCCCTGTCACAAAGGCCTTGGGATAGGTCTGTCCGGGAATAGGGGCATTCCAGTCGTCAGCTTATTTGTGCA
>JAYTDA010000083.1:0-9476 GCA_043736155.1 Paracoccaceae bacterium | reverse complement strand
ACCAGAGCTTGGTATCGATTTCGCCGACCATCATAAACCGATCCTCATCCGCAAACGTCAAGGGCACCAGCGCGCGGTTCTCGTCGGCCCAAATTTCTTGTGCCTGCACAAAGTCCAAGCCATGCTTTTCGCGGTTCAGCGCACTTTTGGCAGGGTCAAATTCAAACTTCATGACGAAAAATAGTATAGAAAAGGCACATTTTCAATCCCGGGCGTACGATGGTTCAACACCAATGTCACCACTTTGAAACTTTCCATCCGGGCCCCCCGTACTTCCCTCCAAGGGGCGTGAAAACGGAAAGGAACTGACATGGTCGGAACGCTCTCGATGATCTCTCTTGTGGTGTTTGGCGCTACCGGGATCAGCCCGCTGGTGATCGTAGCGCTGGCGCTGACCAACGCTGCGATTGGTCTGACACCGCAACCGGTCGCTGGCGGAGGCCAGGCGGATATCAGAAAATGCAACGGTCTGGCCCGGGCTCTGCCGCAGCAAATGCTTTTCTGCACGGTCGGTTATTTGCTGGGCGTCGGATTTCATCAGGTCACTTCGTTGCTGATGTGACGCCGGCATCGGGCCGGATGTTCTGGCCGGACCACAGCGACCCTGTCCCAAACGGCGGATCATTCCGGACGGTTTTGTGCGAAACGGCGCCACCCACCGTCAGGCGGCACCGTTCAGCGCAATCTGCTCGGCGCTGCCATCCAGCGCCATCAGGTAGCCCTTCACCGCCAGATCCGGATGCCGCGCCTTGACCCGCAGGGCGAATTCATTGATCGCCAGTTGGTGCATTTGGGTTTCCTTTTCGGTACTGTCCACGGCCTGTTTGCCAAGGGCCAGCCGAAAGGCGCCGCAGTCGCGGTGGTCGATCACGATCACCTCTTCGATCTGGTGCAATTGTTTGGCAATATCGAGGTGCTGCCAGAAGGTATCATGCCAGTCGGCGAATTTTTCATGAACCACTCCCAGCGAGGCACCGGCCAGCACCACATGGTCATAATTGTCATGCAGCCCGGCGGTTTCCATCATCTTGATCAGGTCATCGACCAGACGGTAATCCATGCAGCTGAGCATCAACGCTTTGGCATTGCCCCCCGCCTGCGCGCCTCCCGGTGCTAACCCGGCAGCGAAGGTCGCGGCACCCAGCAGGCCGAGACCAACGACTTGCCGTCGCCCGAGACCATGGGTGACGCATGGCACTACCGGTCGGGCAGCACCCGCCGAAGGGAAGGTCCGGTCAACGTGTATCGGATCACACATCGCGCATACCTCGATTTACGTTTGGGTGGCCCCTGCTCATCTAGACCAGCCACGGCGTGCCTCAAAATCCCAATTGCGTCGTATTCTACGGAAAAATGCGTATTTCCTGCAACTTGCTCCTGTCCCCTCTACGCCGCGACGGCCAAGTGGTGCACCGCCCGCAGCGGGTGCGGGTCACAGCAGCCCGGCCGGCCCTGCCCGGACAGGGTGTCGGGCTGGTCCCGGCAAGCCCGCGCTTTCCAGGTCGCTGTGCCCTGAAATGACGAGGTGGGAACCATTTTGCATTTGAAACATTATCACCAAGGCGTCGACCGCCATAAAGGGAACCACCGACGCCTGTGTGCGCCATGCTCACAGTCATCTTGGTGCCGCTGACCGGCGCGCTGCCACGCTGATATCTGTCCGGCAATAGGGGCCTGGCGGCTTTGATATGGTTCCGGGTGGTCGTCGCTGCGCTGCTGATTCTGGTCCTGACGGGCCGCATGTAAAGGAGAAAATCATGAAAGGCATCATTGCCTGGCTGCTTGGCGTTCCGATCGTCGTCATCATTCTTCTGTATATGACTGACATATTCTAAGCAGAGTGCCGCCGATCTGGGCTCGGGCGCAGGAATTTTCTTGCATTTCACGCCCACATGTCACATATGAGCCGGGCGACGTTACCTCTATCGACCACTGTCTCCTTTATCGGCCACAGTCCTTCGATCTAGCCTGACTGAGCCACCCTGCCGCACTCCCGCGGGCAGATATCTGAAGGAGACATCACGATGGCCCATGGCACCGTGAAATGGTTCAACGCCACCAAAGGCTTCGGCTTCATCCAGCCCGATGGCGGTTCCAAGGACGTGTTCGTCCACATCACCGCGCTGGAGCGTGCTGGTCTGCGTGGTCTGGACGATGGTCAGAAAGTGACCTTTGATCTGGAAACCAGCCGCGATGGCCGCCAGTCGGCAACCAATCTGGCTCTGGCCTGATTTTTAGGCCTGATTCTGGTCTTTAGGGGTGAACCTGCGGGTTCGCCATTGGAACGCCCCGGTTTCGGGGCGTTTTTTCGTTTTGGGGGTGCGGGCTGGAGGTCGGATGGCGTCCACGGACCTGTCCGGCGCGAACCCTGTTCCACGCTGCCCCGGATCAAGTCCGGGGCGGCGCAGGAGGAGCCAACCAGATAGTCCCACGACGACCTTGCCGCCCTATTTCCCCGCCACTTCGCCAAACGCCTCCGGCCGGGCCTCGCGCGCCATGTGATCCAGCACGGCATTGACGAATTTCGCCTCTTTGCCATCGGGAAAGAACGCCTTGGCCACATCGACGAATTCGTTGATCACCACTTTGGGTGGTGTGGAAGGGTGGCGCAGTTCGGCACCGGCGGCACGGAACAGGGCGCGCAGGGTGGGGTCGATGCGGGCAATCGGCCATTTCGCCACCAACGCCCGGTCGGTCGCCTGATCTATCGCCGCCTGCCAGTTCACCGCATCTTCGACAATGCTGCGAAACAGCGCCACATCGCCCTCGGCCATTTCGTCGCCTTCATAGGTGGCCCCGAACCGGTGAGTTTCAAACTCGGCGCGGACCGCTTCGACGGTCTGACCAGAGGCCTCCATCTGAAACAGCGCCTGCAACGCATAAAGCCGCGCCGCCGATTTCATCTGCCGTTTGCTGGGTGTGCCGCTCATTCGCTTTTGGCCCTGAAACCGATGCCTTTGGTGCTGCGTGCCCATTTGCGCGACAAAGCCACCAGATGCAATGCCGCTGCCGCAGCGCCACCGCCTTTGTTGCCCTTGGTCCCAGCGGCGCGCACCAGCGCCTGATCGCGGTTTTCCACCGTCAGGATACCATTGCCAATACAGGCGCCATCCAGCCCCAGCATTGAAAGGGCGCGGCTGCTGTCATTGCAGACGGTGTCGTAATGGGTGGTTTCGCCACGGATCACACAGCCAAGGGCGACATAGCCATCATAATCGGCCTGGTCATGGGCCAACCGGATTGCCGTCGGAATCTCCAGTGCCCCCGGCACCTCGACCAGATCAACGCTTGCCCCTGCTGCCTCGGCCACAGCCCGCGCCCCGGCCACCAGGGCATCGGCGATGTCCCGGTAGTAGGGGGCGACGACAATCAGCAGTGTCACCGGTTTGTCAAACACCGGCAACGGCAGGGTGTAATGGGTTTCCTGTTCAGCCATTCACATCTCCAACGGGATCGGGCGGGTACCGGCAATGGTCAGGCCGTAGGCTTCCAGACCCACCACACGCGGCTGCGGCGAATTGGACAAAAGTGTCAGGTTCGACAGACCAAGGGCCGCCAATATCTGCGCCCCAACCCCGTATTGGCGCAGGGTCTGCGGGCTGACCGCACCATCCATCACCAGTTTCATCATGGTATCGCGCAGCAGCACCACCACACCGCGGCCTTCGGCAGCCACGATACGCATGGCGGCGGGCAATTCGCCGCTGTGGGCTGTATCCAGCCCCAGCACATCTTCCAGCGGGTTCAGCGCATGCATCCGCACCAGAACCGGTTCCGGGCTGGTCAGATCGCCCTTGGTCAGGGCGATATGTTCGGCACCCTGCAATTCATCGGTAAAGATCCGCATCACCCAGTCGCCGCCATAGATCGACGAGACCCGCTTTACCGCACTTTCTCTGACCAGATGGTCATGACGGCGGCGATAGGCGATCAGGTCGGAAATGGTGCCGATCTTCAATCCGTGCTTCTGGGCAAAGCCGACCAGATCGGGCAGCCGCGCCATCGAGCCATCGTCATTCATGATCTCGCAGATCACCCCGGCGGGCTTCAACCCGGCCAGACGCGGAATGTCGATGGCGGCTTCGGTATGACCGGCGCGCACCAGAACCCCGCCTTCGCGGGCGCGCAGCGGAAAGACATGGCCGGGGGTGGCGATGTCGGCAGCGCCCTTGCTGTCATCGACTGCCACCGAAACCGTCAGCGCCCGGTCATGCGCCGAAATGCCGGTGCTGACCCCCTCACGCGCCTCGATCGAGGTGGTAAAGGCGGTTTCATGGCGCGACGAGTTCTGCGTCGCCATCAGCGGCAACCCCAGCGCATCCAGCCGCGACCCGGTCAGCGCCAGACAGATCAGCCCCCGGCCATGGGTCGCCATGAAATTGATCGCCTTGGCGTCGGCCATTTCCGCCGGGATCAGCAGATCGCCTTCGTTTTCGCGGTCTTCCTGATCGACAAGGATCACCATTCTGCCGTTGCGGGCATCCTCGATGATCGCTTCGACCGGGGAAATGGCGTCATGATATTCGGTTTTAGTCATGCGGGCGCTCCGGTAACGGCCCGATGGCCTTAGCGCAGCAGGGACCGAAAGGCCAGAGCAGGCAGGGCCGGGCCACGCGCAATGCCGCAAACAGATGGTGCGGGAATAGGGGTCAGGGGGCAGGTGTGAAGAACCGGTCAGCCGGCAGATAGAAAGCCAGCGCCGCCGCCACCGACCAGTCGCGTTCCGCGTCGGTGTCACCGATCAGCAGCACCGCTTCGGCAGGCAGGCGGCGATCCGACAGCGCCTGGCGCAAGGCGGTGCGGCTGTCGCGCCAGCTGGCAAACGGGGCAGGGGCGGCGAAGGCCGCGTCGATCCCCGGCAGGTGCAACTGTTCGGCCGTCAACGGGCGGATCGCAGCGCCCAGCCGGTCACAGGCGGTGATCGATGCCAGCCTGGCGCTGCGGTCCTGCGGCAGGCGGGGGCTGGAGGCAAACACCCGCAAGGCGTTGGAAGAAAACAGGAACGCCACGATATCCTGCCCGGTGGTGGCGCGCACCGTGGCATAGGTGCGGTAATCCAGCCCGATGTCGCGCGCCCGTGCCACCCGCAGACGCACCACTTCCAGCGGCAGCGTCGGCAACAGGGCGCGGCGCGCCGCTGTCCAGCAATGCTTGCGCCAGGAATGGCCCTCGTCCATCGAGGGGCCGCGGTTATGGCCGATGCGGCTCATGTGCCCCCCTGCCCGTCGCTCAAGCGACATGCTCTTGCCCTCGCTCAAGCGACATGCTCTTGCCAGTCGCGCAGGCGACATGCTCTTGCCAGTCGCTCAAGCGACATGCTCTTGCCAGTCGCGCAGGCGGGCGACGTAGCGGGCCAGGGTGTCGATCTCGATATTCACCAGATCGCCGACCCTTGTCTGGCCCCAGGTGGTAACAGTCAATGTATGGGGGATCAGGTTCACGCCGAACTCCGCCCCTTCGACCTCATTGACGGTCAGCGAGGTGCCGTTCAGTGCCACCGACCCCTTGGGGGCGACAAACCCGGCCAGCGCCTTCGGTGCGCGAAAGCGGATACGGGTGCTGTCGCCCTGATCCGCCATGGCGATCACTTCAGCCACCCCATCGACATGGCCCGCCACGATATGGCCGCCGAGTTCATCGCCGACCTTGAGCGGGCGTTCCAGATTGACCCTTGCCCCAACCTTCCACGCCGCCCGGTTACCGCCGCCAATGGTGGTTTTCGACCGGGTTTCCGCCGAGATCTGCACATCGAACCAGTTGCGCGGTTCGGTTCCCAGCGCCACCACGGTCAGGCAGACCCCGTCACAGGCGATCGACGCGCCAATGTCGATCTGCGCCACATCATAGCGGGTGGCGATCCGGGCCCGCAGGTCACCCTGTTGATCCAGCGCCAGCACTTCGCCCATATCTGTCACGATCCCGGTAAACATCGGCGGCTCCTTTGGCTTTTAGCTAGCCGAGGTGGGGGGGGCAGGCAAGCGGAAGAAGGGCGGGAGTTTCACACCCCCCAGCCACGCCACGGGCGTGGCGCTCTTTGCTGAAAACCTGCCACTGGCAGGTTTTCCGGGCGCTCACCGCCCCCGTGGGATATTTTTGAACAGAAAATGAGAAAGCGGGAGGCACTGTTGCCGAGGAGGATGCAGTTCTTGAAAGAGGCGGAATTGTCGGGGATTTGTGGTGAAATGCCGGATGAAACCGCGTGACTTTGGCGCGGCGGGACGGCACATACGGCAGGCAAGGGTTTGGGGCCCGGAGTGTGTGGATGAAGGCTGTCACCGGTAAGGGCCGCGTGTTCCTGTTCTTGCAGGGGCCGCATGGTCCGTTTTTTGACCGGCTTGGCCGGATGCTGCGCGCCGCCGGGGGCACGGTCTGGCGGGTCGGTTTCAATCAGGGTGATGCGCATTTCTGGCGCGATGGTGCCAGCTACATCGGCTTTACCGACCAGGCAGCGGCCTGGCCCGCGCGCTTCGCTGCGACGGTGACCGAAAAGGCTGTGACCGACATCGTGCTTTATGGCGATACCAGGCCGATTCATGCCAGTGCCGTGGCGCAGGCCCGCGCCCTGGGGCTGCGGGTGCATGTGTTCGAAGAGGGCTATCTGCGGCCCTATTGGGTGACCTATGAGCGCGAAGGCTCCAACGGCAACTCGCGGCTGATGGGGCAATCGGTGGCGCAGATGCAGGCGGCACTGGCCAATCTGGATATGGATCTGCCCGACGCCCCGGCGCATTGGGGCGACATGCGGCAGCATGTGTTTTATGGGGCGCTGTATCACTGGTTCGTGCTGGCGCGCAACCGGCGCTACCGGAACTTTCAGCCGCACCGGGCGATCGATGTGGCGGCGGAGTTTCAGCTGTATCTCAAACGTCTGATGCTGATGCCCTGGCATGCCTTGCAGCGGATTGCTGCCACCAGCCGGATCAGGCGCGGCGGTTTTCCCTATCATCTGGCGCTGTTGCAGCTGGAACATGACGCCTCGTTCCAGATGCACAGTCCGTTCACGACGATGTCGGAGTTTCTGGAACTGGCGATTGCCGGCTTTGCCAAAGGTGCCCCCATCCACCACCATCTGGTGTTCAAGGCGCACCCGCTGGAGGATGGCCGCGCCCCGATCCGCCGCGAGATCGACCGGCTGGCTGTGGCCCATGGCGTGACCGGAAGGGTGCATTTCGTCCGGGGCGGCAAGCTGGCGGCGCTGCTCAATCATGCCCGAACCGCCGTCACCGTCAATTCGACAGCGGCGCAGCAGGTGCTGTGGCGCGGGTTGCCGCTGAAGGTGTTTGGCGATGCCGTCTATGCCAAGCCGGAGTTTGTCTCGACCCAGAGCCTGCCGGAATTCTTTGCCCAACCGACAAGGCCCGACAGCAAGGCTTACCGCGATTACCGGCATTACCTGCTGGAAACCTCGCAGATCCCGGGGGGGTTCTATTCGACCCGGGGACGGCGCGCCCTGCTGCGGCAGGTGGTCGATCTGATGCTGGCCGCCGAGGATCCCTATGATGCACTGGCCTCGGGGAACGCTGCACCAAGGCAACAGTTGCGACTGGTGAAATAGCCGAAACAATGCCTGCTGGCTTTTTGTCACTGTATTCTGCTAGGTTATAAAAAAAAGACCCGAGGCAGTGTCGATAACAGGAGCCGCGCAGTGAAGTTCATGGCAACCAAAGGGGCCAGGTCAATGGCTCTGTTGGCGCTTGTCGCCACCGTTGCGGCCTGTGGCCTGCCAAGGTCGGGGCCCAACAAACGCGAGATTTTTTCGTCATCCGAGCTGAAGATGGGGGACGCCTTTGTGGTGTCGGTCAATGACCATGTGACCCGCGCCACCGGAGTGGTGCCGGCCCTTGGCTTTGGTGCCGGGTTTCTGGATGCCGGGGTTGTCGGGTCCGATACGATCAACCCCGGCGATACGCTGGGGCTGACCATCTATGAAAACGTCAATGACGGGTTGCTGGCCAGTGCCGGGCAAAAGGTTTCGGCGCTGACCGAGGTGCAGGTCGATGGTCAGGGCTTCATCTTTGTGCCCTATGCCGGGCGGATCAGGGCCGCAGGCAATACACCCGAAGAATTGCGCCAGTCGATCACCACCAAGCTGGATACCCAGACCCCTGACCCACAGGTGCAGGTCACCCGGCTGGCTGGCAACGGCTCCACCGTGTCGGTGGTTGGCGGTGTCGGCGGTCAGGGGGTCTATGCCATCGAGCGGCCGACCCGCACCCTGTCGGCCATGCTGGCCCGGGCCGGCGGCGTGGTGATTGAACCCAAGATCGCCCAGATCACCGTCATTCGCGGCAGCGCCCAGGGCAAAATCTGGCTGCAGGATCTGTATAAATATCCCCAGTTCGACATAGCCCTGCGCGGCGGTGACCGGATTCTGGTGGAAGAAGATACCCGCGCCTTTACCGCGCTTGGTGCCACCGGGGCGCAGAACCGGGTGCCGTTCGACAGCCAGAACCTGTCGGCACTGGAAGCGATTGCGCAAGTGGGGGGGCTAAGCTCAAACCTGGCCGATCCGACCGGGGTCTTTGTATTCCGCAACGAACCGGCAGAGATTGCCAATTCGGTGCTGGGCCGCGCCGATCTGGTCGGGGATCAGCGCTTTGTCTATGTGCTGGATCTGACCGAACCCACCGGCATGTTCGTGGCCCGCGATTTCGTGATCCGCGATGGCGATACCGTCTATGTCACCGAAGCGCCGTTCGTCGCCTGGCAGAAAACCATCTCTGCGGTGACCGGCTCGCTGAATTCGGCCAACGCGCTGAACAGTGTCGCCGGAACGCCGATCAAGTGACCGATCCGGCCGGGGCCGGGATGACCACCGGTTCGCAAAACCACCCAACCGCCGGGCGGCAGGCCCGGCGGTTGTTTGTCTATACCGTCGGGATGGCGCGGGGCAGGGTGCGGCGTATCCTGACGCTGGCCGGGCATCAGGTCCGGCTGGGGTTTCCCGGTGCCGGTGACGCAGTGGCGGTCTGGGGCCGCAGCCCGTTGGCCGCGCGGGGCGAGGCTGCTGCGGCCCGCAGCAAGGCCGCACTGATCCGGGTCGAGGATGCGTTTTTGCGGTCAGTCAAACCGGGGCGGATGGGCGACGCGCCGCTGGGGCTCTTGATCGACCGGCGCGGCGTGCATTTCGACCCATCTGTGCCGTCTGATCTGGAGCATCTGCTGGCAACCCATCCTTTGGACGATGCCGCGCTGTTGACGCGTGCCCGTGACGGCATTGCCCGGCTGATCGGCGCTGACCTGTCGAAATACAACCTGCATGATCCGGCGCTGGCAGTACCTGAACCCGGTTATGTGCTGGTGCTGGATCAGGTGCGCGGCGATGCCTCGGTGCGCCTTGGCGGGGTCAGTGCAACCACATTCCGCGAAATGCTGGTGTTTGCCCAGGCAGAGCATCCGAATGCGCGGATCGTCATCAAGACCCATCCCGAAAGTGCCAATGGCCTTCGTCCTGGTCACTACACCCTGGATGATGC
>JAYTDA010000082.1:0-2261 GCA_043736155.1 Paracoccaceae bacterium | reverse complement strand
TCAACCCGCCGCCATCGGTGCCGGCCCACAGCGTGCCTTCGCGATCCACCACCGTGGAGAAGATGTAGTTGTTCGAGAGTCCCTCGTTCGTGGAAAGGGAAGCGACCTGGCCCTCGGGGCTGATCCAAAAAATTCCCGCGCCCCGCGTGCCGACGACGAGGTTTCCGTCCTGGTCCTCACAGACCGCGCCAATCGCGCAGCCACAATATTCCCAGGGATAGCGGAGCAGTAATTCGCCGTAGGTAAAGGTCTGATGATCAAGCCCGTCCAACATCGCCCGGCGCACCACGCCAAGGTAGGTGCCAAAGCCTTTGTCCCAATCAATCTGCGTGCGGATTGCCAGCAGGTTGACACAATGCCCCACCACGCCCGGCATGCCACGGGCAGCCTGGCCAGAGGCTGGCAGACCGATGACAATATCGGACACCTGCGCTTGGCGCGCGACATAGATCTTATAGGCGGCCAGCATCAGGTTGACGAAGGTGGCCCCCTTACTGCGGCCAAGCGCGCGCAACCGGTCGGCAAGGGCGGCCGGGATCACCCGGTCAGCCCGCGCACCCCGCACGGTCTTGATCGCCGGGCGCGGGTGATCGGTGGGCAGATCCAGCACGGGCACTGCCCCCGCAAACTGGCCCAGCCAATAGGCACGCGCCGCCGTAGCCTCGGGCGAGCGGTTCCAGTCCGCCTCGGCGCGGGCATAGTCGATGATGCTTTGTGCAGGTGGCAGCAGGGCTGCACTCCCCTCTAAGCTGGCCGCATACACCTTGCCGATATCGCGCATCACCACATCAATCGACCAGCCGTCGCAGACGATGTGATGGGCGGTGATGATCAGATGATGCTCGGTGGCGCCAAATGCCACCAGATGCGCACGCACAAACGGGCCCGCCACCATATCAAACGGCGTTTCTACCTCTTGTGTCAGGATCGCGGCCAAGGTCGTGGCCTGATCTTTGGCGCTCAACGCCGTCAGATCAACCAGCGGAACCTCGATCACAAGATCGGGCTGGATATGCATCTCCATCCCGTCATCCGAAAAGGTTGACCTTAGCGCATCATGGCGGCGGAATACGCTCGCGGCCGCAGCGCGCAAAGCGTCACGGTCCACCGGGCCGTGCAGTTTCAGCGTGACGCTTTCATTATAGGCCGGGGCCACGTCCGGGGTGACGATCATCGCCGCCCATATTTCGCGCTGTGCCTCGGTGGTGGGAACCGTGAGTGTCCCAAGCGGGGCCGCCATGGCAGCCGCAATCGCAGCCGCGCCCCCCGGCAGAGACAGGCGCGGCGGGGCGGCATGAATCTGCGGGCTGCTGTAGGGCACCGCGTCGCGCCCCACCAGCAGACCAGCGGCGCGCATCTCAAGCGCCGTATCCTTCACCGCCTCGATCACATGATCAATATCGGCGTCATCATGCGCCGCCGTCATATAGCTGGGAAAGCCCTCCAGCATGAACACGCCGCGATCGCGCAGACCAGCGCCTAAAAGCCCGCCGTATTTCTGATCTTCACCGATGCGCAGATACATCAGCGATCCGCAGTTCGGCATCTGGAACGGCATGTCGTTATCGGCAAACCAGCGGTCTACGGTGCCTGCCAGACGATCACCCTTGGCATTCACCGATTTCCAAAAGAAATCCGGCTGGGTTTTGAAAAACGTCAGCATCGCCTTCAGCGCGGCCATCGCCAGCGGGTGGCGCACAAAGGTGCCGGCAAAGAACGTAACCGGCGCCTCGGGGAAGCTGTCATCGCCGTACTGCCACATGCCACCATCAAAGGTATCCATAAAGCGGGCTTTGCCCGACACCACGCCCACCGGCATGCCGCCACCGACGACTTTGCCATAGGTCACAAGATCGGCGTCCACACCGTAATACCCCTGTGCGCCGCGCGGGCCAAAGCGAAAGCCTGTGACCACTTCGTCAAAGATAAGCAGCGCGCCGGCATTTTCGGTAATTCGGCGCACCTCTCGGATGAACTCGGCAGGGCGAAACTCTGGTCGCCGGCTTTGCACAGGCTCCACCAGCACGGCCGCAATCGTGCTGGCGTTTTTGCGGATATAATCCAGTGCTTGAGGCGAGCCATAAGGCAGCACCACCACGTTTTTCACGGACTCGCGCGGGATACCGGGGGCCATCGGCAGAGAACGCGGCCCATCCTTGCCATCAAGCCCGCGCACCAGAACCTCGTCAAAGTTGCCGTGGTAATCGCGCGCGAACATCACGATCCGGTCGCGCCCGGTGCAGGTGCGCGCAAGCCGCATC
>JAYTDA010000081.1:0-2201 GCA_043736155.1 Paracoccaceae bacterium | reverse complement strand
GCATCGGTTCCAGGCTTTTTGGGCCTGCATCTGGAGGGGCCGCACCTTGATAAGCGCCGAAAGGGTGCGCATGACCCTTCTCTGATCCGGCCGATGCAGGACGAAGATCTGACACTGCTGCTGACCGCAGCGTGTTCCTTGCCATCACTGATGGTCACCGTCGCACCAGAGGCGGTCACCTCGGGTCAACTGGCGCGAATGCGGGCCGCCGGGATCATTTGTTCGCTGGGCCACACCGACACAGGTTGCAAAGAAGCCAAGGAGGCGATTAGGGGCGGGGCGACATGCGCCACTCATCTTTTTAACGCGATGAGTGGCCTGCAGAACCGAGAACCGGGGCTGGTGGGTGCCGTACTAACGTCGGATATCTTTGCCGGGCTGATCGCCGATGGGATGCACGTCGATCCGGTGGCGATGCGCGTTGCGATGGCAGCCAAACCCGACGGCATCTTTCTGGTATCGGATGCGATGGCGACCGCGGGGTCGGACGCCACCGAGTTTTGGCTTGGCGGTCGGCGCATACTACGGCACGCCGGTCGGTTGACCCTGGAGGATGGCACGCTGGCGGGGGCCGACCTCAGCCTGCCCCAAGCCGTGCGAATGATGGTGACAAAGGTGGGCGTTCTACCGGAGGTCGCTTTGGCTATGGCAACCGCCCGCCCAGCCGCCTGCCTTAGGCGTGCGGTGGAGCTTGGACATCTTCTGCCGGGTCGGCAGGCCGATATGGTGCATTTCGACGACGACTGGGCATTGGCCGGGGTCTGGCGAGCCGGGGAACGGATCTTCTGAGCATAAATGCTAATTTCTCTCAGACAGAACATTCGGTCAGGCACATCAATGCCACCTCAACCGAGATACGACAGTTTCGAGCTGATGGCGCAGTCGAAACGCGGCGAATATCGCTCGTACCAGGAACAGTTGTTGCGTTATTTTAAAAGCCTGTGGTGTAAGATACTGGCTTTATTGCATTTTGCCAAAATTCGCGGGCAGGGCTCATCAACTAAAGATAACAGATTCAAATCCTGTTCCCGCAAACCAAAATTATCAAGTCTATCAAATAGATAGAACCCGGCCTAATTAGTCAGGCTTTGATATTTGAAATCCTTTTCACCACCTGGTCAACGTTTTGAGTGTCCCTCTTGAAAAGCTGGGACCTTTTGCGTTTTGGGGCTTAAATCAGCTGCCAAGATCATCGCGAAAGCGATCTGTCTGGTGCATGCGCTCGTGCAGGATGGTCACGATGCCAATGTCGCTATCTGAAAGCCGCCGCCAGTAGACGAAATGGTGCTCGTGCCGGAAGTAGAAGCCATCAACGCCGAACTCGGCCGGGACCGGCCGCGACGCCACGCCGTGGCCCTCGATCCGGTCGAACGCCGCGAACAGGTCGGTGATGTAGCGATCCGCCTGTTCGGCACCCCAACGGTCCCGAGTGTAGCGGTAAATCTCGTCAAGCCGAAGCGATGCGGATTCTTGAACGCGCACGGCCATCCAGTCAGACCCGGTTCCGGGCGATCACCTCGGAGGCGGTCAGCGGCTTGTAGCTTGACTCCGGTGCCGCAAAGGCCCGGTTCAGCTCGGCCTTCAGCCGGTCGAACGCCTCGCGCTCCGCCCGTTCTTTGTCGCGCCGGATCAGATCTCGGACATATTCACTGATGTTCTCATAGTCACCGCGCTCGCCGACGTTCGAGGCCACGAATTCGCTTAGGGCACCACTGATGCGTACGGTCATGGTCGTGGTCTGTGACATGGGAGCCTCCTGAGATACTGTCTTCAAGATAAGCAAGAATGAAGACGCATGCAAGGATGAGCCCCACGGATGCTGCCCAATTGCCATTCTGGTGCTGGTCGATGGCCAAACATGGTTGCGGACGACGGCACTCACAGCACAAGCTTTCGGGAATATACGACAAGGTTCAGATCATTGATTCGATTGCAACAACGCCCCTTTCTTGGACTGCTTGTGAATCCCATTGTTACCAATGCCCGCGGCATTCAGCTCGCTGGAGATCACGCTCGGATCACAACGTGTAGTCAGTCCAATTTCTGCGGTTCCCGTCCTTCGCACGCTGGCTTTCATGTTTAATAAGGAATTTCCAGCTTTATGGCGTAAATTTGGGGGGGTAACTTGAGCCAAACATCCTTGGAAAACTTTATCACGTTCGGAGGAACCAAGACTTTTGTTCTGAACCTCGGCAACTGCC
>JAYTDA010000080.1:0-2604 GCA_043736155.1 Paracoccaceae bacterium | reverse complement strand
GGCGCGGTCTGCCCGGCGCGCGGCACTGCGGCAGGGCTGGTCCTGCCCTTCGTCAACACGGCGGCGATGAACGCCCACCTGGCCGAGATCGCCCGCACCGTGGCCCCCGGTGCCCATGCGCTCCTCATCCTCGACGGTGCCGGATGGCATGGCTCAAATGCCCTCGTCGTGCCCGACAATCTCTCCCTACTGACCCTGCCGCCATACAGCCCGGAACTGAACCCGGTCGAAAACGTCTGGGCCTACTTGCGCGCCAACAAACTCGCCATCACTGTCTTCGACAGCTACGACGACATCGTCGACGCCTGCTGCAACGCGTGGAACTTCTTCGCAAACGACCCAGTGGCCATCGCTTCCATAACCTCACGTACCTGGGCACAAGTCAGTTGAAAGGGCCGTTGGTATTACCCCCCATGCCGACTGCGGTGGCCGATCTGATAGAAATTGCCCGTTCTGGTGGCCAGATAGGGGGCCAGCGGGATATCTTCTTGCTTGAGGAAGCCTTGGCCCGGCAGTTTGCCGTCGCGGACCATCTCAATCACGGCGACGACGGAGGCTGACGTTGTCCATGCAATTGCGGTGCGGGATTTTCCTGCGATATCAAGTGGATAATAGGCGCGCACGAACTCTTTTCGGCGCAAAGCACCATTCATCCAACCTTCAGCCGCAACGTGAACATAAACGACATCCTCGTCCACCGGGGGCTTGGCGTTGGTCAGAATCCGTCCCGCCTCGGCCCGGTTTTCACGCATCAGCAGCTCGTGGAAAAAGAAGTTCATAAGCGTCATATGGCCGGGGTAGCGCATGGTTTTGTAATCGAGATTTTCGATAACACCGGCATAGGTTTCGCACATGGTGCCAAGTCCGCCCGACGTGGTAAACGCTTCCAGCTGCATGCCGTCGATATAAATCGTCTCCAGCCATTCCATTGCGGAGACGGTTTTCAGGGTGCCTTCCTCGATAACCTCACAATCGTTCAGGTATTCGTTGACGACACCTTCGGGTGACCAGTTGAAGGCATAGCCCAGCAGCCCGGTGGGGTTTTGCGGCAAGGCACCGACACGCAGGCGGATGGAGCGGACTTTGTCAAATTGTGCGGCGAGGTCTGCCGCCACAATGCCGACAAAGCCGGGAGCAAGGCCACACTGCGGGGCCATCAGGCCTTTGGAAGATTTGGCGAGTTCGCGGATGTGTCTGGTGGTGGGCACATCTTCGGTGAGGTCGAAATAATGCAGGCCAAGCCCGTGCGCGGCGGTGCTGACGCCGATATTAACGTGGTAGGGCAGGCAGGACAGGACGGCGTCCTGACCTCGCAGCACGCCCGCCAGACCCGCGGTATTGGTCAGATCTGCGGTGCGGGTTGGAAACGGGGCTTTGACATCACGGCTGTCTATGCCAGTGACGGTGAAGCCTGCGTCGACCAGCAGTTCCGCCGCAAGATGCCCAACTTTGCCAAGGCCAAGGACGGCGATTTTGTTCATGGTCATGTTTTTCCCCTTCGCGCAGTTTGTACGAAAACCGGTGCCCGGTTTTCGGACTGCGCTTGTTCCTTAAAAATCGAACTTCACGCCCTGCGCCAATGGCAGGTGCGCGGAATAGTTCACGGTGTTGGTCTGGCGCCGCATATAGCCTTTCCAGGCGTCCGACCCGCTTTCACGGCCACCACCGGTTTCTTTCTCGCCGCCAAAGGCACCGCCGATTTCGGCTCCTGATGGCCCGATGTTGACGTTGGCGATGCCGCAGTCGGAGCCGGAAGCCGACAGAAACGCGCCGGCCTCGCGCATATCCAATGTAAAAATGCACGACGACAGACCTTGTGGCACGTCGTTTTGCAGATGGATCGCTTCCTCCAGCGTGTCATATCCCAACACATACAGGATCGGCGCGAAGGTTTCGGTTTTGACGGTGGCCGATTGGGCTGGCATTTCGACCAGCGCCGGGGCGATATAAGCGCCGCCATCTGGCACGCCGGTGGTGACAGGCTGGCCGCCATGCACGGTGCCGCCTTCGGACCTGGCTGCGTTCAGCGCGGCAGTCATGCGGTCGCGGGACGCGTGATCGACCAACGGGCCGATCAGCGTGGTGGCAACGCGCGGGTCACCAATGGGCAGGCTGGCATAGGCCTTGGCCAGTTTTGTCACAAGGTCGGCCTTGATCGAATTATGTGCGATCAGGCGGCGCAGGGTGGTGCAACGCTGCCCCGCAGTGCCGACGGCGGAAAACACAATGGCACGCACAGCCATATCCATATCGGCAGACGGGGCCACGATCATCGCGTTGTTGCCGCCAAGTTCAAGGATTGAGCGGCCAAAGCGGTTTGCCACTTTGGGGCCAACGACAGACCCCATCCGGGTTGATCCGGTGGCGGATACCACGGGGATGTCCTTTGAGTTCACCAAGGCTTCGCCAATCGCCGGGCCGCCGATGACCAGTTGCACAAGGCCAGCGGGGGCATCGCCAAAGCGGGCAAGGGCGCGGTCCATGATTTTCATGCAGGCAAGGGCGGTGAGGGGGGTTTTCTCGGACGGTTTCCAGATCACCGGGTTGCCGGTGACAAGCGCAAGGGCCGCATTCCACGACCAGACGGCGACGGGAAAGTTGAAG
>JAYTDA010000079.1:0-1939 GCA_043736155.1 Paracoccaceae bacterium | reverse complement strand
GACGAAGCGGCGATCTTCTTGTCGGCCACCTTGGTGCCGCGCCGCATCACGATCACCCGGTCGGCGACGGTGAAGACGTCGGGCATCCGGTGGCTGATCAGCACCACCGTGATGCCCTGATCACGCAACCGGCGGATCAGGTTCAGCACCTCGGCAACCTGCCGCACCGAGATGGCGGCGGTGGGTTCGTCCATCAGCACGATCTTGGCATTGCTCAGCCGGGTGCGGGCGATGGCCACCGCCTGCCGCTGCCCGCCCGACATCTTTTTCACCAGATCGCGCGGCCGGGTTTCCGATTTCAACTCGGTGAAAATCTCGGCAGACCGGCGGTACATCGACGCATAGTCAAGGACCTTGAACGGCCCGACCCCGATCCGCAGCTCGCGGCCCAGAAACACATTGGCGGCGGCGGTCAGGTTGTCGCACAGCGCCAGATCCTGGTGGACGATCTCGATTCCATGCTCACGCGCCTCCACCGGACGGTTCAGCACGATTTCCTTGCCGTCCATCGACATGGTGCCGCTGTTCGGCCGGAAATTTCCGGCGATCATCTTGACCAGCGTCGATTTGCCGGCCCCGTTGTCGCCCATCAGGCCGATGACCTCGCCGGCCTCCAGCGTGAAGGACACGTCCTTGACGGCCTCGATCGCGCCGAAATGCTTCGAGACGTGGCTGAGTTGCAGAACTGACATGTGACCCAGCCTCCCCGCTGCCCAATCATCCGGCGCAGCCCCTTGATACACCGGACCCGGCGCAACGGCGCGCGATCGCCTGCGCCTTGCCCCAGCGACGAACACGGCTCTACCAGCTAATCAGGGGCCAAGTCAAAGTCAATGAAATCCCACGAATGAATGCGCTGTCATGCGTGCAAATTCTTGCCCGGCGCGGCAGGGAATCTCTTGACGCACGCGCAGGTTCGCTGTCACCTACCGGCTGGAAAGACGGCTGCTGCACGACTCGCTGACCCTGCGACCGCGACCTGCACAGCCCGTGCAGGCTTTGCCGTCGAACCGGTGCGGCTCGCGGCTGTCGCCAGCTTTTCAATGGGTGCCATTGGGTTTCTCCGCAGTTTGCGTGACCCTGACATCGTGAACCGACAGACGCGGCGGCAGATTGTGGCCGGCGCGTCAGACAACAAGATGCTTGACGGCCCCGACCCATCGCACAGGGGCATCGCCTCCCCGTCAAGACGATGGTCGGCTCAATGAATTGCCGCACGCAAGACGCGGAAGCGGTCTTTTGGGAGGACACACAGATGATGAAGACACTGATGCTGGTCACGGCCACCGCCGTTCTGGCCCTCGGCGCGGGCGCAGGTCTCGCCCAGGACAAAAAGCAGCTGGTGATCGTGGTGAAGGGGCTCGACAACCCCTTCTTCGAAGCGATCAACCAGGGCTGCCAAAAGTGGAATTCTGAAAACGCCGACAGCGAATACGAATGTTTCTACACCGGCCCGGCCTCCACCTCGGATGAAGCCGGCGAGGCGCAGATCGTGCAGGACATGCTGTCGAAATCGACGACGGTGGCGATGGCGATTTCGCCGTCCAACGCCAAGCTGATCGCGCAGACCCTGAAGACCGCCGCGCCGACGATTCCGATCATGACCCTCGACGCCGATCTGGCTGCCGAGGATTCGGCGCTGCGGGCCACTTATCTGGGCACCGACAACACGCTGATGGGCAAGCGTATCGGCGAATACATCAAGGCGGCCAAGCCCGAAGGCGGCACCATCTGCACCATCGAAGGCAATGCCGGAGCTGACAACATCCTGCGCCGCGCGCAGGGGATGCGCGACGCGCTGACCGGTCAGGAAGGTCTGGCCGCTCTGGCCGGCGAAGGTGGCTGGACCGAAGTTGCGGGCTGCCCGGTGTTCACCAATGACGACGGCGCCAAGGGCGTGCAGGCGATGACCGACATCCTCGCCGCCAACCCCGACCTT
>JAYTDA010000078.1:0-16464 GCA_043736155.1 Paracoccaceae bacterium | reverse complement strand
CCGGACGATGTTTCTAGGTAGGCACCCTGTTGTGGGCCTGTAGCTCAGTTGGTAGAGCAACTGACTTTTAATCAGTAGGTCACGGGTTCGAATCCCGTCGGGCTCACCACTTTCTCGGCTTTTCAATTGGCGTCACGCCGTTTCCAGCACCTCGACCGACAGAATCGTCGGCAGGTGGCGGGCGATTTCGGACCAATGGTCGCCTTCGTCCGCACTGGCAAACACCGACCCGCTGTTGGTGCCGAAATAGACCCCGGCTTGCCGTCCGCCATCCACCGCCATCGCCTGCCGCAGCACGGTGAAAAAGCAATCCTGCACCGGCAAGCCCTTTTGCAGCTTTTCCCAGCTGTCACCGCCGTCGCGAGACCGCCACACCGCTGCCGATGCCTCTGGCGGAAAGCGGCCAAGGCTGTCGCCGTTCAGCGGAAACACCCACAGGGTTTTCGGGTCGTGCCGATGGACCCCGATGGGAAAGCCGAAGGTCGAGGGCAGCCCTTGGTTGATGCTCGACCATATGCGGCCGCCGTTGAGGCTGCGAAACACGCCCATGTGGTTTTGCTGGTACAGCAGATCGGCGCTCCCGGCGGCGCGGCCGATGTTGTGGACGCAATAGACGCTTTCATCGTCGGGATGATCGTGGTCGTGGCTGTGGGTTGCCGCATCAAAATTGTCGCTGCGGTTGCGGCGGTCCCAGGTCTTGCCACCATCTTCGGTGGCAAACACACCGGCGGCAGAAATGCCGACCCACAGCTTTTGCGGATCGTCGCTGCCGATGATGGTGTGCAGCACCAGCCCGGCGGCACCCGGTTGCCAGTCGGGACGGGTGGGATGGTCGGTCAAACCGGACAGTTTGGCCCAGGTCTGTCCGGCATCGGTGCTTTCATACAAAGCCGCCGGTTTGGCCCCGGCATAAAGCCTGCCGCCATGCAGGCCAAGCGACCACAGGGTTTGCGGCCCCGGCTGGCCGTCCACCGCAGCAATCCCCTTGTCAGACATCGCCCAGCTTTCGCCGCCATCGGCAGAGCGCCAGACCCCGGCCCCGTACCAGCCACCGCCACCTGCAGCCCAGATCATCCCGGTGGCGGGGTCACCCACCACATGGTTGATCGGCCAACCGTCGCAATGCGGGCCGGAAACCTGCCACTCCGCGCCACCCTCCGCGCTACCCTCTGCGCCACCCTCTGCGCGATGCAGGATGAACGCGCCTTTGGTGGTGCCCAGCAGTACCCGACAGTCTGTCGTCATGATTGCCCCCTCCCGTTTGGGACCAAGGTTGACAGGTAAGCAGTGTGGGGCAAGCGATTCTGCGCGCTCTGCCCCGGCAAAAGCCGGTGTCATCGCCCTTTGATCTGCGGAATCCGCGTCGCAGGCGGGGTGTTGCGGCTGCGGTGGCTGGTCACCACACCGTCGATCACCGTCATCCCGATACCGGGCAGGTTGCCCTGTGCCACCGATGCCAGCATCGACCCCCCGGGCGAATTCTGCGCCTGATCCAGAAATACGAAATCCGCCGCCATTCCCGGTTCGATCAACCCGGTATCCAGTTTGCGTTGCCGCGCCGTGTTGCCGGTACCAAGGCAAAACGCCTGTTCGGCGGGCAAATGGCCCAGGCTCGACAGCATCGCCACCATCCGCAGGATGCCCAAGGGCTGCACCCCCGACCCGGCTGGCCCATCGGTGCCCAGGATCACCCGGTTCAGCTGCCCCAGTTCGCGCGCCACGTTCAGCGTCAGCAAAGCGGCCCGTTCGTTGCCGTTATGCACGATCTCCAGCGCCTTTTGGCAGCCTTCGCAGATGCGGATGATCTGGTCATCGGGCAGCGCGGTATGGCCGCCGTTGATATGGCCCACCACATCGGCCCCGGTTTCCAGCACCATCGCCGCATCGATCAGCCCCGATCCGGGGATCGAGGGGCCGCCGGTGTGAATGGTGCTTTGCATGCCGTATTTGCGCGCCCAATCGACCATTTGCCGCGCCGTTGCCCCGTCTTTCACCGAGCCGAGGCCGACTTCGCCCAACAGTCTGACCCCCGCATCTGACAGGTCACGGAAATCCTGTTCCACCATGCCATGTTCGATGATCGGTGCTCCCGCCATCACCTTGACGCCGGAGGGGCGGAAGTTTTCGTACCAGCGCTGTGCCGCAATCGCCATCGCCTTCAGCCCGACGATATCGCGCGGGCGGCCCGGCATATGGACCTCGCCCGCCGAGATCAGCGTGGTGACACCGCCATGCAGCGTTGAATCGATCCAGTTCAGCTGGCTTTGCCGGGGGGTATAGTCGCCGACCACCGGATGCACGTGGCTGTCGATCAGGCCGGGGCACAGGGTGGTGGCGCCCGCGTCGATCCACAGGGTGGCACCTTCGGTATCCAGATCCCTTTGCCGCCCGACAGCGGTGATCCTGCCACCCTCGGCCACCAGACAGTCGCCATCCATGATCGGCGCTTCCAGTTTGCCAGACAGGATCATTCCGATGTTGGCAATCACCAGTTTGGCAGGTTCGGTTCCGGTGGGGCCGGCTGCGGCAGGGGTAGCATCGTGGGGCATGGTCACACTCCGTTTTCGACAGGGTTAACAGACAGGCGTCGCGGTTCAAGGAGCACCGGGTCAGGCAAGACAAAAGGCGCAGATCCGGGTACAAGGCCAGAATGGGTTTGACTCGGGGCTTCGGACCCTTTTTATGTTCGCATACATATGAAATCGAGAGTGCGCGATCCTGTGAGCTATCTGATGCCACAGACTCTGGAACAGGCTTTTGCGGCACTGGGTACCGCCGGGGTTTCGGTGATTGCCGGTGGCACCGACTGGTTTCCCGCTATGGGGGACCGGTTGACCGGTCAACCGGCGCTGGATGTCACGGCGCTGCCCGGTTTTCGCGGGATTTCCCGGGCGCAGGGTCTGATCCGCATTGGTGCCGCAACGACATGGAGCGATCTGGTGGCTGCCGCCCTGCCCCCGGCGTTTGACGGGTTGAAGGCGGCGGCGCGCGAGGTGGGGTCGGTGCAGATCCAGAATGCCGGGACCATCGCCGGAAACCTGTGCAACGCCTCACCGGCCGCCGATGGGGTGCCACCGCTGCTGACACTCGACGCGCGGGTGGAGTTGCTGTCTGCCACGGGTCGCCGGGAATTGCCGCTGGACCAGTTCATCCTCGGCCCCCGCCGTACCGCCCTGCAACCGGGCGAGTTGCTGGCGGCGGTGCTGGTGCCGCAACCCGACACCCGGTCACGGGGAGCGTTCCTGAAAGCCGGGGCGCGGCGGTATCTGGTGATTTCGATTGCATCAGCAGCGGCGGTTCTGACGCTGGATCAGCGGCGGGTGACAGTGGCAAAGGTGGCTGTCGGCTCCTGTTCTGCCGTGGCACAGCGGCTGTTCGGGCTGGAACAGAGCCTGATCGGCTGCAGCGTGGCGGCCCTGCCCGCGGTTACGCCAGACCATTTGTCGGCACTGGCACCCATTACCGATGTGCGGGGCAGTGCGGAATATCGTCTGCAGATGGCCGCTGTGCTGGTGTCACGGGTTCTGGCGCAAGCTGCGGGGCATGGGGGTGGGCAGCATGGCTGATGGCGCACTCCGTGGCACGGTACAGTTCATCCTCAACGGCCAAGCCGTTTCGATCACACCACCTGCCGGGGAACGCCTGTCTGCCAGTCTGCGCGACCGGTTGGGGGCCATGGATGTCAAGGTCGGCTGCAATGCCGGCGATTGCGGGGCCTGCACCGTGCTGGTGGCTGGCACCACCCGCTGCGCCTGTCTGACGCCGGTGCATCAGGTGGCGGGGCTGGCGGTAGACACTGTGGCCGGTCTGATCCGCGATGATCCGCTGACCCAGCGGCTGGCGCAAAGCTTTCAGGATCATAACGCAGCGCAATGCGGCATCTGCACCCCCGGCATGCTGGTCGCCGCCACCGCCCTGCTGCGGCAGGTGGCAGCACCGGCCGGGGCGCAGGTGCAGGATGCGCTGGGCGGCGTGCTGTGCCGCTGCACCGGCTATCGGCGGATCATCGATGCGGTGGTGGCGCTGGGCACCGGCTGGCAGCCTTTGCCCGACGCGGGGCCGGTTGGCACCTCGACGCGGCGGGTCGATGGCTGGACCAGGGTGTCGGGCACTGAAGCCTTTGGCGATGATGTCGCCCCCGCCGGTGCGCTGGTGGTGCAGGTAATCCGCAGCCCGCATCCCCATGCCCGCTTTACCCTTGGCGACACCGGGGACTGGCTTGCCGCCAACCCCAGTCTTGTCGCGGTGCTGAGTGCGGCGGATGTGCCGGGGCTGAACCGCTTTGGCGTGATCCCGGGGTTCATCGACCAGCCGGTGTTTGCCGAGCGTGTCGCACTGTTCCGGGGCGATGGCGTGGCGGCAGTGGTCGGGCAGGCGGCGGCGATGGCGCGGTTTGACCCTGCGACCTTTCCGGTGATCTGGCACCCGCTGCCCGCGGTGCAAACCGTGCCGGATGCCTTGGCACCGGGCGCACCACTGCTGCACCCCGACCGGGCGCAGAATGTGATGGGTGGCGGCATCGTCGCCTGTGGCGACGCGGATGCGGCATTGGCGCGGGCGGATCTGGTGGCGACAGGGCGCTTTGCCACCGGCTTTGTCGAACATGCCTCTATCGAGCCAGAGGCGGGGTTTGCCCGGGTTGTCGGTGACACCGTGGAAATCCACGCCTGCACCCAGGCACCGAGGATGGACCGTGACAGCCTGGCGGCGATACTGGGCATTGCGCCAGACAAGGTGCGGATCGTGCCAACCGCCGTCGGTGGCGGCTTTGGCGCCAAACTGGACCTGTCGGTGCAGCCGTTTCTGGCGCTGGCAGCGCTGAAAACCGGGATGGCGGTGCGGATGGCCTATAGCAGGGGTGAGTCGATGCGGGCGACGACCAAAAGGCATCCGTCGGATATTCATGTATCGATCGGGGCCACAAGCGATGGCAAGCTGTGTGGGATGGTGCTGCACGGGGATTTCAACACCGGGGCCTATGCCAGTTGGGGGCCAACGGTGGCGACGCGGGTACCGATCCACGGCTCCGGCCCCTATAGCATCGCCGATTACCGCGCCACATCGCGGGCGGTTCACACCCATTCCCCCCCCGCCGGGGCGTTTCGCGGCTTTGGCGTGCCGCAAACCGCGATTGCGCAGGAAAGCCTGTTTGATGAGCTGGCAGCGCGGCTGGGGCTGGACCCGCTGGAGTTTCGCATCCTGAATGCGTTGGACAACGGGGTGCCCACCGTCTGTGGTCAGGTCTTTGCCAAGGGTGTCGGGATCCGCGCCTGCCTTATGGCGCTGCGCCCGGCATGGGCAGCGGCACGGGCCGAAGTGGCGGCGTTCAACGCACACACCAAGGGGTTCCGGCGCGGGGTCGGTGTGGCATCGGGGTGGTATGGCTGCGGCAATACTTCGCTGGCCAATCCCTCGACCATCAAATGTGGCTTGCGCGCCGATGGCACATTGGTGCTGCATCAGGGGGCGGTGGATATCGGCCAGGGGTCCAACACGGTGATCACCCAGATCTTTGCCGAAGCGCTGGGGGTGCCGATGGCTGCGGTGACGCGGGTGGGCGGTGATACCGGACTGACCCCCGATGCCGGTAAAACCTCTGCCTCGCGGCAAACGCTGGTCAGCGGCAATGCCGCCCTGGCCTCGGGCAAGGCGCTTCGGGCGCAGGTCCTGCGGCTGTGCAATGCCGCCGAAGATGCGCTGTTGCAGCTTGGTGCGGGTGAAATCACCGCCACCGACAGCGCAGGCCGTCACCGGCTGGACCTGCCCCGCCTGACCGCCGATGCTGATGGCTATGTGCTGGCCGCCAGCGGCACTTATGACCCGCCAACCCGGCCGCTGGATGCCAAGGGTCAGGGGGCACCCTATGCCCAGTTCGGCTATGCCGCCCAACTGGCGGTGGTGGAGGTGGACCTTGCCACCGGGCAAACCCGCGCCCTGCGCTTTGTCGCCGCCCACGATGTCGGGCGGGCGATCAATCCGGCACTGGTCGAAGGGCAGGTGCAGGGTGGCATCGCCATGGGTCTGGGGATGGCGCTGATGGAGGAGTATCTGCCCGGTCGCACCGAAAACCTGCATGATTACCTGATCCCGACCATTGGCGATGTACCCCCGATTGCCACCATCATCATCGAGGAACCCGATGCGCATGGCCCCCATGGTGCCAAGGGGCTGGGCGAACATGCGCTGATCCCCACCGCCCCGGCGATCCTGAATGCGGTGCGCCATGCCACAGGCTACGCCGCACGGTCGGTGCCGCTGAACCCGGAACTGGTGCTGCAATTCCTGCAAGCCGCCAAGGAGTCCGCCGATGTCTGAGCCCAAGGCCGCCACCGGCAAGATCCGCTGCGATGCCTGCCCGGTGATGTGCTACATCGCCGATGGCCATGCCGGGGCCTGTGACCGCTATGCCAACCACGCCGGCATTCTGGTGCGGCTGGACCCGTTGGTGGTGATTGAAAACCGGGCCGAGGCGGTGCCGTTTCTGCCCAATGCCGGGGCTGGCCAAGATTGGGACGGTGATCTGATCAAGGGCAGCCGCCCCTTCATCACCGCCGTGGGTGCCGGCACCACCTACCCCGACTACAAACCAGCCCCCTTCATCGTCAGCCAGCAGGTTGACGGGGTGGATATGGTGACGGTGGTGACCGAGGGGATTTTCAGCTATTGCGGTGTCAAGGTGAAGATCGACACCGACCGGCATATCGGCGCAGAACGCGCCATCGTGCGGGTGGCGGGTGAAATGATCGGCCATGTGATGACCGGGGAATATGGCTCCAGGATGCTGTCGCTGGGTGGGGTGGACCACCTGACCGGCGGGTCAAAGACCGAGGGGCGGGTGACCTGTGATGCCCTGCTGCGCCTGTGCAACCGTGAAGCGGTCGAGGTACAGATTGACGGTGGCGCACGGCTGGTGATTCAGGCGGGGCAGCCGCCGATCATCAACGGCGTGCCGGAAAAGCTGATGCGGGTTGGTTGCGGATCAGCCACCATTGGCATGTTTGCCAAGGCGTGGGTTGGTCACGTCGATGAGGTGGTAGTGGTCGATGACCATATCACCGGTGTCCTGTCGGAACATCAGGCGGGCAGGTTGCTGGAGATGCCGCCGACCGGCATCCGGATGAAGGGGCGCAGATCGACCCCGGGGCGGTATTTTCAGGTGGCGGAACCCGGAACCGGCTGGGGCGGCACCAATGTCGAAGACCCTTTGACCATCCTGAAGCCGTTTGATGCCCGGGTGGCCTGGCCGGGGCTGCGGCTGCTGATGGTCTCGACCACCGGCGAACAATGGGCCTACTACCAACTGGACGCCGATCTGGTGCCGCAGCCGCAGGTGGCCCCCGATGTACTGCGTTATTCCGCCGAACTGATCGCGGAAAACTGTGAACCGTCGCTGTGTTCGGTGCTGTTCATGGGCGGGGCCGGTGGGTCGCTGCGCGCCGGTGTCACCACCAACCCGGTCAAGCTGACCCATTCGGTGAAATCCGCACTGACCCACGTGTCTTGTGGCGGTGCTGCTGCCTATGTCTGGCCGGGGGGCGGGATTACCGTGATGGTCGATGTGATGCAGATGCCGGGCAACAGCTTTGGCTATGTGCCGACCCCGGCGCTGGTGGCCCCGATTGAATTCACCCTGCGGCTGGCGGATTATGCCTTGTTGGGCGGGCATGTCGACCGGGTGCAGCCGGTGGCCTCGGTGGTCAACCCCTCGGTGGTCAGGGTGAGCGCGGCGCGCAATGAACCAGACCCCAACAGCCCCGCCAATTTCCGCTGGAACGGCGCCACAGAGGGCAAGGCATGACCGGCAGCGGCCCCACCGCCGCCCTGTTGGGTGACGGGTCACGGCTGCATTTGCAGCATGGGCCGATTGATCTGGTGATCGGCGCCGAAGGCAACCGCGCCGCCGCCTTTGCCGCCGCCACCGCGCGGTTTCAGACACTATTGACCGAACTGGTCGCTGAACTGCCGCTGCTGCGGCAAAGGGTTGGCCCGGTGCTTCAAAGTCCGGCGCTTCAAAGTCCGGTGCTGCAAGGCGTGGTGGCGCGGCGGATGCACCGGGCCTGTGCCCGGCATGGCAGGGTGATGTTTGTCACTCCGATGGCGGCAGTGGCGGGTGCTGTGGCCGATGAGGTGCTGGCGGCGATGGTCAAGGCGGCGGCCCCGCTGCGGGCCTATGTGAACAACGGTGGCGATATCGCGGTGCATCTGACGGTGGGGCAGGTCTTTACCGTGGCGATTGCGGGTCTGAACAACCGCCCGCTGGGCCGGGTGACGTTGCGCGCCGCCGACAGGGCGCGGGGGTTGGCGACCAGCGGTCAGGGCGGGCGCAGCCTGTCGATGGGGATCGCCGATGCCGTGACGGTGCTGGGCCGCAATGGTGCAGAGGCGGATGTGGCGGCGACGCTGATCGCCAATGCCGTCGATCTGCCGGGCCACGCCGCGGTTCACCGGGTTCCGGCGTGCAAGGTGCAGCCCGACAGCGATCTGGGCGACCGGCTGGTGGTGGTGTCGGTCGGCGATCTGTCACCTGCAGCGGTCAGCAGGGCGCTGAACCGGGGCCTGGCCGCTGCCGAAGCGATGCGGGTGCAGGGCATGATCGACGGTGCAGCGCTGTTTTTGCGTGGACAAAGCCGGATACTGGGGGGGGGAAACCGCTTTTGCCGCGCTGCCCGACCCGGACCCGGACTCGGCTGAAAGGAGTTTGAACCATGCCTGAGGTGGCAATCCGCAAACTGGCGCTGGCGTTGGAGGAAATCTGGCATGAAGGCGGGCCACCTGCCCCGGTGCCGCGCCGCCGTGCCGCGATGCTGGCGGCGATCCGCAACCCGTTTGCCGGGCGCTATGTCGCCGATATCCAGCCGTTCATGGATGATCTGAAACCGCTGGGGCTGATGATGGCGGGGCGATTGCTGGCAGCGCTGGGCAGTGATCCTCTGGCGGTTGAGGGCTATGGCAAAGGTGCGCTGATCGGTGAGGCTGGCGAGCTGGAACATGGTGCGCTGTGGCATGCTCCCGGTGGCTATGCGATGCGCGAGGTGCTGGGTGGGACGGATGGCAGGGCGCGGGCCATCGTGCCCTCGACCAAGAAGGTCTGCGGTGTCGGCGGCAGGCTGGATGTGCCGGTGACGCATGTGCAGGCGTCCTACGTCCGCAGCCATTTTGACGGGATGGAGGTCGGAATGCCGGACGGCCCGCGCGCCGGTGAAATGGTGCTGGTGCTGGTGATGACCACCGGCCCCCGGGTGCATGACCGCGCCGGGGGGCTGGCAGCGGGTGACATCAAGGGAACGGATGGTTTGCGATGAAGGCCCGGATTCGCAAACTGGCGGTGTGGCTGGAGGAAACCCACCGTGAGGCCGGCCGCGATGTGGCTCCGCCGACCCGCAAGGCGGTGGCGGTGGCGGTGATCGCCAATCCCTGTGCCGGGCTCTATCAGGAAGACCTTTCCGAGTTGATCGAGATTGGCGCAGAGCTGGGTGCCCTGCTCGGCCAGCGCTGTGTGGCCGCGCTGGGCATCGCACCTGAGCAGGCACATAGCTATGGCAAGGCGGCGATGGTCGGTGCTGACGGCGAGCTGGAACATGCTGCCGCCATCCTGCACCCCAAACTTGGGGCCGCCTTGCGCGAAGCGGTGGGTGGCGGTGCCGCACTGGTGCCATCGTCCAAGAAGATCGGCGGGCCGGGTCAGGTGCTGGATGTGCCGTTGGGCCACAAAGACGCCGCCTATGTCCGCAGCCATTTCGACGCGGTGGAAGTGCGGCTGAACGACGCACCGCGTTCCGGGGAAATCATGGTGGCGGTGGCGGTCACCGACAGCGGCAGGCCGTTGGCGCGGGTGGGGGGATTGAAGCACGAAGACGCAGTGGGCAAGGACGGGTTGCGGTAGTGGCGGCGGCCAATTCCATGAAAAAGCCGGGGGTTTCACACCCCCGGACCCCTGTGGGATATTTGTGAACAGAAAATGATGAAAAGGGCGCGGCGGAACGGTCAGATTCGGTTCAGCAGCGCTGAATGCGGCCAATCCGTCGCCTCGGAAAATGGCGCAGACAGCGCGCCGTGGTACCGCCCATCAAGGTACCGCTGGTACCGCCCATCAAGGTGCCGCTGGTACCGCCCATCAAGGTGCCGCTGGTGCCGCCGCACAGCGCGCTAGAGTCTGTCCGACGCTGATAGAAGCGCCAGACAAACTCCAGCCCCTTGTTTTTCGCGTGTCTTGCGCCAAAACCGGATTCCACTTTTGTCGGACACGCCATACAGGGCGGTTCTGGCCAGCCATGTTGGCGCGGATGTCGCCGAATTTCCCACCGCCGCCGCACTGGCCACCCGCGCCTGCCACACCATGGCATCAAGGCGGTGATGGGTGCGCCATACCGGATCCGGGGCGGCAGCCATTCCGGCACCGTGGCGGCGCAGGCGTTGGTCGAGTTTCGCCGGGTAACCTGAGCAGATGCACCAGCAAGGTGACCGGGGCGGTGCGCATCGGCCAAAGGGCATCCATTGGAACGACTTCGCACTGCGCGGTGAAGGGGCGGGTGAGAACGGGCAGGCACCTCGCGGTGCCGGTGCCACCGGCCTGTGGCGCTTGGCGTGCTGCAACGCCGGTTTACCCCAGCGCTTTGGATCAAACCACCAAGGGTGCGGTTTGGCCTTGCCCGATCGGCACCGCACAGTGCAATCTCTGCCGCACCGAGACAGTCATCAAACCTTCACAAATGTGCGAAGTTTCCGTCACAGAACGGCTTTAGTGGGGTGCAGTGCCATCTTTATTGGCTTCAATCACTCAGGAGCGATCCATGCACAGCATGAAAATCACCGCGTCGGTGCTGGCCATATTGGCCGCCTCGGCGACCATTGCCACTGCCCGCGAACAGGTTCGGGTTGTCGGTTCATCGACCGTGTTCCCCTATAGCCAGGCGGTGGCGGAAAACTTTGCCAATGCCAGCGGCATGGCGTCACCGGTCGTTGAATCGACCGGCACCGGCGGCGGCTTCAAGGTGTTTTGCGAAGGCGTTGGCGAGGGTTTTGCCGACGTTACCGGTGCGTCGCGCGCCATCAAGAAATCGGAATTCGACCTGTGCGCCAGCAACGGCGTCACCGACATCAGCGAAGTGCTGATCGGCTATGACGGCCTGAGCCTTGCAGTGTCCAGCGCCACCCCCCACACTTGGGCGCTGACCGAAAAGCAGATCTATCAGGCGCTGGCCGCCGAAGTGGAAGTGAACGGCGAGTGGGTTGCCAACCCCTACATGAAATGGTCGGACATCGACGCATCGCTGCCCGACGTCGAAATTCTGGCCTATGGCCCGCCGCCGACATCCGGCACCCGCGACGCCTTTGTCGAACTGGCGCTGCATGACGGCTGCAAGGCGCTGGATTTCGTCAAGGCGCTGAAAGAGACTGCGGCCAAGGAAGATTACGACGCGTTCATCACCGACTCCTGCTCGCGGATGCGTCAGGATGGCCTGTTCGTCGAAGCTGGCGAAAACGACAACCTGATCGTGCAGCGGCTGGAAGCTGACCCGAACGCTGTTGGCATCTTTGGCTATTCGTTCCTGTTCGAAAACAAGGACAAGCTGAAGGGCATTCCGGTCAATGGTGTTGAACCGAACGAAGCCACCATCGCCGATTTTTCCTATGGTGTGGCCCGTCCGCTGTATATCTACATCAAGAACGCACACCGTGGCGTGATCCCCGGCCTGAATGAATTCGTGACCGAGTTCGTTTCAGACGGTGCAATGGCCGCCGAAGGCTACCTGGAAGAGCGTGGCCTGACCCCGCTGGCAGGTGACGTGCTGGTGCAGGCGCAGGCAGCTGCGACCGATGCCACCAACATGACCGCCCCGGCGAAGTGATCGACTGACCCCACGGCCTGCCCGGGCTGACCGCCCGGGCAGGTCCTTACAGTTTATGGAACGAGATCAGCATGACAACGATCGCCTTTGCCCTGCTGTTTGCCGCGGCCGTTATCGGGTACCTGATCAACCGGTCTGCGGCCAAAGCGATCCGGACCAAGGGTGGGCACCTGCATTCGCTGGTCGGCTATCATGCCGGATATTCGGGGCTGTTGATCATTCTGCCGGGTCTGCTGTTCCTGCTGCTTTTCATCGCCCTGCAAGGCTCTGTGATCAGCCGCCTGACCATGGCGGCGCTGCCAGCCGGTGTGCTGGACGGTCTTGAACCGGGGGCTGTGCAGCTTTTGTTGTCCGAGATCATTTCGGTGTCGCGCGGTACCATCTTCGGCACCCCGAAACAGTGGCAAATAGATGCCGCCGCACAGATGAACGAGCTGCGCACCACGGCGGGCTGGCTGATGATTGCCGGTCTGGCAGCCATCGTGGCGCTTGGCCTGTATTTCGCCCGCGGCCGGGTGGCAGCAGAATTCCGCGCACGGCAGGCGGTGGAAAAGATCATTCTGGGTCTGATGATCGGCTGTTCGTTGATCGCCATCATCACCACGGCCGGAATTGTTCTGTCGCTGGTGTTCGAAAGCTACCAGTTCTTCAAACTGGTCCCGATTACCGAATTCCTGTTCGGCACCAACTGGGAACCACAGATTCCGATGCGGGCCGATCAGGTTGCCGGAGCCGGGGCCTTTGGCTGGTTGCCGGTCATTCTGGGGACGATTGTCATCACCACCATTGCGCTGCTGATCGCGGTGCCGGTCGGGCTGTTTGCCGCGATCTATCTGAACGAATTCGCCAGCCGCCGGTTTCGCGCCTTTGCCAAACCGGTGCTGGAGGTGCTGGCGGGGATTCCAACCGTGGTCTACGGCTTTTTCGCCATTCTGACCGTGGCCCCGTTCCTGCGCTCCAGCGCTGCCGAAATCGGCCTGTCGATCTCGCCCAATACCGCGCTGGCTGCGGGGGGTGTGATGGGGATCATGCTGGTTCCGTTCATCTCGTCCTTTGCCGATGATGCGTTGGGGGCGGTGCCGCAATCGCTGCGCGACGGGTCGCTGGCGCTGGGGGCGACACGGGGTGAAACCGTGCTGAAGGTCATGTTCCCCGCCGCGATTCCCGGCATAGTCGGCGGCATTCTGCTGGCGGTCAGCAGGGCGATTGGTGAAACCATGATCGTGGTGATGGCGGCGGGCCTGATTGCCACGATGACGATCAATCCGCTGGACAGCGTGACCACGGTGACGGTGCAGATTGTCACCCTGCTGATCGGCGATACCTCGTTTGACAACCCCAAGACCCTTGCGGCCTTTGCCCTTGGGCTGATGCTGTTCATCGTGACGCTGTGCATCAACATCCTGGCGCTGCGCATCGTGCGCAACTACCGCGAAATCTACGACTGAGGTGCAACCATGACCACATCCCCGCTTTCCCGCACCCCTGGCCGCTCTGTTCAGGATTCAAACGCCAACCTGGCGCGCCGCAAACGGTCGGAACTGATCCTCAAGGCAATGGGGATCGGCGCCATCAGCATCGCCTTTGCCATGCTGTTCATCCTGCTGGCGTCGCTGGTGTCCACCGGGTGGCAGGCCTTTACCCAGACCCATGTCACCATGACCTTTCCGGTTACCGCCGAGCGTGTCAAACCGGACAAGCTTGAAGGCGGCAACTACCGCGCCCTGATGCAGGACGCGATGGAGGCGGCGCTGCCGGAACTGGACCGGGAAACCGCCCGCGATCTGGCAGGGCTGTTGTCCAACGCGGCGCAGTTCGACCTGCGCGACCGGGTGGTGGCAGAGCCGTCGCTGATCGGCAGTTCGGTTGAAATGACCGTGCCGGTGTCGGATCCCTATGATCAGCTGAACAAGGGTCTGATCGACCGCGCCACCCCCGAGGCGGACCGCCGGCTGACCGATCTGGAGGTCGCCGCCTTTGACACACTGGCGGCCAACGGGATGATTTCGAAACCGGTCAACTGGGCCCTGCTGACCAGCGCCGACTCGCGGTTCCCGGAGCTGGCGGGGCTGAAAGGTGCCATCGTCGGTTCGTTCTACGCGCTGCTGGTCTGCTTTGTGCTGTCGTTCCCGGTCGGCATCGGAGCGGCGATCTATCTGGAAGAGTTCGCCCCCAGGAACAGGATGTCCGACTTCATCGAGATCAACATCAACAATCTGGCGGCGGTGCCGTCGGTGGTGTTTGGTCTGTTGGCGCTGGCGGTGTTTCTGGGCTGGTTCGGCATGCCACGCTCGGCGCCGCTGGTCGGTGGCATGACGCTGGCGCTGATGACACTGCCGACCATCATCATCGCCACCCGCTCGGCGCTCAAGGCGGTGCCGCCGTCGATCCGGGAAGCTGCCCTTGGCCTTGGCGCATCGCGCCAACAGGTGGTGTTTCACCATGTGCTGCCACTGGCGATGCCGGGTGTGCTGACTGGCGCAATCATCGGCCTGGCCCGTGCCCTGGGTGAAGCCGCCCCGCTGCTGCTGATCGGGATGAACGCCTTTATCACCGTGGCCCCGGCCACGCCGTTTGATCCCGCCACCTCGTTGCCGACCCAGATCCTGATCTGGGCAGACAGCACCGAACGCGGCTTTGTCAGCCGCACCTCTGCCGCGGTGCTGGTGCTGTTGGCCTTTTTGCTGACGATGAACGCTGTTGCAATCTACCTGCGCTCCCGATTCGAGCGGAAGTGGTAACAGGGTCAATCGCCTGGACATCGGGTGCACAGCGGGGCGGGACGTCGGCAGGCATCAGGTGAAAATCGACGACTGGAGGCTGTCTGGCGCGTGGCTTGCGCCAAAACCGGTCGCCACCCCCGAACAGGTCCGGGGCAGGCATTTTGTCGGACAGGCTTCAGGGCCTGTCTGGCGATGAAAGAATCGCCAGACAGGGGCTAACCCTTTGTTTTAACGCGTGTCGGACAACAAAACCGGTGTCCACTTTTGCCTGACACGCTCTAGCCGCGAAAACGGGCAAACAGTTCCATCACCGCAGGCGCGGCGCTCCGGATCAGTCAGCGGCTTGCTTTTGCCTGCTGCGCACCAGCAACGCCTTCAGTTCCGGGCGGCAGGATCCGCACGAGGTGCCGGCACCCGACACCCTGCCCAGTTCGGCAACCGAACCGGCCCCGCCCTCAATCGCCCGCAAAATCGTGTTGAGCCCCCCGGTCAGGCAGGCACAGAGCATGGGGCCGGGGTCGGGTTGGTCGGTGCCGGGTACCCCCGCCAGCACCGCCAGCGGTGGCAGAAACCACCAGGGTGACGATCTGCACCAGCGGGTTGATCGCGGCATTGGCTGTCGGTGACAGGCCGCACAGAATACCCAATGGCACCGCGATGATGGTGCCGATCAGAAAGCCCGGAAACACCGTCCGGATCGAGGGGAGGATCTGGCCCGGAAAGCTGGATTTGCCGGCGAAGCGGCGGGTCTTGACCGCATCAGGTTTGCCCTTTGCCACCAAAGCCGCATCCTTTGCATCCTGTCCCAGGTAGAACTCCTGCGCCTTGACCCGCCCGGCGGTGGCGTCATCGATCAGAACGCCAACCTGCTGCCAGAACTGCCCCGGCCCCGGGATCGCGTCAAGCGTGGTCTGCACCATGGCTGCCAGGGTGGCCCACAACAGCAAAAAACCCGGCGTTGGCCAGCGCAGGCACCAGTGCCAGCCGCCAGATTTCCTTGAGCTGCCCCATCGGGTTGTCGCCCGCCAGCACCCGCCAGCCTTGTGTCAGCCATCCCAGACCCAGGGCGCGAAACCATGGGTCACAGCGGTTGATCACAAGGCACAGCCGGTCCAGCCGCACGACCTTCTGTCTGCGTTCGGGGTCGGCAAGGTTGCCGGGACTATGGCGGTCAGGGCATCCCCCTTCGGTTCACAACGGCGCGGTCGGCGACGGCCTGGCCGCCGTTGATCCCGATGGTCAGGCTGTCGGGATAGGCATTGGGTTGCCGTCGGCGGCATAGGCCTGCAGCACCGGTTTCAGCGCAGCGGCGGAAATCGGATGGACCGGTTTGCCCGCCGCCACCGCCACACCGGGTTTCAACGCCTGCCACACCGCATTCGACACGGTGATGGCATTGCCGTTCAGGTCCATCGAAAAGGCAGTGACCAGAGGGCTCTTGGTGCCGTAGCCGATGGTCGAGGCGATCGGTTGCCCCGCCAGCATGGGGGTGCCGTCGGGCTCGCCGTCAATCTCGTCGTCCAGCACCCGGCCCGGCAGCACCCACCAGTTCGACAGCGCCTTCAGCGTCACTTCCAGCCCTTCGTCGCTGAAAAAGCCCTGTTCCTTGGCAATCGCCAATGGGACCATATCGGTCAGCCAGATGAAGCCAAGGGTCAGTTCGTCTGTCTCGATCCCGGCGGTTTCGGCGCAGGCCTGGGTGCCAAGCAGGGTGGCAAGCGGGGTGGCAAGCGGGGTGGTCAGCATCAACATGTCGGTCAGACGTATGGATCGGTTCCCCTTGACCCGCCTGGGGCGTTGGAATGACCAAGCGGCAGGGGACCGTTGCCGTTGCGGCATGGTTCCAAGCGGCGTTGCTTGAATTTCCCTCATCATCGGGGGAACCACCGGCA